>JAJQBG010000172.1 GCA_021203405.1 Bacteroides sp.
GAATAGCCGGTAATAACGGATTATTCAAAGGTACGGGATATTTTATCCAGATTCAGGCTGCGGGCCATCGCATCAAATATCTCTTTATAAGTACCTTGTAACCGGTAGAGAGACTCATGAGTACCTGATTCGACGATCTGTCCCCCTTCCATAACATAGATACGGTCGGAATCAATGATCTGCGAGATACTGTGCGAAATGATCACCACCGTGCGGTTCTGTTTGATCGCATCCAGGCTATTTTTAATCTGCTCGGTAGATACGGCATCCAGACTGGCAGTAGGCTCATCCAGAAAGATAACAGGGGGATCTTTAAGGAACATCCGGGCAATGGCTATCTTTTGTTGTTGTCCTCCGGAGAGGGCAAGGGCTGAGGTTTGGTAACCATCGGGCAGGCTCATTACCTGCTCATGGAGAAAAGATTTTCCGGCAGCTTCCATTACATCCTCCATGGAGGCATGCGGATTGCCGTAACGGATATTCTCTTCAATGGTACCATTAAATATATGGTTCTTCTGCAGCACCAGGCCAATATGATCCCGCAGATATTCCGTATCGTACTCTTTCAGAGAGACACCGTCTAAGAGGATCTCCCCGGAATCGGGTTCGTAGAACTTATCCAGCAGGTTGATAAGGGTACTCTTACCGGCTCCGGAAAGTCCTACCAGGGCAGTGATCCTACCCGGCATAATCTCCATATTGATATGATGAAGGGTACGTACTTCGTTATCGGGATAGGTGAAATTAACCTGCCTCAGGGAGAAGTGACCCTTCACAGGAACAGGACGGTAACTACCGGAGTCCTCAACCTGATGACGGGCATCCAATACTTCAAAAAAGCTTTCGGGATAGATAAGAGCGTTGTTCATCTCGTCATAGATACGGTGCAACTGACGGATGGGAGCCGATACATTATTGGACAGGAGGATATGGAACATAATGGCTCCGATGGTCATATCTCCCTCCAGGACAAAATAAACGGTAAGGATAATGATAAGTACCACTCCGATCTGTTCAATAAAGGTTTTGAATCCGTCGAAGAGAAAACTGATGCGACGGGTTTTAAGCTGGGTAGCCGTCAGGCTATTCTGGAGATTCATCTGTTTTTCGCTCTCAATATCTTCCCGGATAAAAGATTTGATCACATTGATGGATTCCAGAATACTGAGTATACCCTGGCTTTTATTCTCCCGAAGCTCTTTGATGGTATGCCGGGAACCGCTTAACTTTTGCGCCTGCACACGGCTTACATAGAAATAGACCGGTATAATGCAGAGTGCTACCAGCCCCACATAGAAGTTGGCATTGAACATAACAATAAGTGCCACCAAAGAATTGGCAAACAGCGGGAGAATATCAATAAAGAAATTCTGGATAAGGCGGGTAAGGCTCTCAATACCCCGGTCAATACGGGTCTGGAGTTTACCGGGCCGGTTCCCTCCGGAGATAAAAAATGCCATCCGGTAAGTAAGGATACGTTCGATAACTGTCTGGGCAAGATCACGGGAAATATTAATACGCAGTTTCTCTCCGTAATATTTTGCCCGAACTGGATAAAGGCATTCAGTATCTCCTTACTGATAAGGATAACGGAGATATATCCGAGGATACGGAAACCTTCGCGGATGCCTTGCTGCGTCTCTACCAGTACGTTCACCTTGTCTACGGTATAGCGAAGTACCCAGGCGTTCACCTGTGCTGTGAGAGAACCGATCAGGGTTAATATCAGGGCCAGGACTACCAGGAAACGGTAGGGATGCACAAAAGGACGGATATTTTTGAATAATTGTAAGAGTGTCATAAGGTGGCTTATAAAATGGCTTCAGATATAACAATCTCTAAAAAGAACAGTTCGGAAGGTAAGAGATACCCTATAAAAAGAAACTCCTCTTTCGGGGATGGTTCCCGAAAGAGGAGAGTTATTTTGTAAGGAGTAGACCACTCTTAGAAAAAGAAGCGGATCACATCATTCAGGTTGGCCCATATCAACAGACCAAAAAGAAGTAACATACCGGTGATCTGGGCATACCCCATAAATTTATCACTGGGTTTTCTGCGGGCCACAATTTCATAGATCAGGAAGAGTACGTGTCCTCCATCAAGCGCCGGAATAGGCAGAATATTCATAAAGGCCAGAATGATAGAGAGGAAAGCAGTCATGTACCAGAACTGGTGCCAGTCCCATTGCGCGGGGAAGATGCTACCAATGGTCCCGAATCCTCCCAGTTGTTTAGCTCCCTCCTTGGAGAAAAGATACTTCATATTATTAACATACCCTTTCAGCGTATTGACCCCGAGGTTGACACCAGCCGGTAAGGATTCAAAAAAACCGTAGTTGACCTCTACCAGCGGAAGTAACCGGGAAAAACGTACATCCGGATAGATACCCAGTTTATATTCGGAATCGGTAGAAAGAGCCAGGGTATCTGTTTTTCCGTCTCTGGCATACACCAGCGTAAGGGCATGAGGATCAATGCTATCACCCAGCAAGGTTTCAGCATTTTCCCTGCGGTAAGTAAGTTCCTCCATCACATCGTAATAGGAAATATTCTTCTTTCCATTGAGGGCGATAATGCTATCCCCCTGACGCAGGCCATATTGCTGTGCAGCGCTACCCGGAATAATACTATCAATCACATAGGGGAAGCGGAAGTCGGCGAAACGGACAGAGTCCGTCATAAGCCGTTGCATCATATCTTCGGGAATATAAACGGGAACCTCTATACCGTCACGAAGTACGGTCACCACTCTGGCATCCACGATCTGGCTCAGCAGATCGCCCCCCATCCGTTCCAATTCGATATCGTCCGCCCTGAGCAAAATATCTCCGTTCTGAAAGCCCACTGCCTTAGCTGTTTCGTTAAACTGCATCCCCATAGGTACCTTCTGTACAGGAACATAGGAGTCTCCCCAGGCAAAGAGTATCATGGAGTAGATAAAGAGAGCCAGCAGGAAGTTGAAAACGACACCCCCAACCATGATCAGCAATCGTTGCCGGGCCGGTTTGGAACGAAACTCCCAGGGTTGTGCAGGCTGTTTCATCTGCTCGGTATCCATCGACTCATCGATCATCCCGGCGATCTTTACATACCCCCCCAGAGGGAGCCACCCGATCTGATACTCTGTTTCGCTGTTCTTAGGTTTGAACTTAAAAAATGAGAACCAGGGTGCAAAAAATATACTGAACTTCTCTACCCGTACCTTAAACAGGCGGGCGAAAAGGAAGTGGCCTCCTTCGTGTACGATCACAAGCAGCGAAAGGCTGAGGATCAGTTGCAAGGCACGAATCAAAAATGTTTCCATTAATTCTATCTGTTTTTAATTATATACTTATTTTATTATAGTAAACTTTGTGCCAGCAGGCGGGCTTCTTTATCGGTCTCTACATAATCTTCATAGGCAGGAGTGTGTATAAAGCTTACCTTAGATATCGTTTTTTCAATAATATCACTCATCTGCAAAAAACTGATCCTCTCCTGCAGAAAAGCAGCCACTACTACCTCATTAGCAGCGTTGACAATACAGGGAAGATTTCCTCCTTTAAACATCGCTTCACACGCAAGAGCGAGGTTGCGGAAACGTTGCGGATCGGGCTTATCAAAAGTAAGCTGACCACAGGCAGCAAAATCAAGTCGCCGGCAGGAAGAGGACAAACGGTCCGGATAGGAGAATGCATACTGGATAGGCATACGCATATCAGCCACTCCCATCTGGGCTTTGATGGTACCGTCGCAAAACTGTACCATGGAATGGATAATGGCCTGCGGATGAATAATAGCCTCTACCTGTTCAGGCTTTACTCCAAAGAGCCACCGGGCTTCGATCATCTCAAATCCTTTATTCATCAGGGTAGCAGAGTCAATGGTTATTTTGGCTCCCATCTTCCAGTTAGGGTGCTGAAGAGCCTGCCCCCTGGTAACAGATTCGAGTTCCCGCAGGGAATAATTACGGAAAGGCCCCCCCGAAGCGGTAAGGATAATCTTTTCAATTTCGTTGTTCCCCTCTCCGACAATACACTGGAAAACAGCCGAGTGTTCGGAATCGACGGGAAGAATAGGTACCCGGTACTCCCGGGCGAGTTGCTCAATAAGTTCGCCGGCAACCACCAGTGTCTCTTTATTCGCCAAAGCAATGACCTTGCGGGCTTTGATGGCGTTGATAGTGGGCTTTAAACCGGAGTAACCTACCATAGCGGTAAGTACGATGTCAATCGGTTGTGATTCCACGATCTGACAAAGAGCCTCTTCTCCGGCATATACCTTGATGGGAAGATCGTTAAGGGCCTCCTTCAGGATACTATATTTAGATTCATTGGCTATAACTACAGCCTCCGGTAAAAATTTACGGGCCTGCCCGATCAGCTGTTCAACCCGTTCATTGGCAGTAAGTGCATACACCTCATACCGGTCGGCGTGCTCTTCAATGACCTGAAGAGCCTGTGTACCGATAGAACCTGTAGAGCCTAAGATAGCTATTTGTTTTTTCCTCATAGGATGGTTAAAATACAATAAATCGTTCGGGATTAATGGGTTTGCCTTTGTGCCAGATCTCAAAATGGAGATGGGGACCGGTAGTCTGCGTCCCGGTATTCCCGACCAGGGCAATAGCCTCTCCTGCCCGGACCGGATCACCTTCACGCTTAAGAAGCGAGCCGCAATGTTTGTAAACAGAGAGAAGATCCCGGCTGTGTTGTACCTGTATGACATAACCGGTTTCGGCGGTATAGGCACTCAGGATAACGGTTCCATCCAGGGTGGAAAGTACACTTTCGTTGGGAGTGGCGGCAATATCAATCCCGAAATGCCGCTGCTCCGTATTGAACTGGCTGCTGATCAATCCCCGGGTAGGCCGGTAAAAGACCAATCCGTCGGTATCGGGTTCCTGATTGGTGGTAGTAAGATTATATCGTTCGTTCTCTTCGTACTGCCGGCGGAACTCCTCCTCCCGGCGGCTCCTTTCCAACAAGGTATCTTCCCTGAGTACATTGAGTGAATCAAGCGAATGCACCGTATCAATACGAACGGTACCGCTAAAAATATCCTGTATATTAAGAATATAGAGGTTCTGTTTCTCGACAATGGAGGCCAGTGAATCGGTATAGAGAGCATTCTCTACAATAAGCCTGCGCACCTCGGTATTCATATATCCGGGCAGGTAATTCCGGAGCGGGGTAAAAGCAATGAGAGCGGCACTGGCGGCAAAAAGCAGGAAGAGAGCAGAGAAAAGAAGGGAGAATCCGTTCAGTCTGGAAACCTGGAACTGGGTCACGTTCTCCAATGTATTCAGATTGGTGATAGTGACACGGTATTTGAATTTTATATTTCTCCAGAAAGTTCTGTTCTTTCCTTTTTTCGACATAACTTTTTAAATGAGAGACAAAGGTAAACATTTGCCCTATGCAAAGTAGTTTTTCTTTATGGATTTTAACGAAAAGAATCTGATTTACCAGCGAGGAGTTAATCTACCGACTCTACGTTATCGATCTGTAACAGCCCTTCAGGAAGTTTCAGCAAAATCTTCCGGTCATTGTGATCAATAGTCTCGATAAAATCCTCCTGTGCCGGAATCAGGATCTCCTCTCCTTCCCTATCCACGACAAAGAGGGTATTGATGGTAGCAGTGTCTACTTCTATAATGGTACCGATCACTCCCAGTTCCGTATCTTCAGCCTGAAATCCGCAAAAATAGTCCCACGAATATTCATCCTCCCGGCTTTCGGCAGCATATTTTACAGGAAACCACACTTCCACATTGGTAAAACGGCGGGCCTTCTGATCGCTGTCCACCTCTTCAAATTTTACCAAAGTGGTGGTGTCAGTACGGAAACGATACTCTTCCAGGAAAAAAGGAACATAAATACCATCCATCAGGCAAACCAAATAGTCGCAATCTACCCGGTCGAAAATGTCATCGGTAAAAGTAAAAAGAACCTCACCGTGAATACCGTGAGGTTTATTGATGATCCCGATCTTATAGAGTTCTTCTTGACAGATCATAGGCCGGGTTACGCTTTTCTTTGAATACGGGCACCCAGTGCTGTGAGGCGGGCCTCAATATTCTGGTAACCACGGTCAATTTGCTCAATGTTATGTATCTCACTGGTCCCCTCGGCACTCATGGCAGCGATCAGTAGGGCAATACCGGCACGGATATCGGGAGAAGTCATCTTACCTGCCCACAGGGAATGCCGGTGGTTATGCCCGTTCACTACGGCACGGTGCGGATCACAGAGAATGATCTGGGCTCCCATATCGATCAGTTTATCGACAAAAAAGAGCCGGCTTTCAAACATCTTCTGATGGATGAGCACACTCCCTTTCGCCTGTGTAGCCACTACCAATATCACACTGAGAAGGTCGGGAGTAAGTCCCGGCCAGGGCGCGTCGGCAATGGTCATAATGGAGCCGTCAATAAAGGATTCGATCTCATAAGAATCCTGCTGAGGGATAAATATATCATCTCCCCGTTGTTCCAGATGGATACCCAGCCTGCGAAAACTATCAGGGATCACTCCCAGATTTTCATACGAAACGTTTTTGATCGTTACTTCACTGCGGGTCATAGCAGCCATACCGATAAAACTTCCCACCTCGATCATATCGGGAAGTACGGTATGGGTAGTCCCCGAGAGAGATTCCACTCCTTCGATGGTGAGCAAATTAGAAGCAATACCGCTGATACGGGCTCCCATCCGGTTGAGCATTTTACAAAGCTGTTGCAGGTAGGGTTCACACGCTGCGTTATAGATAGTAGTAGTACCTTTAGCCAGTACAGCTGCCATGATAATATTGGCGGTACCGGTAACAGAGGCTTCGTCCAGTAACATATAGGCACCGGTAAGACGATCTGCTTTTATTTCATATAGCTCCCGGTCGGTATTGTATTGAAAATCGGCTCCAAGTTTCTGAATGCCCAGAAAGTGCGTATCCAGACGACGACGGCCGATCTTATCTCCTCCCGGTTTGGAAAGCATGGCTTTTCCGAAACGGGCCACCATGGGGCCGATCAGCATCACACAGCCCCGGAGACGGGAACAACGGGTAAGAAATTCTTCACTCTCCAGATAATCCGGATCTACGGTTTCAGCTTTGAATGAATAGGTACCCTCTCCCTTATGTACCACCTTTACTCCCATATCAATAAGCAGGGAGATGAGGTTATTCACATCAAGAATATCGGGAATATTATGGATCGTTACCTCCTGGGCAGTAAGCAAGGTAGCACAAAGGATCTGCAACACCTCATTTTTTGCGCCCTGGGGATGAATTTCTCCGGAAAGCGGGTGTCCCCCTTCAATAATAAATGAAGCCATGATATTAGGATTTACGTGTTATCTGTAAGCAAATATAACAAACTTATTTAATATGCCTGCGCTGGTTGTTATAATGATTATTGTTGTGGGGAGAGTGATTGGTATGCTGACCACCGGCCGGGCGGGGATGACGGTGCATCGCCATGCGGATACTCATCAGTTTAAGGGTATCTTCGCCCGGACGAATAGCCCCTTCGGTATATTCTACCAGGTCGTCAAAGATCTTCTCTTCATCCACTGTCTCTTTATTCCAGGTAATAAAACTTTTACGCATATGATTGGCAATGAGTGCGATCAGGTGTTTCTTCTCCTCTCCCTCCGGAAAGTCAATGGCTCTGCTGATCAAAGTCTCCAGCATTCTACCGTAATGTCTGTAACGGATACGGGAGCGCGGATAGGGAATGACTTCAGGCTTCGTATATAATTTATCTACTTTGATGATCTCATAGGGATAGTCGATATCCAGCTGAAAACCGGACATAATAGCAAGGTGATCCCACAGCTTGTGCTTAAAGTCGGGTACATCCCGCAAATGGGGGAACATGCCTCCCATAATATTGACAATGGTATTGGCGCACCGCTGGCGCTCTGCACGGTCTTCGAGGGTCAGGGCATGATCGACCATGTTCTGGATACTGCGTCCATATTCGGGAAGAGGTATTTTTTTTTGTTGGGTATTGTATTCCATCTATTATTTATATGTATATAATGTTATAGTATAAGTGCGTTATTTCACACTCCCAGTGTGTTCTTAGGCTTTGTAGCCACAAAATCTTTCAGGTAAAAGGGCTCAAAATAGGCTACATCGCTGAAATCTTCATCCAGAAAAGCTCTCTCTGAAAGCGGAGACATCATTTTTGCCAGCGGAACGATCTTTTCCAGAAACCGGGCATTAGGATGCGTAATAACAGTACGGCATTTATCAGCTCCGTTCCCAAAGAAATAGACCGGATGCTCTTCCAGGAAGGAGAGATAAGAATTCCCGTCCACAATATCCGCACCCACTTCTCTCTCTACCCGCAACGCCCTGTCATACACAGCAGCATACACCTCCATACGGCGGGCATCGATCATCGGACAGAACAGGGCATCCTCCGGAAGATCCTGATAAAGCAATACCGGAACACTGAGCAGTTTCAGTGTCGGAACCGCTATCAGGGGAATATCACGCCCGTAACAGATCCCTTTTGCCATAGATACTCCGATACGAAGCCCCGTATAAGAGCCCGGCCCGCAACTTACGGCTACAGCATCGAGCATCATTCCACAGCTATCTGTAAAAGATAGTGCCTCATCTATAAATACTCCCAGCAAAACCGAATGTGAAGGACCGTCGTAATTCTCTTTGTTAAATACCGGATTTCCGTTTTCCGTCACAGCCACCGAACAAACTTCGGTAGATGTCTCAATATTCAAAATACATGGCATATGTGTCTCATTAAAGAAATGCAAAGATAGGGAGAATTGTTTATTTTCAAGGAATAAAAAAGGCAGAAAATAGTTTTTTAATCATTCCCCGTCGCAATAATACGGACGAAAATAGTACATTTGCAAAAAAGATAAGAAATTATGATTCAGTCTATGACGGGATTTGGCAAAGCTACAGCCGTACTACCCGAAAAAAAGATCAACATTGAAATAAAATCACTCAACAGTAAAGGGATCGACCTTTCCACCCGTATTGCTCCGGCCTACCGGGAAAAGGAGATGGAGATCCGTAATCTTTTATCCTCGAGACTAGAAAGAGGAAAGATCGATTTCAGCCTGTGGGTAGATAAAGGGGGTACGGAAGCAGTAGTGCCTATTAACCAGTCTGCCATAGAGGGTTATTACAAACAGATCCGGGAGATGGCCGATAAGCTGGAGATCCCCGTACCCCAGGATTGGTTCACAACGTTGCTGCGGTTGCCGGAAGTATTGAGCAAAACCGAGATAACAGAAATACCCGCAGAAGAATGGGCTATTATCCTGAAAGGGATCGAAGAAGCGGTAGAACAACTCAATGAATTCCGCTGGCAGGAAGGGGAAGCGCTCGACCGTATGTTCCGGCAGAAGATCAGCAATTTGCGGGAACTTCTCACACAGATCGTTCCTTTTGAGCAAGAGCGCATTGAAAAGATCAAGGAATACATTACGGAAGCACTGGAAAAGACCATCAGTGTGGATTATGACAAGAACCGCCTGGAACAGGAGTTGATCTATTATATTGAAAAGCTGGATATCAACGAAGAGAAGCAACGGCTCACCAACCACCTGAACTATTTTCTGGATACCTTGGAAGAAGAGAAAGGACAGGGAAAAAAACTGGGATTTATTTCGCAGGAGATCGGTCGGGAGATCAACACCATGGGGAGTAAATCAAACCATGCGGAGATGCAAAAGATCGTCGTACAGATGAAGGATGAACTGGAGCAGATCAAGGAACAGGTACTGAATGTAATGTAAGAAAAGGAATATGAAGGGAAAACTGATCATCTTTTCTGCTCCTTCGGGATCAGGCAAATCCACCATTATCAACTATCTGCTGGAACAAAACCTGAACCTGGCCTTTTCCATATCGGCTACCAGCCGTCCCCCCCGGGGAAAAGAGAAACATGGAGTCGATTACTTCTTCATCTCTCCCGAAGAGTTCCGGCAGCGAATAGCCCGTGAAGAATTTATTGAGTATGAAGAGGTATACGAAAACCGGTTTTACGGTACGTTGAAAGAACAGATAGAGAAGCAACTGGAAGAGGGTCAGAATGTGATCTTCGATGTAGATGTGGTAGGAGGATGCAACCTGAAGAACTATTACGGAGAACGTGCCCTCTCTATCTTTATTCAACCACCTTCTATTGAAGAATTGCGGAAACGGCTGGTAAGCCGGGGAACAGACTCGCCGGAAGTGATTGAAAGCCGGGTTGCCAAAGCCGGTTTTGAACTGGGATTTGCCGATAAATTCGATAAAATTATAGTGAATGACGATCTGGAAAAGGCTAAACAGGAGGCTCTTTCTACAATCAGGGAATTTTTAGCAAGCTAAAAAAGAGATGAAAATAAAGACCGGCATCTTTAGTGGCTCTTTCAATCCGGTACACATCGGCCATACTGCCCTAGCCAATTATATTTGTGAATACGAAGGAATGGATGAAGTCTGGTTTGTAGTAAGCCCACAAAATCCGTTGAAACAGAACCGGGAGTTACTGGACGATAGAAAAAGACTGGAGCTGGTAGAGGCAGCTACCCGGGGCTATTCCCGTTTCAAAGCTTCCGATGTTGAATTTCACCTCTCCCAACCCTCTTATACCTATCGCACCCTGGAGGCCCTGAAAGAATCCTTTCCCGACCGGGAGTTCAGCCTGATCATCGGAGCCGATAACTGGAATATCTTCCCCCGCTGGAAAAATGCCGGGACCATTCTGGCTAAAAATCCCATCCTGGTCTATCCGCGACCCGGATATCCAGTAGATGGGGCTTCCCTCCCACCCACCGTACGCTTGCTAAATACCTCTATGCTGGAGATCAGTGCTACATTTATCCGGGAATCACTGGAACAGGGAAAAGATATTCGTTACTTCCTGCATCCGGAGGTATATCGTTTAATCCAGGAGGAAAAACTTTTCCATCATTTAAATAGCAAGAGAAGATGAACCGATATTTATAATCCAAATATATTATTCCATAGAATCCGACCCCAATGAATGTGACAAAAGAAACTATTTTGAAAAATGCGTACCGTCTTTTCTGTGAACTGAACTACGAAAAAGTTACGGTACCGGAACTGGAGCAGGCAACCGGCATAAGCCGGGGAGGAATATTCCACCATACAGGTAATAAACAGAAACTGTTCATACAGGTAGTAGATAAATATATTCTCGGTGTTCACGACCCGGATACCCTTTTCCCACTTTCTACGGAATCCACTTTAATTGATTTTATACACCAATATATAACC
>JAJQBG010000241.1 GCA_021203405.1 Bacteroides sp.
GATTAAATGTAAAAACTGAAAGGAAGGAATCAGTTAAAAACGACTCCTGTTTTCTTGTAAAATTATATATATGAAAACAACCCGGACAAGAATATGCCTGGGTATAAATTAAGGGATAACCTTAGCGGAACGCTAAAGGTTATTTACTTTACAATCTCCTTCTTTGATTTTAACATAGGTTGCAAAGATAGTCTATTCTTTGTCAAAACACTCTCTTTCCTGCTGAATTTTGAGCTTTTTTAAGCAAAGAAAGGGGCAATATAAGGAAAGAAGATAGCACAGGAGGAGTATAAAGAGTGAATCCAGGAGAATGAAGCTAGCCTTTTAACTCCGGTAACGACTGAAATAGCGGGGTATCCGGGTCCATCCGTACCGGCAGGTAAATTTTTGGAACCAGGTAAGGGATCTTTCTCCCTGGTCGGGTATAGATAAGGCATCTTTTATATCCATATAATTGGCAAAATAGAAACTGGAAATACGAGCTTTGACTCTTCCTTTGCGTATCAGCCATGTATTTTCAAAAGCACCGCCATAGGTGGAGCGTTCTATGACCGTAAGATGATAATCGAGTTTTCTCCATTTATAACTTTTTCTAATAAAGGGCAGGAGCGGGTTAATAAAAACAATCTTTTCCTTATTCACTTTGATGCGTCTGCAATCTTTGAAGAGAATATTGAGTAACAGTAATTCCAGGAGAAAGATCATACTAACCAGGAACACTGGGCCGGGAGGCATTTCACTGAGAAAGGTGGGATCTTTGATAAAAAGATAGATAAGCAACCCGGAGATCCATCCGAATAGGCTGTTTATAAGGAGGATCAGTAATAGGGGAATAATCCTGTATCGGGAGCGTATTGTCATATGGTTTGTTTTTACAAATATACAAATTTCCCGTTACTATAATAAATAATGGATGTTTCCTGGTGGTTAGTGGGTAGTATATTTTATTCTTATTAACGGGAAACGTTAGGATGGTAACCTGCCGGATACATATTTCTGTGATCTACTGGATATACAAACTCCTTATCCTGAAAAAGAGCTTGTATGTGAGTGTAAAAAGAGCAAGTATCCTGAAAAAAGCTTACTGTGTAGATGGGTAAAAAGAGCCTGTAAAATTTATGAACGGATCTTTGGGGTATTTATGGCAATTCCCAAAAAGAAGAAAGGCTCTCTAATTCAGTGATTAAAGAGCCTTTAACTTATATTTCAGTAGGTTTTCCTACCTTCCAAGTGATTCCTGAAGGATTCGAACCTTCGACCCACGCCTTAGAAGGGCGTTGCTCTATCCAGCTGAGCTAAGGAACCATCCTTATTTGCGGTTGCAAAGGTAACTTATTTTGTGTAATCTCAAAAGAAAAGATCGGTTTTTTGCTAAAAAGCATCGTACTTTTTTATAATTACCTTTTGCACATAGATTTATAATCGCAATAGCTACACCGGGGCAGGTGATCGGTTTGAGTAAAACAGACTTCCGGATCGAATATCTCTTCCAGCAGAGCGGTAAGCCGCCTTTGAAATTCTTCTTCGTAAAAGGAGAAGTTGTTAACGGGTACTTTGGGTTGACGGGGTTCGCCCATCTCAATGATAGGACTATAATCCCCGGCTGCAGCTTTGTGAATGTAAAGAAGTGAGGGGGCTACCTTCAGGTTCTGTTGCTTAGATATCATATAGGCATACAGGAAGGTTTGAAAGATGTAACCGGGGCGGTCTTCGTGGGGGGTGAAGAGTTGTTCTACACAGGTGGGTGATTTGGGGGTACCACCGGTTTTGTAATCGACAATGCGCAGGGTATCTTCTTTGCGGTCGATACGGTCGATAGTACCGCCAATGCGGATGCGTACTTTTCCTTGTGGGGTGTTGATATCGAGGTGATCTTTTACCGGATGTTCCATGCCTACCATTTCAAAGGGGGCATACTGAAGATCGATCCGCAATAGTTGTTTAATATAGAGAGTGATCACAGCTGAGTTGATAAGCTGGGTACCGTTGTATTCGGGACGTTCTTCGGGGGGTATCTGGAAGAAAAGCTCTTTAAAGGCTTTGTCTACATAGTTTTCGAGGGCTATATCGTTTTTAAGGAGTTTTTCGAGATCTTCTTTGCGGATCAGTTTTCCTCCGGTTGTAAGATCCTGGTAAATGAGCTCGGCACTGCGGTGGAAAATGCTGCCAAAGGTGGCGGAATCGATATCGGAAGAGATATCTGCCGGAGGAGTGATGCCGGCGATATAACGGAAGTAAAACTTCATTTTACAATCCATATAGATATTGAGCGCGGAGGGGGATAGGCGTACCCGGTTGTTATAAAGGGTATGGAGACGCTCCAGAATAATGGGGGTTTTCTGTATCTCGATCTGCTCGCTGCCGTGCAGGCTTTGAGTGGCTTCGAGGTATTTCTTTTTGATATCGTGCGGCCACTCTACCAGGAACTGGAGCATGAAGCGCGACCATTCGCCACGGTTGAGACCATCAGAGGAGGTATTGTACATCAGGGTAATGTGTTCGGCCCGTTGTAACAGGCGGTAGAAGTAATAGGCGTGCAGGGAGTTTTTATAGTCCATGGTGGTCATACCGAAGGCCCGGCGCAGGGTATAGGGAATAAAGGAGGAGTCGTTGCGGGTATCGGGTAGTTTACCTTCGTTGACCGAGAGCATAATAACGTTCCTAAAGTCGAGGTTATGGGTTTCGAGAAGCCCCATAATTTGGAGTCCCATAACGGGTTCGCCGTTAAAGGGAATGGATATACCGGCCAGTAGGCGGTTAAGCAGCCGCTTAAAGGTAATGGGTTGTAGGTTGAGTTCGCCGGCTTGTAAGAGGGTGTGGAACCGTCCCAGAATGGTATAGGCTTTAAAAAGTGACTCTTGGTATAGTTGGGTAAAAGCCTCCCGGGTCTCTTCTTCTTTCTCTGCCCGGTAGATTACGGCTATGTTCTGAATAATCTCATTCAGATAGGAACAGAGTTCCTTCACAGTGGTACGGGGAGTAAAAATTGAGTCGAGAAAACGGTCTTTCCGGAGTTCGGAGGGCAGGGGATAAAACCGGTTTTTCTCAGTAATGTATTGTAACAGCCGGGGAGCTTCGGAAGAGAGTTGCCGGGTATAGGGGTGGTTGAGCACACTCTTTACCTGTTTATAATAGTAACGGCCTGCATGGGGATCGTATCCGGTTATGTGGAGGTCGGTAAGAGCGTTAATAAAGCTATAAACAGGGGTTTGGGAGAGGGGGTATTCCATCGTGATGTTGATATTTTCCACGCTTTCGGGTATGGAATGTAACACCGGGCTCAGGATCGCTTCGTTACAGAGCACTACCACATTCTCTTTCTCTTTGCCGTCTGCGTGGTTGGTGATCCACTGGTTCAGGTAGCGTGCCTGTGCGTTTTCGGTGGGTGCTGCTATATAGAATACCTCTTTGGGGCGGTGTAGTACATTAAAGTGCTCTTCGCCTAGTTCGGAGGGGAAGTTTTCCAGGTTCTGTCGCAGGAAGTGTCCGGCCTCGTGATTACGGGGATCGGTATAGAACTTATCGTAATCCCAGTAAAAAAGGGCACGGTCGTTCTCCCGGAGCCAGGTAAAGAGGTGTGATTCTACTTTGTTGAGCACATTAAAGCCTACAAATACATATTTATCGTACTCCAGTTGATTGGGGTGAAGGTTGTTTACTACTTCACGGTAGAGCATGCCTTCGTAGGCAATCCCCTGCCGGCGAAGGGTACTGCGGTAGGCGGAGTAAATAGTACCGAGTTTATCCCAAAGGGAGAGAAATTTCTCTTTTACGGCAGTACGGCTTTCGACGGAAAAATTCTGGAAGAATTTTTGGAGGGCCTCTTCCTGGGCAGGGGTAAGGTATTCATTGCCCTCCATAATTTGGCGAAGGTCGCTCAGGTTGGTAAAGAGTCGCCCGGCCTCTACCTGATTTTTATCAATATCATCAAAGTCGTTCAGCAGGAGTTCGCCCCAGAAGTAGAAATCGTCGAGGGTCTCTTCGCTTCCGGTTTCGCGGCAGAATACCTGGTGCAGGTCGCATATAAGTTTGATGTTATCGCCTATTTTGATCGGAAGAAAACTTTCGAAAAGCTGGTCGATGGTCATATAGGTGGGTGCCCATACGGGTTCTTTGAAATGACCGGCCAGGTATTCGTTAAAAAAGAGTCCGGCCCGGCGGTTGGGAAAGATCACGGCAATGCGTGACATATCGGCTCCTGTTTTACGGGCGAGGTCTTTGGCTACTATGTTGAGAAATGGTTCCATGGTTTGGCTGTGGGAGATGGTTTAGGAAATTTTAATTAGTTCGTTGGTGTATACATACCAAAGATATCCGGAGATGTTGGTGTATCCCATTACGGAGAGTAATCCCATATACTCCTTGATCTTCTGGTCGTAACTTTCGTCGGCTTTACCAAATTTATAGTCCACTACGATCACTTCATCTTCGTTCACCATTACACGGTCGGGACGGCGTACACGGTGGCTATCTGCTGAGGGATAGAGGATGGAGCACTCGTTATATATTTTGTAGCGGCCGCTGAACCAGTGACGGATCTGCGGGTTGCGAAAGGCTGTTTCGGTAATGTGTTTAAGCTCGTTAAAGGTATCGAGGGAGTCGATGATCCCTTCAAAGAGAAGCTTACTGATGGCACGGTCAATATCGTCGGTAGTACGGATGTGTGAAAAGAGGGTATGGAGCACTTTTCCCCGCTGGATAAAGCCGGTAGTGGGGTTCTCCTGCTCTTCTCCCCGGATAAAGTCGGCAGAGCGGTTGCTTTGCCGGAAGCTGGCAGGAAGGGCACAGGATACCATACGGATAAGCCTTTTCTCAGGAGGCATGGTCAGGCGGTTGGTAGCGCTGTCTGTACCCTGAGGGTCGGAGGGCAGGAGATGGCCGGACTCGAAAAGGGATTCGCCGTCCCATTCGCAGGGGATCTGCCCGGCGACATGGCCCAGTGCATTAAAAAGCAGGGTAGAGACTGTGTTCTTTTGTGCTTTGCGGCTCCATACGATCAGGTTCTTTTCGGCCCGGGTAAAGGCTACGTAAAGCAGGTTCAGGTTGTCTACCCAGAGTTGTAACCGTTCTTTTTTATAATCCTCCTGATAGAGCGATTGTGCCATGGCAGAAGAGTAGTTGACAGGAACCAGGTGGAGTTCGTTAAAGGGTGCTTCGGGCGGGGTACACCATACGAGCTGATTGTAGGTTTCGTTCTCTAATTTCCAGTCGCAGAAGGGCAGAAGCACAGTATGGAACTCCAGTCCTTTGGATTTATGGATAGACATAATGCGGATGCCTTCGATATCGCCTCCGGGAATGGTCTTCCGGCAGAGTTCGTCCTTCCAGTAGAGGAGGAAGTTGTCGGTATCAGGAGGATTGTTTTGCAGGTACTGGGTTACAGCATCCATAAAGGCGAACATATAGGCATCCTGTCCTTCGATGTGTGAAAGATCGAACAGGCGGTATATCTCTTCGATAAGTTCCTGCAAGGGTAAGAATTGGAGCTCCCGGAACCGGGTGGTAAATGCTTCGGGCAGAAAGTTGTTCTCTGTGTCGAGCAGTAACTCAGTAAGAGAGATCTGTTGTTTGAGTACCTCTTTCTGGTAGTTGGTTTTAAGCTGGGAGCGGATAATTTCGTTATCGGGCTCGGATAGGTGATACAATACGTCTATAATCATAGAGACGGCTACAGAGGCGTCGAGCCGGAAGGCTTCGTCGGATACGATACGATAAGGGGTGTGTTTATCGAAGTGCTCGGCAATGGGGGGAATATTGCGGTTCTTACGTACCAGAATGGTAATATCTTTGAGTTGTATTCCCTGTGCGAGAAGTCGCTCTACCTCTTCCACCAGGGAGTTCAGGGTAATATCTGCATACTCTTCTTCCTGGGTTGGAGCCAGGAAGGTGGTTTTTATATAGCCTGCCTGGTGGTTGTGGCGACTCTCCTGAGATACATCTGCGTATGCATTTTTGAGCTCAGTACAGTCGCAGCCGAGCTCCTGCAGGTGTATGTCGTTGAGGTAATGGACAGCCCCGGTGAAAAAGTGATTATTAAACTCGATTACATTTTTCTGGCTGCGAAAGTTCTTTTTCAGGTTACGGGTATCAATGGGAAAGGTTTCTATTTTTTTGTCGAGTCCGGCCAGTATCTTCCAGTCTCCGTTCCGCCAGCGGTAAATGGATTGTTTAACATCGCCCACGATCAGGCTGTCTGCTCCCTGGGTAAGTCCTTCCAGGAGTAGAAGTTTAAAGTTGCTCCACTGCATACGGCTGGTATCCTGGAATTCGTCGATCATCACATTGCGGATGGTAGCGCCGATCTTTTCGAAAACAAAGGAGGGATCGCCCTCTTTGACCAGGCTGTGCAGCAGGTTGGTAGTATCAGAGAGCAGGAAGCGATTGTTCTCTTTATTGAGGATGCGTACCTCTTCATCGATATTAGCCAGTAGTTGCAACTCATTGAGGTGAGCCAGTGAGAGTTTACAGGTGTTGGCGATGCGGCTGTTTCTGCGCCTGAAGGTTTCTGCTTCGGTAAGGAGCATCATCAGGTTGGAGGAGGCAAGGTCTACGATCTTTGTGAATCGGGGAGAGCTTTTGGCTGCCCAGTTTTTGGGATCGGCCAGGCATTTTTCAACGGTTACGTTCCGGATATCATCTTTGAGGTTACCGTCCCGTAGTTTATTGAAGTAGCTGCATATTCCGCTTTTTCCCCGGATGAGTTCTTCCGGCTGGAGTCCGTTCTCCTCCAGTACTCCTTCGAACTGTTCGTGGAATCCTTTCATCTGTTCGAGTGCTTCGGTCTGGAGTTCTTTGAGGGTTTTACGGTACTGTGGAATAAAGTGGGGGTCCCGGAGGCTTTCGCGTAGCTTTTCTCCTTTTTCCTGATACTCTTCATCGAAGATATTTTGTCCGAAGCTTTTAATGGAGTGTGAGACGTTCCAGTGTTTGTCTTCGGCTATTCGTTCGCGGATGTAATCGAGTAGCCAGACCATTACGGGAGAGGTACGCTCCAGTTTCTCGATCATAGAGTCGACAGCCTCGCTCAATACTTCAGAATTATTGAGTTCAATATTGAGGTTGGGAGCGAGGTCGAGCTCACGGGCCAGGTTGCGCATTACGGTCTGGAAAAAGGAGTCTATGGTCTCTACCCGGAAACGGCTGTAGTCGTGGATCATATGCCTGAGGGCTTTACCTGCCATCTCCCGGATATAGCCGGGGTCTTTGCCTGTCTCTTCGCATAGTTTATTGAGGTAAGAGACAGATTGCCCGTCGCCTTTCCAGATACCATAAAGCTGGCCCAGGATGCGTTCTTTCATCTCGGCGGTGGCTTTGTTGGTAAAGGTAACAGCCAGAATGGATTGATAGGCTTTGGGATCTTCTATCAATAGCTTTATGTACTCTACGGCCAGGGTAAAGGTTTTCCCCGATCCTGCTGATGCTTTGTATACTAATAGTCTGGGTGAAGTAGATGTCATGGTGAATCCGAATTACGGGATGCAAAGTAAATACATTTATCGGATTTAAAAGAATGCGGGAAAGACTTTAACTATGTACAAAAATCCAACCTTTGTTAACCTTAAATCTAATACTACGAAAAACACATTACAAAGGTAGGGCTTTTTCGGTGATCTGCAAATTTCGGGCTTCTGTGGCGTGTTTTATAATATCTATTAAGCAGAAGAGCGGATTGCTAAATATTTATTAAGAAAATGAGCGAATAAAAACTCAGGTAAAGGGTTAAATCTTTACCTGAGGAACTATCTTTCAGATAATGTATTGTGTACTGATAGATTCGTTATTGAGTACCCGGCGGATGGTCTCGGCCACCATAGCGGCGATACTGATCTGTCTTACTTTGGGGCTTATTTTGCAATAGGGAATACTGTCGGTAAAGACAATCTCTACCAGGCCTGATTCTTCTACCCGGCGTGTAGCAGGATCGGACATGACACAGTGGCTGGCGATGGCCCGTACGGATTTAGCTCCGGCCTCCATCATTATGTTGGCGGCTGTGGTAATGGTCCCGGCCGTATCTACAATATCGTCAATCAAAACAACATTCTTCCCTTCTACATCTCCGATGATCTGCATGGAGGCTACTTCATTGGCCTTTACCCGGGATTTGTTGCACAGAACCAAAGGCACCTTCAGGTATTTGGAGAAAGTGCTGGCTCTTTTGGAACCGCCTACATCGGGAGCGGCAATGACCAGGTCGTCAAGATTAAGAGACTGGATGTAAGGCAGGAATACGGCAGATGCGTAAAGATGGTCGACAGGGACATCAAAAAAACCTTGAATCTGGTCGGCGTGAAGATCCATGGTGATCAGACGATCGACACCGGCTACAGATAAAAGGTCTGCTACTAATTTGGCTCCGATGGCTACGCGTGGTTTATCTTTGCGGTCTTGTCGTGCCCATCCGAAATAGGGGATCACTGCGACGATCGATTTGGGGGATGCCCGCTTGGCTGCATCGATCATGAGCAGGAGTTCCATTAAGTTATCGGAATTGGGAAAAGTGGATTGAACCAGGAAAACATGTCTTCCTCTGATCGATTCTTCATAGGAGACGGCAAATTCTCCGTCGGCAAAATGGGTAATATTCAGATTCCCCAGAGGACATTGTAGGTTTTTACAGATCTTTTCTGCAAGGTACCTCGATTTAGTGCCCGAGAATACCATAAACGGTGCATGTTCGCTCATTTTAAATTAAAATAGTTGTTACCTCTTTGTGATAAATTTGCCGCAAAGGTAGGAAAACTGTTTGCATTAAAAAAGAGTTATTGTAGAAAAAAGAATCGGCAGATTCGGTTAAATGAGTTATATTTGTTAACGTTTTACCATAATTTACAGATAGGATGAGAAAGAGTGCATGGATAACCTTTTTGTTTGTCTGGGTTCTTTTACCGGGATGCCAGGGACAGCCGAAAGAGAGTAAAGAAGAGATCCGGGAGGAGGCTGAACAGGAGATAACGGGTTTCAGGTTACCTGATATTCCTCCGGTATATACGACTCCGGAGAGCCGGAGAGAGTTCCTGATACAGAATTACTGGACTCATTTTGATTTCAGTGATACTTCGCTTGTTCATAAACCGGAGGTTACGGAGCAGGCGTTTGTGGATTATGTAGTGATCCTGCCGGGTGGGGAACCTGAGGTGATAGCTACGGGGATCGGTAACCTGATGAAGAGTGCTGCGGCAGAGCGTACGCTCTACAACTATTTTCTGGAACTCTCTGACAAGTATCTTTATGATCCGAATTCGCCGATGAGGAACGAGGAGTACTATATTCCGGTGGTAGAGTATCACCTGGGGGAATCCTGGCTTCCGGATACGGAGCGACAGAAATATAATTACCAGCTGAAGATGCTTTACAAGAACCGGGTAGGGGAGAAGGCAACCGATTTTTTTATCACCCGGGCCTCAGGACAGAAGATCCGGTTATACGATATTGATGCTGATTATATCATCCTCTATTTTAATAATCCCGGTTGTCATGCGTGTGCCGAGACCCGGGAAATGTTGCTTAATTCGCTCTTCATTAAACGGCTGGACCAGGACGGTCAGTTAAAGGTCGTGGCTGTGTATCCGGATGAGGATCTGGAAGAGTGGAAGAAGGAGCTTCCTGTTATTCCGGAGAGTTGGATAAACGGGTATGATGCGGAACTGGCGATCACTAAAAAAGAGTTGTATGATCTCCGGGCCATTCCTTCTCTTTATCTGTTGGACAGGGAGAAAAGAGTGCTGGTAAAAGATGGGTATGCTCAGGATATCATAAAATATTTAAGCGGGAACTGAACCTTTTATACGGTTTTTTGTTTTAGATAATGAGGATAGTAAAATTATATTCTTCTTGGTAATAAAATGAGGGAAAGAGAGGTGTTTATACAATGCTTCTCTTTTTTATATTTTCAGTTCAATCTTATTCTAAGTAAAAACACCGGGAGAATATCTCCCGGTGAACACAATAGTTGCTTTTAATGATTGTGGGTTAAATAACTGGTAAATGTTTAGGATCTTATTTGTTAGTTGAGCCCGATCTTTTTAGCGATCGCTTTGGGAATACCATCTTTATGTACTACAATATTGGTGGTTTTGTAGCTGACAAAGGCTTTGGAAGCATACCATATCCCTTCGTATTTGTTGTTGGTTCCCCACGAGTTCTTTACCATAAAATAGTCTTTACCATATTGGTCCTGTGCCACTCCGTAGATAAGCATGCCGTGGTCGTCGGTCGTTTCCCAGTTATCATAGGCTATCTGGCGCATCTCCTGGGTGATCTCTTTTTCGGGAAGGGGTCTGGAGGTAAGTTCTTTGCGTTTGTCGGTGGCGCTTAGCCCTGTCCAGCGGGCCATGTCTGATCCGGTAAGGTCTGTCGGATTGTCTACAGGTATAACGGCAATTCCATCGCGGGAGAATCCCAGTTCGCTTACGTCGCTGGCCCAGGCTACGGTAAATCCGTTACGGACAGCGTAGTCGATCACTTCCATCATTTCATCTATGGGAAGGTTCCAGGAGAGGCCGTTACGCCAGTTGTCGGGTACTTCAATAGCGAACTCTGTATAGAACGGATGGTGGGTGAAAGAGGTAATGGAGATGTAATCATCGGCATTGAGTCCCAGGGATCCTGCAAAAGAGCGGGGGGTATACTCTTTTCCCTGATAGGTGAATTTTTCGGGTTGTTTTCCCAGATAGGTAGCGTAAATATGGGTGAGTCCCTCTTTCCATACCGGAGTCAGTTTTGAGAAGTTACCGTTCCCGATAGCTTTTACATAGCCTTCGGCTACGGCATCCAGTTCATTGTGTACAGGGAGGCTGTCTCCATACATAATACCGGGCATGGCTTCCTGGGGAACAAGCCCGTAATTTTTCATACAGTAAATTACATCGTAGAAACTACCTCCGGGAGAAAAGGAACTCTCTCCATGTAGTCTTACATAGCGGTCTGCTCGATCCTCCATGGTATGGCCCACGACGAACATCTCTGCCAGATCGTAAATACCTTTTCCTGTACGCAACAACTCGGACTCCAGTATGGCAATACCGGAATAACTCCAACAGGTACCGGAACGGTTCTGGTTCTTGATGGAAGTAATAGGACTTTCCTTAACGGTTGTAAAGACAAAACCTTCGGTGTTTTCACTTTCCTGAGCAGTAAGAGTAAGGGTTGAAATACAGAGGAGGGCAGTAATAAGTCTTTTTTTTATAGGTTTTAATGTTATTAATTAGTGTTGATGGAGCAAATATACAAAATGTT
>JAJQBG010000331.1:0-8718 GCA_021203405.1 Bacteroides sp.
ACATAGGGTTCTGAGGAGGTAAGTGTATGCCAGATAGGATAATTACAAGAACACATAGTGTTATAAATTTAAATTGTTATCAATTAATTCCAGTACGGTGTCTCCGAGAAGGTCGATCAGTTGTCGGGAAAAGTTTTCGTAATTTTCGTCAATTGATTCCTGCAGGTAGGGCCTGGGATCTGTTCCGTCCCGGGCAATTTTCCGGCTGATAAGGTAAGCCAGCTGGTTTTCGGTCGGTATCTGCTGCTTTCCGTTAGGTAGGGTATAGGGGGTGGGAATGATGCGTTTGATACGGATCCATTCCAGGATCTGATCCTGGGGAGGAAACTTTTTGCCCGGCGCGCGGCCATATTCAATATATTCCCAGTAATCTTCCAGCGAAATGGTTACTTCGAAGTTGTCTCCCTGAACATCTACTTTGTAGGTGACGGAGTTGCAGAGTGCGCCGGAAGCACGGATATCTTTGGTTTTATCCTGGTAGGAGCGGATAATGTTCTCTGCATAGGTGCTAAGTAACGTATCGAGTCCGGGTATTTCGTAGCTCATCGTCTTCGTTTTTTAAGTTCTGCCATCTGTTTTTTTGTTTTGTTGTTGGTATACTGGATCTTGCTTTTTATATAACTTGCATGATTCAGGAATTCTGTAAGTTCCAGCCTACAGACTTTTTCAAAGTCGAAAAGGGTGTACTGGGATATCTGCTCAATGATTATATTCCATTTCCAGCGGCTTTCAAATGATTGATAGCTGTCTGAATGGCTGCTATCCGCTCCGGATTCTTCTCTTTCTTCATCTCCCGTGCCAGCTTCCGCTTCAAATAGTTTAGCATATGTTTTGTGTATTGCTGCAATAGCCGACTGAAAAAAGCGATCGCCTGTACATCGGCCCAGCGGAAGTGCTCTTCAAAGAGGAGGGCCGTTTCCGGAATATCATATCCGCTGTTATACTCTTTGC
Source organism: Bacteroides sp. (assembly GCA_021203405.1). Taxonomy (GTDB): domain Bacteria; phylum Bacteroidota; class Bacteroidia; order Bacteroidales; family Bacteroidaceae; genus Bacteroides. The sequence continues at coordinate 952 of JAJQBG010000331.1, forward strand.
CCTGGGGAATTAAGAGGATAGCCAGCAAAAGGGCGTAGTTGTCGGGCTGGTTTTGCAGGGTAGTGACGTAGTCAATGTATTGGGCAGTGGGCATTTTGGATACATTTACATTCAGGGTGTATACCTGCCCGTTCACTTTATATTTTTCTTTAATAAGTTCCTGCGGTCTTTCATGAAGGAACTGGAGGGCCCGGGTGGCCTCTTTGAAATCGTCGACGGAGAGGTTCAGGTAGTAGGATTCCTCTTTACCGGTAAAGAGGGAGAGGAGTTTTACGGATAGCTCTACATTATCGCCTTCGTGTTCTTTTAAGATCGCTTGTAACTGTTTAAACTGTTTAATTGTAATCTCTTTCCAGGTCATAATCATATAATATTAAAACGGTATGTACTGTTTGTTTTCTGGATGATGGCGTAATTGGCCAGCATCAGGGCCATGACGGTATCGTCGTGGCCTCCTTCGGGAGCGTTGTAGGTGACGGTTTGGGTTATTTTATTTATTTTGCTTTCGTAGAGGGAGAGTTCGCTGATCTGCTCCCTTTCATTCATCAGTTTGATGGTGTTGTTCTGGATAGCAACCTGCAGGGATTCTACGATCTTTCTTTTACTGGTATGAGTGGTGGTAAAAGGGGTAATGATGGAGAAGAGGTTCCCTAACTTTTTACGGAGCATATCCAGGTAGATCTTTCCGATGCTGTTCTGTTCCACATACAGGGTCCGGATCACCGGTTTGTATTCGGTGATGATCTCACAAATCCGGTCGATCTGTTCCCCGGGAGCGAGTTCGTTGGAGCGCCAGAAGAGGCATTGTTCCCGGTTCTGGTTTAGCCCGGTGAGTACGGTGTGGTCTTTGCCCGAACCGGTGCCGAAGTCGAGCCCCAGGTAGAGTGCGGTGGGCCGGGCCGCTTCGTGTGTCAGGATGGAGTGTTTGAAAGAGCCGAATACGGAGCTTTCCGCTTTTTTAAAGAGTCCCAGGTACTCAGCCCGGAAGGTCTGTACCGGCAGGGTCTTTCGTTTCTCTTCCAGCTTTTCAGGGCTGCGGATCAGAGAGAGGTCGAAATCGGTAAAGTCGAACGACTCTATGTTGTATCCGCCGGAGAGTCCCAGGGTATAATGTTCGTAAAAGAAACCGGTTTCAAAGTCGGGCGAAGAGATCATCAGGGTGACGGCTTTACGGGCATCTGTCCAGGGGGAGAGCATATCGTGGAAGATACTATCCCGGATATAGGCTGCCTCGTCGATCACCAGCAGGCCGGTAACGGTGAAGCCACGCAGTTTATCGCGCTGGGCGGCCGAGAAGAACTGGATGGTGCTACCGTTCACTAACTCGATGATCTGGTCGGTTACATTTATTTGCCTACCAGCCCTGTATCGGCCACCATTTATGGATCTCCCGGAATACTTTCAGGGAGAGGTTGAAGGAGGGGGATATATAGGCGTTGCGGGAGTGGTTGAAGGCCAGCGAGAAGCGCAGCAACTCATTTTCTACCATTACCGACTTTCCTACCTGCCGGGGGGCTTTTACCACAAAGGTTTTCTGGAACCTGTCGGTAAAGCGTGGTACCTGGCTCAGGTGGATGGTCAGTGCATCGTGTACCGCTTTCTGGTGCGGATAGGGTGTGTATAGTTGTACTTCTTTTACCATCCGAAAAGATTGTATTGGAACCCGATGCCGATATAGGGGGAGAACTCCTTGCGGGTCCTCCCTATACCGACCTGGATCCCCAGGTTATAACGACTCTTTTTATACTGCCGGATATATTCTGTCTGTGTAATATATTCAGTGTTCTTGTAGACCTCCATATAGGTAAGGGCGGGATTGTATCCTTCTACTACCGCATGATAATCATCCGTTACATAGGTTTTCTGTTCGATCGGGATAACCACCTTGTGCTCTTTTTGTAGGCTGTCGGTGGCAGGCAGGTATATGGTATCTACCCGGGTAATATACTTCTCCCGGTAGTGCGGAATGGTGTCCCGGATGGTGTCCCGGATGACAAGTGTATCGCGCTCTGTACGGAGGGTCTCCGTTCTTACCTCTTTTTTCCGGAAGCAGAGAGGTGTCAGAATGATAAGCAGTACCGTGATGGCTCCTATGTAAGAAAAGAACTTTTTCATAGGTGTAGGATCTGTCTGCGGTGGCGGTTGGAGTAGGAGATATGGATCCAGGAGTAATCGCTCTCGTCGATCAGCTGGTCGAACGGGATGTTACTCTCCCGGATCTTGTCAAAGAGTGCTTTATTCTCCTCCTGGCTGCCGGTAGTAATATCGGCAGCTTCCCCTGTGATATGCTGGGAGTTCTTTGCTCCTTTTATAAGGGTATTGAGCTGCCGGCAACGGAACCCGGAGTTAACTAAGATCGGGCTTCCGTGGATCTCCCGTACCGGATCGAGTACCTTGTCAATTAAAAGATGCAGGTTGGCGGTCTCTGTTTCGCCTGCTACGTTCGGAATGTTCCTTGCCTTTGCGGTTGCCGAATGGCATAGTTCGTTTATTGTAAAGTATTTACCCATTATTCTCCAAATTTTACTTTTATGACTTCACCCCGGAAGGAGTGCTCATGTTTTTCTGTGTAGACGCCGGCTGTTTTATTGAATTTATCAATGGCATCGAGTGCCAGCTTATCCTGGCCTGTCTCCATGGCCCGTCCGATGATCGCTTCGATCCGTTCCTGGTTGGTTTTGCGGATGGTCTCTATGTCGTATCCCGCATAGATCTCCCGCAGGCAATCCTTGATGAGTTTGTGGCGGGATTTGTATCCTTTCAGGCCGAACCGCTCTTCGATCAGCTGGTGCAGGGTTTTGTGCGAGTGTCCTTCTGCGATCCAGTTGTGTACGGTTTTCAGACGTATGTAGCGGTCGCTCTGGCTTAGTCCCATGATTCAATCTTTTTTTTACGTCCGCGTTTGGGTTTTGCGGGTTCTTCTGTCGCGACTGCCGGAACCGGTCCGGCGGTCGGGATGCTTGCTTCTTTTTCCGTTGGTTCTCCGGTGGTGTTTTCCCCGGGAGCTTCTGCTTTTTCTTTCTGCTCTTTGTGGTCGAAATAGGCTTTTCCGAGGTATTGCAGAATCATCAGCAGGCAGTTATGGCAGGTAACGGGAAGCCGTTTGGAGGTTCCTGTAAGATCGTTGTAGATCTCGTTCAGCCTTTGGCGGTCTTTGACGATAATGTTACGGGTGTAATTACTCCGGATGGCGGTTCCGAAATTGCTCTCAAATCTTTTCAGTTCTTCAAAATACTTTTCCATGTTATTTAATTGTGTGTTTGGTTTTATACTCGTTGTACCATTTTGCCAGTCTCTCGATCCAGCAGATGCCTGAACAGGCGCTGCATCCTTGTGAAAAACTGTTTTTGCGTCCGGTTATCTCGTCGTAGATACGCTGAAGTTCGCTTTTGGTCTGCGTATCGGGATACCGGAAGAATTTTTTGCGGAAAGCAGCCAGCAGGATGCTTTCATACTTTTGTAGTTTGATAAATTGTTCTTCAGTCATTGATCAGATCGTTTAATTTGTTAATGAACCATCCCAGCAGGTCTCTGAGGAAGAAAAGAAAGTAGGTGATGACTTCGCTGGAAAGTGCCAGCAGGCAGGTTGCGCATAAGGTATAGAGGTTAAAGGTGCCCTGGCAGAGCAGCCAGAAGTTGCAACACCAGAAGGTCATATAGAGTGAGCAATCTACCGGCTTGAAGGAGTAGTCCCTGTAGGGTATTTTGGTGCCGTGCATAAATTTAAACAGGGTCACTTTCAGGTTATCTACCACTCCGGATACATCTACAATAAAGCATACAATGGTGGTGATACAGATCAGTTCGGTTATCCACATACTCTTTTCCAGTAATATTTTCTTATTTCATTAATTTCGTTCGCTATTACATCTTTGCTGCAATGATAGATCCGGGCTATTTTGCGGACGGATCGCAGTTCGGCGTACAGTATCAGTAGTCTCCTTTGGGGGAGAGGTAGTTCATTCAGTATTTTCAGGACCTGTGGAGGGTCGGCCAGTATACTTTGGGGCAAGGTGTACTCCTGTTCGATCAGGCTGAATTCAATGTCGGTAACTCCGTCATAAATATGCATAAGGCTCGTTGTAATAAAGGTGGTGTGCCAGTATAAATCTTTTGTCCTGTGTATTAAGTTCTACACGGTTGTTCTCGTAGTTCTTGTATTTTTTGTAATACATAGAGTTGCCCAGTAAAAAGTTATGTTTGACAATACCGAAAATAAAGTGGCTGAGTTCGCCTCTGTCGTGGAGTTCCCGGAGTAGTTCTTTATCCGGGTACTCCAGTAGGATGAGGTATATTTCCGATTCAAAATCTGCCCGTAACTCTTTGTCTCTGTAAGGATCTTCGCTGAAGCTAAAGGTGTTTAGTATCCTTTTGATCAATCGTTGTTTGTGTATGGTGGTTATGATACCGTTCATGGTTGTGTGGTTATAAGCTACTGGTAGAACCATTCACAGGCTCCGAGGTCTGCGACAGTGGTTAGTTCGATATTGGCTACTACACCTACGGTCTCGTCGGCAAACTGTCCCTGGAAAACATGGAGGGTGGCTCCGGTAGTATCAAAGGAGTTTACATGTTCCCTGAAGGCATTGACCAGTTCTGTCAGGGTAGTAATACCTATGGAGTGGATCGTTACCAGATTGTCCCTGCTTTCCGTAAGCCTGTCTACATAGAGAAGGTTGAAGTTGTAGATGTTGGTGTTTTCGGTAAGCCTTATCTCTCCGGGAGTAACACAGAGGGCAGGGTAATGGATATCTCCAGCTCCGTTGGCACTGTACCGGTTGTTCAGGTAGGAGTTTATTCCGGGATGCCGGGTGCAGATCGCTTCGAGGGTGTTTAACAGTTCGTTGTAGTTATGCCGTGATAGATCAGCGTTTGCGTCGTGTTGTTTTTTCATGGGGTGATACTTTTAAATTGAGTAGTGTATGGGGAAGCTGGTTGATGAGTTGCCCGGAGCACCAGGAGCAATCGCACCTCTCCAGTTCCGGATATTCGCTGCGGTTACACAGTAAAAATTTGATGGTTCGCTGTATATATTCGTCGGCTTTGTTAATGTAATACTGATTAAGGTATTTGATATCGCTGATCGAGGTCCGGGCACTACTGTCGGTTTCGGGTTGTATGGTACCGGTATTCCGGTTCTTAAAGGAGAGGGGAATACTGAGTTCTGCCTGTACGGCATATACAAAGATCCGGAACAGGTAGTCGTCCATCAGTACCTTGTATTTCAGGTTACACTCCTGGTTAAATGTTCCTTGGCAAACCAGTTGTGCCAGTTGGTTAAAGAGGGAGGTGCCGATCACCTTCTCAATAATTTCATTCTGGATGGCGTTGATGGCTACCCGGAGATGCTTTTCGGAAACATTCTCGTCTATATAACTCTCATTTTTTAGTTTGTCCATATTTACCAGCAATACTTTTTCGCGGGGCTGTATGGGAGAGGGAGAAAAAACTTCGTCAATTTTCATAGTGTAAAAGGATCAAATGTTATACTGTTCTGTGTGTTGAATATTTTATCGAATACCCGGGTGATCTCGGCCTGTTTGGGACGGATGGCGGTGCGGTTGTAGAGCCGGAAAGCTTCTTCGTACTCCTGGGTGTTGAATCCGGTCTGGATGCTGAGCCCGAAGAGTACGGGAATGGCCCGCATGGAGATAAAGAGATTCTCCCGGGTGGATTCTGCCAGGGCTTCGTACTTTTTGTCGAACTGGTCGTCTGTAAGCCTTTGGAACTCTACGCCGTGCTCTTTATCGGGATTCCAGGAGAGCATGAGCCGGCCGGCATTTCGTACTCCGGAGAATTTGTCGTTGATGGCTCGTTCGATCTCCTCTTTGTTCTCCTGGCTCACATTGTCGGCATTGTTAAAGTTCAGGATACCGTTTACCATAAAGTTATTGTTGATGGTAGCCCAGTGGAAATTCTGGATGTCGATCTGTGTTTCGGCTGATACCAGGGCAGCTGAATAATCGCAGATGGGGTAGTAGCCCCGGGTACGGTTGCTTGGGTAAAAGAATATCTGGGTCTTATCTTCCAGGGCGGTTTCGGGATTATAGGCAGCGTACCGTATGACTTTGCCGGTGGAATAGCGCTTTCCATTGTTCTCGATGTAATAAACAGATTGCCCGTCTTTGCTCAGCCTGCATTTTGAGATACTTATATAAGCGATCTGTGATATTTCTCCGGAATTGTTATAGATAACCTGGAGACAAAATCCACCGAATATCCATCGGTCTACGATCAGCTTTTCTATAATATCCGGAAGGGTTTTCCCTATCTGGTTCTCTTCCTGGAGCGGCGTGTTGTTGTTGATCTTGTCGCCGATGGTGTAATCTACAGAGCCATTGATAATGGATTGCAGGGTGGCGCAGTTGCTGTACAGGTTGTAGAGATGATCGGGGTAGCGGTTATCATCGCCTCATAATACATACTCTTTACCAGAGGTGGTGATCTCCATGCCCTGGGTAGGTACATAGCTAAGGAGGTCGATCTGTCCGAAGCTGGAACTTGTTTTGTGTGTTTCTTTATCCTTCATATTGAATATAATTTCTGAGTCTGACTCTGGTTGTGTGTGACAGTGTGAAGTGCGTTCGTTCTCTTTGTATTTTATAATTCCGTTAGTGATCACTGTTAACTCTCTGAAGAGGTTGCCGCTCTCTTTAGGGTCGTCCGCCGGGGTGGATACTAACAGGGGAAGGCCGTCGATCAGGGCCATGGAGTCGTTTACGGTCAGGAAGCTTGTAACGGAGCGGTGTACCAGTACATTTCCGTTGATCAGGATTCCTATTCCTCCTACCAGCACTTCATCCCTCTCTTTAATGGTTGCCTCTTTGATGTTGTTGGTATCTACATTGAGCTGGTTCCAGTCGTCGAATGAGCAGAGGTAGTAGGTATATTCTCCGGTTTCAAAACCTTCGGGTTCTCTGCTTCGAACCGGAAGCGTACCGGGTTGGGAGAGAAGGTAAAGGGGGTAGGGTGTACCTGATCTACTACTTTCAGGATATGTACCCGTTTGGTGAAGTTGTTCTGCAGGATCAGTGTGTAGGTGTGGTGCTTGTCTAATAGGTTCCTGTTGGCTTTGGGAAGCGCGAACTCTATTTTTCCACAGGTTGTTTCTTTTATCATATTTTACTCTGTTTGTGTGGTTACCTGGTTCCGGAAATTATTTTTCCGGGTGTTGTCCGGTGCTTTTCCGGAGGTGTAGGTAAAGGTAGAGGGTTTTGTGTTTTTGGTGAATTTATTGGGGTGGTTTGCCCTAACTGTTTGAGTTAAGTTAGGGTGGGTGGTGGTTTTTGGAGGTATTTGGGGTTGTTCTGCTCTATTGTAGGTAAATACCGGTTTAGTTTGGGGAAAATGATTTCTACCTTGTTGCAGGTAGTTTCTTTTATTATGGCTTTTTTAGTAAGAGTTGTGCCGGAGGTGTTTCTGGCACAACTGAAAGGATGATTTATTTCCAGTTATTGTTTATATTGACGTAACCTTCTATGCCAGTTCGGTTGGTGAGATAATACTTTTTTGAAGTTGGTATTAAATCAGTAATAGGGGCGGTTGTGGTATTTGTACTGTCCGTATAATATCTGGGTACCGTATCCGGATCTGTTTTTACTGATGACAGGTTGAACATATATCGATAGTTATATAAGCTACTATTTATAAAATTTATTATATGATAGGTATGGATGTGATTTCCTATTAATAGACCGGTGCATCCTCGGTACTGGGATTGACGGAAATAGTCTCCTATACTCGTTACACTCTCCGGTAATACTTCTA
>JAJQBG010000331.1:8818-11225 GCA_021203405.1 Bacteroides sp.
GTACATTCGAAGTATTGGGAATAACGGAAACAGTCACCTATATTCATTACACTGTCTGGTAACGCTTCTACTGCCGTATTAATCAGGCTGGTACATCCGTAGTACTGGTAATAACGGAAATAGTTACCAGTAGTTGTCTCACTACTCAAATATGCCCAATCCGGATCATTCATAATTCTAAGTAGCTTAGCTTTATTTGTTTTCACATTACATGCTACTTCATTACTGTAATAACCAAAAGCTTTTCCCTATCCTGTGGTTGCTTCGCCTGATGGTTCAATTCTGATAATTGATGTATTCCCTGTTAAACCAGTTAAAAAATATCCAGTTCCAGCTGTATAGTTACATGTAAAAGAGTATGTATCTACTACAATATTATTAACACTGATTATGTATGTATATTCATTGTCATGCCCATTACATCCGGATAAAGGAACAACAAATGTACCGGCTGAGCTATCTACCTCTATCTCAATATAAGATGGGTCAGGTAAAACAGATTTTTTTCTTTGCTATACACCTCCTTACCATCTAAATAAGCTTTATTAACCGATAACCCACTATTAAGCAGGTTACTCAGTTTTGTTCCGTTTTGATAGATTGCCATAATTATTGCTGGGTTGAGATCACTAATACGGTTGGATGATTTTTAGAATAGACTTCGGCTGCTATATCAGTGTCAAAGGTTGCAATAGTGGCTACTGTATTACCGTTGTGTGTAAAGATCTCTGAATCTATATCAACTCTACCATCTTCAATACCTCGGTTGATAATAAGAATTGAATCATTAAGTAATACTATACCTACATTTTCTTCACCAAGAGAAATCCCGGGTGTTTTTATGTATGCTAAATCATCCATTACTAAATTGCCCGTAAGTGTACCACCGGTCAAAGGAAGATATGCTGAAACATCTGGAATGTCATTTACAGTAGCAATTTCATCAAAACCATATAAAAACTTGCCTCCTGAACCAGGCATAACAACAATATTTGCATCATCTACAGTGGCAGCAAGAGTTAAGTCGTTATTACTATTCATTCCAATTGCTGCATCTATTCCATTAAATGTAATAGCTGATTCACCTTCCATGTTAAGTTGTCCTGTAATCGTTCCCCCGGACAGTGGAAGATAATCCTGTAAACTTGAGGATATATTGTTAACAGTATCAGTGAGGTCCGTAATATTTCCTTCGGCTGTTGTAACACGACCGGTAAGATCAGTAAGGTTCGTTGTATTGGTTTCGATATCCCCTGTATTTGATAGGATTTTTTCTTCAAGGGTAGTCACTTTACCGGTTAATGTCTGGATATTCCCGGTATTGACTTCGATATTCTCCGTATTGGATACAATGTCTTCTATATTAGTAACAATCCGGGTTTCAGCGGTTGAGAGTCTTTCACCTAAATCTGTAGAGAATGTTTCAAGTGTGGTTATACGGCCATCTAATGCCGAGATAGTTTCATCTGCTGTATCTAAACCAGTTTGTAGAGTAATAATATCTGTTTCGTTTTGTACTGTTCTGCTATCAATAGAGTTAACTCTACCTTCCAGTACGGTAACTTCATTAGATATACCGGAAATATCCTCTTCTGTTGCAATCTCCACTCCTTTGTATTGTGCTTCTCCGGTGATTGGATTCAGGTTAATATTTCCTTCGGATGTTTCCAGTAAGATATCTCCTGTAAGAGATGTCTTCAGGTCTTTGCCGGATAAGTTAACATTCCCGTCTTCCAGAGATAAACCTGAGGCTGAGTCTTCTGTTGCGTTTAATTCGATGGTCGGTGCTGAAACCTTTACCTCGGATTCATTTATTCCTTTTAATACAACTTGTTCTTTGAATTCTTCCAGTTCTGTTTGGGAGGTCATTTTTGCAATATATCCGGGATACTGTGTTGCATGGGTTCCCTCGGGTATTTCCACTCCTTTTTCGATAATTGCTTCTTTTACTTCTTTAATGACTTCTGTTGCTGTTTTAACATTGTGTGTCAGTGTGTTCTGTGCCATACTTTTTGAATTTTAATTATATTACTATGTATAAGAATTATACTTATTCTTTGCTGCTTTTTCGGTTTTAGTAAAATTGTTTCTCTTTTTTAAGGGCTATTTCCTCTTTATAGAATGTTTTGCATACTTTAGTGCTTTATTTTAAGTTTTATAGACCCTGGCAATTATTTCCAGTTCTCATTTATTTGATCATACCCTTCTATTCCGGTTCGATTTGTCAGATAATACTTTCTTTCTGCAGGAGTTAAATCGGTGATAGGTGCTGTTGTGGTATGTGTCGCATCTGTATAATAGCGAGGAATTGTATCCGGATCTGTTTTTATTTCTGAAAGAAAAAACATATCACTGAAGGAGGAAAATTCATTTAAACCATTTATTATATGATGGGAATGTATATGAT
>JAJQBG010000140.1 GCA_021203405.1 Bacteroides sp.
CAACAAAGTAGAGCGGGAACTCATATGTAGTAAATGAAACAGAAACAAGTGAATCAAATACGATAATTAATAGAATCCCGCTCCGGTAAGGACGCGGGATTTTTTTATTAACATCCATCAGATGAAAAAGGTAGCGATACAAGGAACATTGGGTTCTTTTCACGATATAGCAGCCCATAAGTATTTTGAGAGTGACGAAATAGCGTTGGAATGTTGTGCAACTTTCAACGATGTTTTTACTACGATCCGTAAAGATAGCGATGCATTCGGGCTGGTAGCCATTGAGAATACCATTGCAGGCAGCCTGTTGCAAAACCACGAACTGCTCCGTAAGAGCGGGGCACAGGTGATCGGGGAGTATAAACTACGTATCTCTCACAGCTTTGTATGCCTGCCGGAAGATAACCTGGAGGATATCAAAGAGGTGAATTCTCATCCGATAGCTCTGATGCAGTGCGAAGAGTTCCTGAGCCAGTATCCTCATCTGAAGATAGTAGAGGCTGAAGATACAGCTAAAAGTGCCGAAGTCATTAAGGAAGGTAATCTCCGGGGACACGCGGCTATCTGCTCTACAGCGGCGGCCGAACTTTATGGCATGAAGATCCTGAAGGAGGGTATTGAAACCAATAAACATAACTTTACCCGTTTCCTGGTCATTGCCGATCCCTGGCTGGCCGATGAGTACCGCAAAGGAGCTTCTGTTAATAAAGCCGGTATGGTATTTTCGTTACCGCACCGGGAGGGAAGTCTCTCGCAGGTTCTTTCCATCCTCTCTTACTACTCGGTCAATCTTACCAAGATACAATCCCTCCCTATTATCGGGCGGGAGTGGGAGTACCTTTTCTATATAGATGTGAAATTCAATGACTATATGCGTTACCGCCAGTCTATTGATGCTATTACTCCACTGGTTAAAGAACTTAAAATATTAGGTGAATATACAGAAGGAAAATCAAGTATATAATATTGTACCGGCCGACCGCCTGGGCGGTGTCAGTGAATACTACTTCTCCCGGAAACTAAAGGAGATCGCCCGGATGAATGCAGAGGGAAAAGATGTGATCAGCCTGGGGATCGGTAGTCCCGATCTTCCTCCTTCGGAAGATACCATTCAGGTGTTGTGCGAAACGGTGCAGTCTCCCTCTGTACATGGCTATCAGCCTACGGTAGGCATCCCTGAACTTCGCCGTGGGTTTGCCGGATACTACAAAGAATGGTATGGAGTGGACCTCGACCCGGATACGGAAATTCAACCGCTTATTGGTTCCAAAGAAGGTATCCTGCATGTGACGCTGGCTTTTGTCAATCCGGGCGACCAGGTGTTGGTTCCCAATCCGGGCTATCCTACTTATACGTCCTTAAGTAAATTATTGGGGGCTGAGATCGTAAATTACGACCTGAAAGAAAATAACGGCTGGTTCCCTGACTTTGAACAGCTGGAACAGCTGGACCTGAGCCGGGTTAAACTGATGTGGACCAACTATCCCAATATGCCTACCGGCGCTAATGCTACACCGGAACTGTATGAAAAAATAGTGGATTTTGCCCGTCGTCACAATATTGTTGTTGTAAACGACAATCCTTATAGTCTGATCCTGAACCGGAAACCCATCAGTATCCTGAGTGTGCCGGGAGCCAAAGATTGCTGTATTGAGTTTAACTCCATGAGTAAGAGCCACAATATGCCGGGATGGAGGATCGGTATGGTTGCCACCAATGCACAGTTTATCCAGTGGATCGTCAAGGTAAAGAGCAATATCGATTCGGGTATGTTCCGTCCCATGCAGCTGGCGGCTGCCAAAGCGTTGCAGAATAGTAAGGAGTGGCACCAGGAGATGAATATTGAAACCTATGCCCGTCGTCGTCAGCTGGCCGGTGAGATCATGCGTACGCTCGGATGTAGCTATGATGAGAACCAGGTAGGAATGTTCCTTTGGGGAAAAATTCCCGATAATTATGCCGATGTGGAGGAACTGACAGAGAAAGTATTACACGGAGCCCGTGTCTTTATTACGCCCGGATTTATTTTCGGGAGCAACGGAAAACGATATGTACGTATTTCACTTTGTTGCAACGAAGAGAATCTTACACGGGCTTTAAATCGTATAAAAGAGAATTTATAAAACAGAGATCAGGATCAGAAATCTAAAACAAACAATAAACAGAACAATATGGAATTAGAATCGATTTTATTACCGGGGATAGAGAACAACAGACCCCTTGTTATTGCCGGACCTTGTAGTGCGGAATCAGAAGAACAGGTACTTTCAACGGCCCGTCTGTTGGCAGGCAAAGGTATTAAAATATTCCGTGCCGGGATATGGAAGCCCCGTACCAAACCGGGAGGTTTCGAAGGTATCGGGGTAGAGGGTCTTGGCTGGCTGAAAACCGTCAAAAAAGAGACCGGTATGTATGTAGCTACCGAAGTGGCTACTGCCAAGCATGTATACGAGGCCCTGAAACAGGGAATGGATATGCTCTGGGTAGGTGCCCGCACTACGGCCAATCCGTTTGCCGTACAAGAGATCGCCGATGCTCTTCAGGGGGTGGATATACCGGTATTGGTAAAAAACCCGGTAAACCCGGATCTGGATCTCTGGATCGGAGCGTTGGAGCGTATCAACAATGCAGGATTAAAGAGATTGGGTGCTATTCACCGTGGTTTCAGCAGTTACGATAAAAAGATCTACCGGAATCTTCCGCAATGGCACATTCCTATTGAATTGCGTCGTCGTCTTCCGAACCTTCCGATTTTCTGCGATCCGAGTCATATCGGTGGAAAACGCGAACTGATCGCTCCGCTTTCCCAACAGGCTATGGATCTCAATTTTGACGGACTGATCATAGAGAGCCACTGTAATCCGGATAAAGCCTGGAGTGATGCTTCGCAGCAGATCACGCCCGATGTACTGGACTACATCCTGAACCTGTTGGTGATCCGGAAGGAGACCCAGACTACGGAGAACCTGAGCGAGCTGCGTAACCAGATTGACGAATGCGACAATACACTGATCGAGATCCTTTCTAAAAGAATGCGGGTAGCCCGTGAGATCGGTACCTATAAGAAGGAGCATGATATGACTATCCTTCAGACAGGACGCTACAACGAGATCCTTGACAAACGGGGTTCACAGGGGGCGCTTTGTGGTATGGATGCTGATTTTATCAAGAAGGTATTCGAAGCGATACACGAAGAGAGTGTCCGCCAGCAGATGGAGATCATCAATAAATAAGTAAAAAAGAGAGAGAGAAGAGGATGGATTACGGCCTTCAGATATCTTTTGATTACTTTATAATTTTTAAGCGGATATCTTATAATGTATTACTTAGATAGTAGTAAAATGTGAATAACCCCTAGTGAAGCGAAGCGACTAGGGGTTATTCACATTTTACTCCTTTGGGGGTAATGGCATACCCTGTTAAAAAACAAGGAAGCTTTTAAATCACCCTCTTTTCTCCATCATTGAATGAGCTAAATACATAATAAAGATGAGAATATTGATACTGGGAGCCGGTAAGATGGGCTCTTTCTTTACAGATATATTGAGTTTTGATCACGAGACTGCCGTATTTGATGCCAATCCGCACCAGCTGCGTTTTGTGTATAATACATATCGGTTCACCACGCTGGAAGAGATCAAAGAGTTTGAACCGGAACTGGTTATCAATGCTGTTACCGTAAAATATACGCTGGATGCTTTCCGCACCGTACTTCCTGTACTTCCGAAGGATTGTATCATCAGTGATATTGCTTCGGTAAAGAACGGACTCAAGAAGTTCTACGAAGAGAGTGGATTCCGGTATGTCTCCAGCCATCCCATGTTCGGGCCTACGTTTGCCAGTCTGAGTAACCTCAGTCAGGAGAGTGCGATTGTGATCCGTGAAAGCGATCACCTGGGAAAAGTCTTTTTCAAGGACCTTTATAGCAACCTCAACCTGAATGTTTTCGAATATACATTTGAGGAGCACGATGAGACCATGGCTTATTCTCTCTCAATCCCTTTTGTATCGACCTTTGTGTTTGCCTCCATTATGAAACATCAGGAAGCACCCGGTACTACCTTCAAAAAGCACATGACTATTGCTAAAGGGTTGTTAAATGAGGATGATTACCTGTTGCAGGAGATCCTGTTCAATCCACGTACTCCCGGGCAGGTAGAAAAGATACGGGTCGAATTGAAGAAATTACTGGATATTATCTCTGAGAAGGATGCGGAAGGTATGAAAAACTACCTGAAGAAGATCCGGGAAAAGATCAAATAAGAATAGATAATAAGAACCCTCCGGAGTGGTAATTCTACTGTTCCGGAGGTTTTTTTTGATGGGTAAAACGGAAAAAACAAACCTTCTGCCCGGCAAATCTGTTTTATTTCAATTCTTTTATCTACTTTTGTTTATCAATAATAGTCACAACAGTCATGAGTACACTTGTATCATCCTCCATACTCTCTGTGGATTTTGCCCATCTGGCAAAAGATATAGAGATGTTGAATCGCAGCGACGCCGATTGGATCCATGCGGATGTAATGGATGGGGTGTTTGTACCCAATATCTCTTTTGGCTTTCCCGTGCTGAAATATGTGCATGAACTGACACAGAAACCGCTCGATGTACATCTGATGATCGTGCAGCCGGAGAAGTTCATTCACGAAGTAAAAAGCATCGGGGCCAAAGTGATGAATGTGCACTATGAAGCGTGTCTGCATATCCACCGGGTTATTCAGCAGATCCGTGAGGCAGGTATGGAGCCGGCGGTTACCCTTAATCCCGGTACACCTGTGCACATGCTGGATGATATTATCCGTGATCTCTATATGGTGCTGGTAATGAGTGTAAATCCCGGTTTCGGGGGGCAGGAGTTTATTCCTCACTCGCTGGAAAAGGTCGCTCAGTTGAAAGAACTTATCCTGCGCACCGGTTCTGAGGCCCTTATTGAAGTGGACGGTGGAGTGAATCACGAAACAGGTGCTGCGTTGGTAGCAGCCGGAGCGGATGTGCTGGTAGCAGGAAGTGCTGTCTTCGGGTCGGCCGATCCGGAAAAAACCATCCGTGAACTTAAATCATTGAAAAGAACGTAATACTATTTGTTAACCGTACTTCACAAGTACCCGTTTATCAGAATATTATTACCTTTTGCCATCGGAATTGCTTCCGGTGAACCGTTGTCTGCTTTTTTAGATATAAGCCGGCAGTTCATCGCAGGAATTCTTATCGCAGGAACAGGGGGAATAACGATTCTGTGCTTACTGAAGTCTTTCCATTTCCGGTGGATCTTCGGTCTGTTCCTCTATGGTTTTCTGTTTTCCGCAGGGATTTTCTTTTATCAGTTCCATTTACATAAAGTTTTTTATAGCTGGCCTGCCGGTGAGCAGTTCTATAGGGCACGGCTTCTGAATGAGGGTACAGAGAAGGAGAGGAGCGTACTTTTCCGGGTAACTGTCGAACATCTTTTTCAGCCCGGCTCTTCTGCTCCGGTCAACCGGAAGGCCCTTCTGTATGTAGCCAAAGATTCACTGGCTTTTCAACTCCGGCCGGGAGATCGTATCTTTTTCCAGGGGATAATGGCTTCTCCAAAGAATAACGGCAATCCTCACGAATTTGATTATGCCCGTTTTCTGCAGAACCGCGGGATCAGTGCTACGGCCTATATACCTTCCGGAAAATGGGTAAAAGGAGATCTGGTGAAAGAATCCTTTTTTACCTTCTTTTCTCGTAACTCCCGTAAGAAGGTGGTACAACTTTACCGGGATCATGGGATAGAGGGTGAAGAACTGGCTGTACTCTCGGCCATTACCATCGGATACAAAGAAGAACTCAGTGAAGATATCCGGGAGAGTTATTCTGTAGCGGGTGGAAGCCATATCCTGGCTCTTTCCGGCTTACACATTGGGGTAATAGCCGCTGTTTCTTCATTTCTTCTCTCTTTTCCTGTCTCTTTCCGGTATGCAGGGGCTTTAAAGAAGATAATCGTCCTGCTGCTTTTATGGGGATATGCTCTGGTTGCCGGAATGTCCCCCTCTATCGTCAGAGCGGTCATTATGTTCTCGATCGTTACCCTCTCTTACTATCCCTGGTATCCCCATTTTGCCTTGAATACCTTAGGGGCGACTGCGTTTGGGATGTTGGTTTATCGTCCTTTTTATCTGTTTGATGTAGGGTTTCAGTTATCTTTTGCGGCTGTCGCTGCTATTCTTCTACTCTATCCCCGGCTGGAAAAGTGCATACAGAGTTCCTCCCGGATCATCCGCTACCTCTGGAGCCTGATCGCTGTATCCCTGGCTGCGCAGATCGGTACGCTTCCCCTGATCCTTTTCTATTTTTCCCGCTTCTCCTCCTATTTTCTCCTGACAAACCTGCTGATCGTACTTCCTGCCTCCTGTTTACTCTATCTCTTCATACTCTTTTTGGCTGCTATTCCTTTTCCGGCACTACAAAGTCTGATCGCAACGGTGATGCAATATACAACCTGGTTGATGAATCGTATGGTCCGGGGAGTAGAGGAACTGCCGCATGCTTCTATAGATAACTGGGTTTTTACTCCGTGGGAGGTCCTGTTTATCTATCTGACCGTTTTTTTCGGACTATTATACAGTCGCGGGTCCCGGCCGGCTATCTTCCCGGCCCTGTTTACTCTTTTGGTTTTAGCGGGCGGTAATCTGTATGGCCATTTCAGGGAGCCTTTTCGCCCGCTATTATTTTCTATAACAATCGCCAGGTGGCTGCTGTGCACTGTATCGTATCCCGGGATCGTTCTTATCTGGTAAGTAATTCTCCCGGAGAGTTGCCGGAAAAACTAAAGTATGCCGGTGAGCGTTATTGGAAAAGCATCCGTTTAAATAGCCTCCTTTCTGTTCCTTACTCTTATCAGGATAGGGAGATCTTTGTCCGGGAGGGCCTGGTCTGTTTCAGAGGCAGGACCCTGCTGTTTGCCGAGGTACTTTCCGGAAAAGAGTATACCGGGTGTGAACTTCCTGAGATTGATCACTTATATGTAACGGCCGGGTTTACAGGCTCATTAAAGAGGCTGTGCTCCTCTATCCGGATCCGGGAAATTATGCTGGATGCTTCTTTACCGGTATGGCGCATCAGGCAATTGAAGGAGGAGTGTGTGCGGTTAAGGATCCCGGTCAGGGTTCTTTCTGAAAAAGGAGCCTGTCGTATCCCGTTATAACAGGAAGTTTTCGTATTTTTGTAACTTCATATATAAACGAAGATGTTTGAGAAAGTAATAAAACAGGCCAATATCGACCATTTCAGAAAATGGTTTGAGAGAGCTGAAAAGATAATGATCGTTTCGCATGTGGCTCCCGACGGAGATGCCGTAGGTTCTTCACTGGGACTCTACCATTTTTTCTATTCGCAGGGCAAAAAAGTAAATATCATCCTTCCCAATGCCTTTCCCGATTTCCTGCGCTGGATGCCGGGGGCCAAAGACATTCTCTTTTACGACAGGTACAAAGAGTTTGCCGATGAACTCATTGAAGCGGCTGACGTGATCTGTTGCCTGGATTTTAATACGATCAAGCGTATTGATACGATGGCAGATGCTGTACTGGCCTCTCCGGCCCGGAAGATAATGGTAGACCATCATCCCCATCCGGATGATTTCTGCCGGATCACCATCTCTCATCCGGAAATATCCTCTACCTCCGAACTGGTCTTCCGGCTGATCTGCCGGTTGGGATATTTTGAAGAGATCACCCGGCAGGGAGCCGAATGTATCTATACCGGTATGATGACCGATACGGGAAGCTTTACTTACAATTCCAACGATCCGCAGATCTATTATATTATTTCCGAACTTCTCTCCAAAGGTATTGATAAAGACGAAATTTACCGGAAGGTGTATCATACTTACTCCGAGTCACGTTTAAGGCTGATGGGGTATATTCTTTGTAATAAAATGGAGGTATTCCCGGAGTGCCATGCCGCTCTTATTACCTTAACGGAGGAAGAACAAAAACGTTATAATTATATCAAAGGAGATAGTGAGGGTTTTGTAAATATTCCCTTACAGATCAAAGGAGTGATCTTTACCTGCTTTCTGCGGGAGGATACGGAAAAAGAGATGATCAAAGTTTCGCTACGTTCTGTGGGAACCTTTCCCTGCAATCAGCTGGCGGCAGAGTATTATAACGGTGGCGGACATCTGAATGCCTCCGGCGGAGAGTTCTATGGAACCATGGAAGAGGCTACAGAACTTTTCAGAAAGGCTCTTATCGCTTACAAGCCTCTCTTAATCGCTAAAAAATAATTAATTAAAAATATTTGGTATAAAACTTTGTGGAACTTACAGAGTTATCGCTAAATTTGTATGTAATTTAAGAAACTGGATATGAAGAATCTATTTTTACCCTTTCTTCTTGCAGCAGTAGTGTTGGGCGGGATATTCCAAAGCTGTGATAATACGAAAACATACGCGGAGAGAATGGCAGACGAACGTAAGGCCATCAATAAATATATTAAAGATCAGAATATTAAGGTTCTTACTGTAGAAGAGTTCGAAAAAGACACCGTAACTGCTGAAAATGAATATGTACTTTTTCCCAATACGGGAGTATATATGAATATTGTAAGCCGGGGAACCAATTTATCTGCTAAGAACGGAGACATCCTGATTGCCCGTTTTCTGGAACATAACCTCATTTCAGGGGACACTTTGTCCAATATAAAAGCAGCCAGCCCGGATGTATTCACTTACCGTCTTTCCGGTAATTCAGCCTATGGGCAGGTTAAATATAATTCGGGTGGACTTCTGGCAAGCTACTATGAAGTTGCTACTGTTCCGGCAGGATGGCTGGTTGCTCTGCCTTATGTGGGCGATAGTGCGCATGTAAAGCTGATCGTACCTCATAAATACGGACATGATGCTGCTATGGAATATGTCTATCCCTATGCCTACGATATGCGTAGAATAACCATCTATAAATAAAACTTATTTCTAATCTTAAAACTCTTGCTTTATGACTCTTATTAAATCAATTTCCGGTATTCGGGGTACCATTGGCGGAAAGACAGGAGAGGGGCTTAATCCCTTGGATATTGTCAAATTTACCTCGGCCTATGCCACTCTTATCCGTAAAACCACTTCTCTTACCAGCAATAAAATTGTAGTAGGCCGCGATGCACGTCTCTCCGGTGAGATGGTGAACCGGGTAGTGACCGGAACCCTGCTGGGATTGGGCTGGGATGTGGTGGATCTGGGCCTGGCCTCTACTCCCACTACCGAGCTGGCAGTGACCATGGAGGGAGCCTGCGGAGGAATTATCCTGACAGCCTCTCACAATCCCCGTCAGTGGAATGCACTGAAACTGCTCAATGAAAAAGGAGAGTTCCTGAATGCAGCCGAAGGCGAAGAGGTTTTACGCATCGCCGAAGCTGAAGAATTTGAGTATGCTCCGGTAGAAAAGCTGGGTACATACCGGGAAGATCACTCCTATGATCAAAAACATATCGACAGTGTACTGGCACTGAAACTGGTAGATGTCGAGGCTATCTGTAAAGCAAACTTCCGGGTAGCTATTGATTGCGTAAATTCAGTGGGAGGAATTATCCTACCCCAACTCCTGGAACAGTTGGGAGTAACACAGATCGAAAAACTCTATTGTGAACCTACCGGAGATTTCCAGCATAATCCTGAACCGCTCGAAAAGAACCTGGGCGACATCATGAACCTGATGAAACAGGGAAAAGCCGATGTGGCTTTTGTGGTAGATCCGGATGTGGATCGTCTGGCTATGATCTGTGAGAACGGTGAAATGTATGGCGAAGAGTATACGCTGGTTACCGTTGCCGACTATATCCTGAAACATACCCCCGGTAATACGGTTTCCAATCTGAGCTCTACCCGTGCTTTAAGAGATGTAACCCGTAAATATGGTTATGAGTACAATGCTTCTGCCGTAGGCGAAGTAAATGTAGTGGCTAAGATGCGTGAAACCGATGCGGTTATCGGCGGCGAAGGTAACGGAGGAGTGATCTATCCTGAAAGCCATTACGGCCGCGATGCCCTGGTGGGTATTGCGCTTTTCCTGAGTCACCTGGCACACGAAGGAAAGAAAGTAAGTGAACTCCGTGCCACCTATCCTCCCTATTTTATAGCCAAGAACCGGGTAGACCTTACTTCCGGTATCGATGTAGATGCTATTCTGGCCAAGGTCAAAGAAATCTATAAAGAGGAAGAGATCAACGATATTGACGGAGTGAAGATCGATTTTCCCGATAAGTGGGTGCATCTGCGTAAAAGTAACACGGAACCTATTATAAGAGTATATTCTGAGGCTTCTACCATGGAAGAAGCCGAAGAGATCGGCCGTAAGGTGATGGAAGTGATTAAAGAACTTGCTAAATAGAGTAACTTTATAAGATAGAAAAGAGTCCGGATGCTTTGCAATGCCGGGCTCTTTTTATTTATTCCCAGCCAATCACGGTTATTTTCGGTTCGGGAAGTTCTACTGCTATACTGTGTCCTGCAGAAACCGTCACAATTCCCGTACCGTTTACCACATTAGAGGGATATTTCAGAGGTTCGTACATTCCATCCATATCCATATCCGAAAGATAAACATTCAGGGCTTTATAATACCGGAATGCCTCTTCCCGGATAGTAAGTAGCTGCACATAATTCCGGCAGATAATTTTGTAAAGCACGGGGTCTTCTTCGTCCCAGACAGAGGTTATATATTCTTTGATAACCTGTTGATACAGGGTAATGGTGCAGTCGTTGTTCCGGAACCGGCTGTTATCAAAGATCTGACAGTAATTATATACTTCTCCGAAAATACCATCTTCATCTACATAGGGTTTACCATCCGTCAGATTTACATCATCTTTGATATAACTGGAATGGGCTGCTTCCGTTACAATCGAATCCGGACCTGTTTTTTGTTTGATAGTGATATTCATACTGTTGTTCAAAGGCTACTCTGTAATAATGGTCGTTAGCCGAAAGATCCCGGAAATGAATTTTATAGGATAAATAAGTATCGGAATAGTTATCCGGATATACCGACGTTACCACACTGGCGGTATCTACTGCAAGTATTGGATTCCTCTCCGGCCCCGTTGTGGGGGGCGGGGGGGGGGGGGGGGGGGGGGGGGGGGGGGGGGGGGGGGGGGGGGGG
>JAJQBG010000197.1 GCA_021203405.1 Bacteroides sp.
AAGGTCGATAAACAAAAATACCCTCATTATCCTGTAGGGGGGGTAATTTTTATATTAGAGGTTTAATTAAGATAGAATTGTTGTAATATGATCCCCATCCCTAAACGGCTTTATACCAATTCTCTTGTATTTTCATTGTTGTCAGATATACAGATACTCCAAGGAAAAGAATGTAGGTAGTATCAAAGTTTCGCAAAAATTATACAGGTGAATTGTTGAAATATTACTAATTAATTTAAAGGGTTATGCAGAGGAAACGAACTTCTTTCCTGACGTTTTTTAAACCCGAAACATATTTTTCTGGGATCACCGCAAAACTTTGAGGGGTTGTTTTTATATTTTTATCTTTGCCTAAAAAGCACTATGCTAACTGATTTGGACTATAGCTTAATTTTGCCTTCTGTTCTTCTTGATTACTTCGATCTAGTTAATGTTTCTGCTTCTTCCAAAAAAATCCTGATTTATCTGGAAGAAAAAAACAATCTTCCCTGTGATATCGCTTCTCTTTATCAGAGTAAAGATTTCTATCCCACAGCTTTGGGAAACGTTTTTCCTGTTCGTGGCAAAAGCTTTCTCCTGCATATTCGTCGTCGCAGGTGGATTCATAAAGAAACGGATGAGTATTTTAGCCGTGATCTGAGTATCATAGATAGGGCACCCCTCTAACGCAAGAATTTGCGTCTTTTTTTAAAAGGTAGTGCTGGATACTCATCCTGTTAGCTGTAATCTAATCGGTTCTCTTTTTGGCCTGAATGGTGAACTTTTAGAGAAACAGTATCGGGATCACCCGAGTGGCTACAGAGAGTGGGATCAGCGTTCCCATGCCAAAGAATAGGTACTTTTCCCCCAGAATATGGGTAGTTATCTGGGTATCGATGAAGTGGCTCTTTCCCGGGGCGAGCTATATACGGTAGTCATTAATAAGACGGCTGGAGGAAAGAAAGGAGGTATCATTGCTATTATCCAGGGTGCGGATGCTGCTAAACTAAGTAGTGTACTCCTTCAGATGCCCCCGAAGGCGAAGATTTGAGGCCTGGGAGATTACTCTGGATATCTCCTCTAGCATGGGACTAATCTGCAGGACCTGTTTTCCGGCTGCCCGGCAGGCAATAGATCGCTTTCATATATAAAAGCTGGCCTTTGATGCAGTACAAGAGATGCGCATTAAAGCCCGCTGGGAAGCAATAGATAAAGAAAATATAGCTATATCCCTGGCTAAAGATAAGGGGAGCTCTATAAAGCGGATCTGTATGAAAACGGAGATACGACTCGGTAACTTCTATCCAGAAACAGGTATCTACTCTTTAAAAAAGAAAGCCAGTGGACAATATCTCAAAGAAAAAGAGCAGAGATACTCTTCAGAGAGTATCCGGATATTAAAAAGGTCTATTATCTATCCATGCAACTGGGACTCATCCATCACCAGTGCAAACACAAAGACACGGCTTTAACCAGATTGACCAGGTGGTATAATCAAGTGGATAAATCGGGATTCCTCTCATTCAGGACAGTAGCAAGAACTATCCAGACGCATTATTTAAATCTCGTAAACTTCTTTACTAATAGGACTACCAATGAAGCATCTGAATCATTTAATGCAAAGATAAAGAGTTTTAGAAGAGTATTCAGGGGAGTAAGGAATAAAGCATTTTTTCTCTTTAGATTATCCAAATTATATGCATAAAAACAAACTCCCTCAACTTTTTGAGGTGATCCTTTTCTGTATGAATTTGATTTCTTAAACTCCGTTTTTAAGCATACAAAAAGGGAACAACTAACGTTATCCCCTTTTTACGGTCCGGACGAGACTCGAACTCGCGACCCCATGCGTGACAGGCATGTATTCTAACCAACTGAACTACCGGACCATTTTTTCATGTTTCCATGGCAATCTCTCCCGATTGCGGTTGCAAAGGTAAGTATATTTTTGAATCCTGCAATAGGAAAATTGTTTTTTTTCGATTCTCTTCAAATTTCTCTCTGTTTTCCATGTTTTTTCTCCTTTACAACTCACTCTATTTTCAGGAAAAAAAGTTTCGTTCTGCCAGAAAATAAAGTTTCAGGGCAA
The DNA here is from genome assembly GCA_021203405.1 of Bacteroides sp. Classification (GTDB taxonomy): domain Bacteria; phylum Bacteroidota; class Bacteroidia; order Bacteroidales; family Bacteroidaceae; genus Bacteroides. The sequence continues at coordinate 2,069 of JAJQBG010000197.1, forward strand.
ACTTCCTGCTATATTAATTCATAGTTTAGCTATAAATCGTTATTTTTGCACGCTAAAACCGAATTTTAGTACGATTTCAAATAAGAAAGGGATGATGACCACAGTAAAATTGTTATTACACTGCGAAGATAAACCGGGTATCCTTGCCGAGGTTACCGATTTTATTACTGTAAATAAAGGTAATATCGTATATCTGGATCAGTACGTAGATCATATGGAAAATATATTTTTCATGCGTATTGAGTGGGAATTGAAGGGCTTTCTGATCCCGAAAGAAAAGATAGAAGACTATTTTGAAACGCTCTATGCCCAGAAATACGGTATGTCTTTCCGTCTTTATTTCTCGGACGTAAAACCCAGAATGGCAATTTTCGTTTCCAAAATGTCACACTGTCTGTATGACATACTGGCCCGTTATACCGCAGGCGAGTGGAATGTAGAGATTCCGCTTATTATCAGTAACCATCCGGATATGGCACATGTAGCCGAACGGTTTGATATTCCTTATTATGTTTTCCCGATCACCAAAGAGAATAAGGTAGAACAGGAAGAGAAAGAGATGGCACTTTTGGCAGAACATAACGTTAATTTCATTGTACTGGCCCGTTATATGCAGGTCATATCAGAGAATATGATCGAAGCCTATCCGAACCGTATCATTAACATCCATCACTCCTTCCTTCCGGCTTTTGTAGGGGCTAAACCTTATCATGCAGCTTTCGAAAGAGGAGTAAAAATTATCGGTGCTACCAGCCATTATGTAACTACCGAACTGGATGCAGGGCCTATCATTGAGCAGGATGTAGTACGCATTACCCACAAAGACTCAGTGACCGAACTGGTAAATAAAGGAAAAGACCTGGAAAAGATCGTACTTTCGAGAGCGGTACAGAAGCATATCGAAAGAAAAGTCCTGGCTTACAAAAACAAGACAGTAATATTTAGTTAAACATGAATATTGTTATTATAAAATATAATGCCGGGAATATTTACTCGGTAGACAACGCTCTCAAACGGTTGGGGCTGGAACCGGAAATTACGGCAGATCCGGAAAAGATACTGGCTGCTGATAAAGTAATCTTTCCCGGCCAGGGAGAGGCGAGTTCTACCATGCAATACCTCAGAGGGCATAAAATGGACCAGCTTATCAAAGAGCTGAAACAGCCGGTGTTCGGGATCTGTATCGGCATGCAGTTAATGTGCCGTTATTCCGAAGAGAACCAGACCGAATGCCTGGGTATATTTGATACGGAAGTTAAACGGTTCATTCCGGAACGTCATGAAGATAAAGTACCCCACATGGGCTGGAATGCGATCTATAATACCAAAAGCGATCTGTTCAAAGGATTCTCCAAGAAGGAGTTTGTCTATTTTGTACATAGTTACTATGTACCGGTTAATCCTTTTACGGCAGCCACCTCGGATTACATTTTACCTTTTAGTGCCGCTTTACAAAGAGATAACTTTTTCGCGACTCAATTCCACCCGGAGAAAAGCGGGACGGTAGGAGAAAGAATTCTCCGTAACTTTCTGGAATTAAAACCTTAATTATAAAAACCGCCAACGCATTCAGCTTATGATTGAACTGATACCTGCTATAGATATTATCGACGGAAAATGTGTACGTTTATCACAGGGAGATTACAACAGTAAAAAAGTATACAACGAAAACCCGGTAGAGGTTGCCAAAGCTTTCGAGGATCACGGTATCCGCCGCCTGCATGTAGTAGACCTGGATGGTGCAGCCTCGCATCATATTGTAAACTATAAAGTACTGGAAAAAATAGCTTCTCAAACTTCACTTATTATAGACTTCGGAGGAGGATTAAAGAGTGATGAAGATCTGACCATTGCTTTCGAAAGCGGAGCCCAAATGATAACAGGAGGAAGTATTGCAGTAAAAGATCCGGAGCTTTTTACCGGATGGCTGCGCAAATACGGAAGCGAAAGGATCATTCTGGGTGCTGATGCCAAAGATAAAAAGATCGCAGTGAACGGCTGGAAAGATGCTACTACTGTAGAACTTCTCCCCTTCCTGAAAGAGTATACGGAAAAAGGGATCAATAAAGTGATCTGTACGGATATCAGTAAAGACGGAATGTTACAGGGACCTTCCACCGAACTCTACCAGGAGATATTAGACGGATTTCCGGAAATGTATCTGATCGCAAGCGGTGGAGTAAGTTCCATAGATGATATTTACAGACTGGAAGAAGCGAAAGTACCGGCCGTCATTTTCGGCAAAGCAATTTACGAAGGAAAAATAGAGCTCAAAGATTTAACCCGGTTTATTGAAAGCGTATGTTAGCAAAAAGAATTATCCCTTGTCTGGATATAAAAGACGGACAGACCGTAAAAGGAACCAACTTTGTCAACCTCCGGCAAGCAGGCGATCCGGTAGAGTTAGGACGTGCATACAGCATGCAGGGAGCTGACGAGTTAGTTTATCTGGACATCACGGCCAGTCACGAAGGACGTAAAACCTTTACCGACCTGGTTAAGCGTGTAGCCGCCACCATCAATATCCCTTTTACCGTAGGAGGAGGTATTTATGAACTGAAAGATGTAGATCGTCTTCTGAGTGCCGGTGCTGATAAAGTGTCAATAAATTCTGCAGCACTCCGCCGCCCGGAACTGATCGATGAAATTGCCCGGAATTTTGGTTCGCAGGTATGTGTGATAGCAGTGGATGCCAAAGAGACAAACGGAGTCTGGAAATGCTACTTGAACGGGGGACGAATTGAGACAGAGAGAGAACTGATGAGCTGGTCTAAAGAGGCACAGGACCGGGGAGCCGGAGAGATACTTTTTACCAGTATGGACCATGACGGAGTTAAAACCGGATATGCCAATAAAGCCCTGGCTGAACTGGCCGGATTGCTCTCTATTCCCGTCATTGCCTCAGGAGGGGCCGGGACTATGGAACATTTCAGGGATGCTTTTACAGAGGGAAAGGCAGATGCAGCCCTGGCTGCCAGTGTTTTTCACTTTGGAGAGATAAAAATTCCCGAATTAAAGTCTTATCTTTGCAGTCAGGGGATTTCAATCCGTTGAAAAACATTCCCTCAAAAAGATAAATTCCTATAAAAACAGAAAATTAAAAAAGATATGGCACTCGATTTCAATAAAATGGACGGATTGGTTCCGGCAATTATCCAGGATAATGCAACCAGTAAGGTACTTATGCTGGGCTTTATGAACGAAGAAGCTTATAATAAAACAGTGGAAGGAGGTAAAGTTACCTTTTACAGCCGCACCAAAAACCGTTTGTGGACGAAAGGAGAAGAGAGCGGAAGCTTTCTGAATGTAGTTTCCATCCAGGAAGACTGCGACCACGACACCCTGCTTATCAAAGTAAATCCGGTGGGCCCGGTGTGCCATACCGGCGAAGATACCTGCTGGGGAGAAAAGAACAAGGAAGATATCATGTTCCTCAAATACCTGCAGGATTTCATTGTAAAACGCTACAAAGAAATGCCGGAAAAATCATACACCACCTCACTCTTTAAATCGGGAGTGAACCGGATGGCACAAAAAGTAGGAGAAGAGGGAGTGGAGACGGTGATCGAAGCGACTAACGGAACCGACGAAGGATTTATTTACGAAGCTTCCGACCTCATCTATCACCTGATCGTACTGCTGACATCCAAAGGATACCGCATTGAAGATCTTGCCAGAGAACTGAAGAAAAGACACAAAGAGTAGTATGAGTGAGAACCTGATCTGTTACCGGAATGTAGAGATCCACCAGCAGGACCAGTGCGTACTGTCGGGGGTAAACCTGGAGCTCCATAAAGGAGATTTCCTCTACCTGATCGGGAAAGTAGGATCGGGGAAAACAACCCTGCTCAAAACATTTTACGGAGAACTGGACATCCGGGAAGGAGAGGCAGAAGTATTGGGACATAATATGCGAAAAATAAAGAGAAAGCATATTCCCCAGCTAAGACGCAGGTTAGGGATTGTATTCCAGGATTTCCAGTTACTGATTGACCGTTCTGTCAATGATAACCTGGAGTTTGTCCTGCGGGCTACCGGATGGAAAAACAAGAACCAGATACGCAACCGCATTGAAGAGGTACTGACTCAGGTAGGCATGCAGCACAAAGGGTATAAACTGCCCAACGAACTTTCAGGAGGAGAACAACAACGTATTACTATCGCCCGGGCTATTCTCAACTCTCCTGATATCATCCTGGCAGACGAACCGACCGGAAATCTGGATCCGGAAACCGGAAAAGCCATTACCGAACTGCTTTACACGATCAGCAAAAGCGGCTCGTCAGTGGTAATGACCACACACAACATGCTTTTACTAAAGGAGTTTCCCGGGAAAGTATATCAGTGCGCTAACCATGAGATCTCCCACATCACAGAAGAAATATATAATCAATAGAATAACCATTTTAATACAGTACTAAGATGAAAGTTTTAAAGTTTGGAGGAACTTCCGTAGGTTCTGCTCAAAGAATGAAAGAAGTTGCCAAATTGATTACCGATGGTGAAAGAAAGATTGTTGTCCTCTCAGCCATGTCCGGCACAACAAACGCATTGGTGGAAATTTCAGATTACTTATACAAAAAAAACCCTGAAGGTGCCAACGAAGTAATTAACCGGTTGGAAGCTGCTTACCGTAAGCATGTGGACGAACTCTATACAACAGACGAATATAAACAGAAAGGAGTTGAAATAATAAAAAGCCATTTCGATTATATCCGCTCTTTTACCAAAGATATATTTACTCTGTTTGAAGAAAAGGTGGTATTGGCACAGGGAGAACTGATCTCCACAGCCATGGTAAATAACTATCTGTGCGAATGTGGTGTTCAGTCTACGCTATTACCCGCATTAGATTATATGCGTACGGATAAGAATGCTGAACCGGACCCTGTATATATCAAAGAAAAGCTGGAAAATCAGCTGGCCCTCTATCCCGACACTGAGATCTTTATCACCCAGGGCTTCATCTGCCGCAATGCTTACGGAGAGATTGACAACCTGCAACGGGGAGGTAGTGATTATACCGCTTCTCTGATCGGTGCTGCTATCTGTGCTGAAGAGATCCAGATCTGGACAGACATTGATGGAATGCACGATAACGATCCGCGGATCGTGGATAAAACCTCTCCGGTACGTCACCTTCATTTTGAAGAAGCGGCAGAATTGGCCTATTTCGGGGCAAAGATCCTGCACCCAACCTGTATACAGCCGGCTAAATACAACAATATCCCGGTACGTCTGCTCAATACTATGGATCCGTCTGCTCCCGGAACGATCATCTCGAACGAGACAGAAAAGGGAAAGATCAGGGCAGTTGCCGCTAAAGACAATATTACAGCGATCAAAATTAAATCAAGCCGCATGCTGCTTGCACACGGTTTTCTTCGCAAAGTATTTGAGATATTCGAAAGCTACCAGACTTCTATCGACATGGTCTGTACCTCAGAAGTAGGAGTATCAGTATCCATTGACAATACCAAACATCTCAATGAGATCCTGAACGACCTGAAAAAATATGGTACCGTAACCGTAGATAAAGAGATGTGTATTGTCTGCGTAGTAGGCGACCTGGAATGGGACAACATTGGATTCGAAGCCAAAGCGATCGATGCCATGCGGGATATACCGGTACGTATGATCTCTTACGGAGGTAGTAACTACAATATCTCTTTGCTGATCAAAGAGTGTGATAAAAAAGCAGCTTTGCAGTCACTGAGCAACATGCTTTTTAACAATAAGTAAAAAACAGGGGCAGGATTCAAACAAAAAAAGGTGTAGATCCTGCCTTTTTTATCAGAACAAAATAGAAATAACATACTTATGAAAGGAAATTTCCCCATAGAGAAATTCAGTAATGTAGAGACTCCTTTCTACTATTACGACACCCAACTATTACGTGAGACACTGGTTACCGTAAACCGGGAAGCCGGAAAGTATGAAAAATACCACGTGCATTATGCGATCAAGGCCAATGCCAACAAAAAAGTTCTTTCCATTATCCGGGAAAGTGGCCTCGGTGTAGACTGCGTAAGCGGTGGAGAGATCCGGGCAGCTTTGGAAGCGGGATTTCCTGCCGGTAAAATTGTATTTGCCGGTGTAGGCAAATCAGACTGGGAGATAAACCTGGGACTGGATCAGGATATTTTCTGTTTCAATGTAGAATCCATTCCGGAACTGGAAGTTATCAACGAACTGGCCGCTGCAAAAAATAAAGTAGCACCGGTAGCTTTCCGTATCAATCCGAATGTGGGAGCACATACCCACGCGAATATTACTACCGGACTGAAAGAGAACAAATTCGGTATCAGTATGGAAGATATGGACCGGGTGATCGATATTGCTCTTGCAATGAAGAATATTAAATTTATCGGACTTCATTTTCATATCGGATCGCAGATCCTGGATATGACCGATTTTGTAGCACTTTGCAACCGGATAAACGAATTACAGGAAAAGCTCTTCAACCGTCAGATCATTATTGATCATATCAACGTGGGAGGTGGATTGGGTATTGATTATGCGCATCCGAATCGCCAGCCGATCCCTGACTTTAAAGCCTATTTCGAAACTTACCACAAGCACCTGAAACTCCATCCGAAACAGGAAGTTCACTTTGAGCTTGGACGCTCTATTACCGGCCAGTGTGGTAGCCTTATCAGTAAAGTGTTGTATGTAAAAAAGGGTACCAACAAACAGTTCGCTATTCTGGATGCAGGGATGACGGAATTGATCCGCCCGGCTTTGTATCAGGCTTATCATAAAATAGAGAATATTACTTCAGAAGGCCCGGTAGAAGCTTACGATGTAGTAGGCCCTATCTGTGAATCTTCTGACGTATTTGGTAAAGCCATTGACCTGAACCAGGTAAAACGTGGTGATTTAATTGCCATGCGTTCCGCAGGTGCCTATGGCGAGATCATGGCCTCAGGGTATAATTGCCGCACCCTTCCGGAAGGCTATATTACCGAAGACTTTATTTAATATTACTTTTCAAAGGAAACATATAAATACCCAAAATGTCCGGGCTACCTTCATTGAATGAAAACAGCCCGGACATTTTTATATACATAAAGTTATTCCGTATCCGGAATAAAATCCTCTTTAATAAAAGCATCACAAACCCTGCGGGGATGATCCATAGGCGAGAACCGGCTCTCATCAAAATTATCCCGGCGGAAATTCTTTAGCTTCAGGTTCTCTTCCGCATACTCACGGAGTCTTTTCTGTGCCTGTCCGAAAAGAGTACTGCCCATTACTTCACTCTCCAGCAGACTCTCTTTGGGAATAATATCCGGTAAAAGAGTTTGTTCCAATAAGCCCCGATAAGCCCCCGTATAAAGGCACCATACCCCGTCAGGTGTTTCATAAATACAATACTAATACCGGGACCAGGCAGTATATATGACCACCTCCTTTTCATAGAATCCCACATGGGCCTCCTGATTATAAACAGGATCTCTCATGACCACAACCATTCTTTCGGGAGTCTCTTCCCGGATCTCAGAAACCCAGAGATCACTATGAAGTATCCGATCCCTGATCTGTTGCAAACTTTCCTGAATTTCAAATTGTATTTTCATGATTCTTGCCTGTGGGCCAGGACTTAATTTTGATTCCCCCCATAATATACACCCTTAAATATAATACATTTTTTCGAAAAAGCAAATAGTGTTTCTACAGGGATCCGGCAAAGAGGCCTACCATACGGAGAAAAAAGCAACCGAATATTACATTTTAGCATCATTTTCCAAAATATTTAAAGTAAATTTGTTCCGTTTTAAACAATAACAGATAATGGAGTTTTTCACACTTACCCAAACAGATCATATACTACTTGCTATACTGGGAACCTTGTTCCTGATACAATGTATCTACTACTTCTCGCTATACAACCGTATAAATTTGTATCATAAAGGATTACAAAAAAACAGAATTCCTTATACAGACTCCCTTCCTCCGGTTTCCGTTATTATATGTGCAAAGAATGAATCCCATAATCTTCATGAAAACCTTCCCTCCATTCTGGAACAGGATTATCCTGAATTCGAAGTGATCGTGATCAACGACGGATCTACCGACGAGAGTGAAGAGCTTCTTTGTCAGCTGGAAGAGAGATACCCCCACCTCTACCATAGCTTTACTCCCGACAGTGCAAGATACATCAGCAGAAAGAAGCTGGCTCTTACGTTAGGGATCAAAGCCAGCAAATATGAATGGGTAGTTTTTACCGAAGCAAACTGTTGTGCCCCCTCTAAAGAGTGGCTCAGAAATATCGCCCGTAACTTTACATACGGAACAGAAATAGTACTGGGGTATAGCGGATACGAGCAACAAAAAAGCTGGCTTAATAAGAAGAGTTCATTTGACGCTTTGATGCAAGGACTACGCTATCTGAGTATGGCACTTGCCGGTAAGACCTATATGGGCATAGGACGGAACATGGCCTATAAAAAAGAACTCTTTTTCAGGAATAAAGGTTATTCCAGACACCTCAATCTGCAGCGGGGAGACGATGACCTTTTTATTAACCAGGTAGCTACCGCATCAAATACCCGGGTAGAAGCAGCACCGGAATCTGTTATAAAGATCCGACCGGTAGAGTACTATAAAGAGTGGAAAGAAGAGAAGGTGAGCTATACAGCTACTTCACAGTATTACAAAGGTCCGGCACGTTATATCTGGGGTTTTGAAACATTCAGCCGGATCCTCTATTATTTCTCATTTTTCGCTTTAACCGGAATGGCGATTTATACCCGGAACTGGTTTCTTCTTATAATTGGTATCTCTCTTTTTATGATCCGTTACCTATGCCAGTTAGTCATCATCAATAAATCTGCCAGAAACCTGGGCGAAGAGAGAAGATACTACACAACTCTTCCCCTGTTTGACCTATATTTTCCCTTTAATACATTGAAATTTAAAATATACCGGTTCTTCCGTGGAAAGGGAGACTTTATGAGAAGATAATAGAAAGAG
>JAJQBG010000015.1 GCA_021203405.1 Bacteroides sp.
GTATAGTTTGGGTGTTTCAGTATGCTCATCCGTATTTTACATAAGACATTTTAATTTGAAACAGGGATGAGAATTTTTGTATGTATATGGTTTGTATTATACTGGCTGTGCCCGGTAAGCAGGGCCGGAGAAATTATTGAAAATACCCGGAATGAACTATTCTCTCCGGATGGTAAGTATTGTTTTGTAACCTACCAGAAGCAGAACAACCAGGGCGGGAGACAACTTTATTATACGCTTTCTTATGGAGATAAAGAAGTCATTATAGAGTCGGAACTGGGAGTACTCATTGAAAACCAACTTTTTGAGTCGGCTTTGGGTATTCCGAATGATCCTTATCCTCTCTGGGGAGCTAACCTGACTTTACTGGAGGTAGAACGGCGTAGTGAAGATAACCGGTGGTATCCCGTATACGGGGAACGTAGTGTTGTGCATGACTCCTACAATGAAATGGTATTGAAATTTCAGAAAGGTGCGGGTGAAGGTAGTATGGAAGATGGATATGATAAACGGCAGGTTTACTTCATGGATCTTATAGTAAAGGCATATAATGAAGGAGTAGCTTTCCGTTATCATTTTCCGGAAGCTGATAACGGTCTTTTCCTGCATATAACCGGTGAACAGACTCAGTTCACTTTCCCGGAGCATACCCTGGCCTATTATGAACGTTGGGCACAGGGTCCTTATGAATTATTACCTCTTTCAGGCTGGAGTGATGAATGTGAACGTCCCCTTACTTTAAAGCTTGCGAATGGTCTTACTGTAGCATTGAGCGAAGCGGAAATGGTAGATTATGCACGGATGAAGTTCAGGCTGAATGAAAAGAAACTCAACACACTACAGGCTTCCCTGTATAGCAGTGCAGATGTGGTCCTACCCTACGGAACTCCCTGGAGGGTTATTCTGGTAGCTGAAAAAGCAACCCGGCTGATAGAGAATAACGATATTATCCTGAACCTGAATGCTCCCTGTAAAATTACGGATACATCCTGGATAAAACCGGGTAAGGTGATCCGTTCAGGACTGAACCAGAAGCAGGCAATGGCGTGTGTGGATTTTGCGGCCCGGCGCGGATTGCAATACGTACATCTGGATGCAGGATGGTATGGGCCGGAGATGAAATATGCATCGGATGCTACTTCGGTCTCTCCGGAAAAGGAGCTGGATATGCCGGAACTCTGCCGGTATGCTGCCGATAAAGGGATCGGTATCTGGATCTGCGTAAACCAGCGCGCTTTAGCCCGGCAGTTGGATGAACTATTACCGTTATACCGGGAATGGGGGATCAGAGGCATCAAGTTTGGTTTTGTACAGGTCGGAAATCAGTACTGGACTACCTGGATGCACGATGCGGTAAAGAAATGTGCCCGGTACAATATTATGGTAGATATACACGATGAATACCGGCCTACAGGATTCAGTCGTACTTATCCGAACCTGATGACACAGGAAGGTATACGAGGGAACGAGGAGATGCCGGACGCTACACACAATGTCATACTCCCTTATACCCGTTTCCTGGCCGGGGCCGGTGATTATACACTTTGTTACTACAGTCCGCGTATAAAAACAACCCATGCACACCAGTTGGCTATGGTAGCTGTTTATTATAGCCCGGTACAGTTTATGTACTGGTATGATGATCCTTCGCTCTACGAAGGTGAACCGGAACTGGAATTCTGGGAACGCATCCCCACTGTGTGGGATGAAACAAGAGCATTGGATGGTGAGATCGGAGAGTATATTGTGATGGCCCGCAGACAGGGTAAAGAGTGGTTTGCAGGAGTGATGACCAATACCGAAGCAAGAACCGTTTCTGTAGATACCGGTTTCCTGGAGCCGGGACGAACATACCGCCTGAAATTGTATGAAGACAATGATAAGGTACAGACAAAAACCAGGGTATCTGTAAAAGCTGAAACCATTCAGGTAGGAGATCCGGTCATACTGGACCTGAAGCCTTCGGGTGGAGCGGCTCTTTGGTTCCTACCTGTTGACTGATGGGTGTTTTTCCCGGTTCGGCCGTATTATATGCAAACAGACATTAGTTATGAGAAGACATTTATTTTATCTGATTGGTTTTTATGTAATGGTCGCATTGGCAGGATGTACCACTACCCGGGAGAAGATTAATTATGATTCCCATCCCCGGCTCTATGTCACTGATGGAGAAAAACAGGCTCTCCTGGCGAAAATAGAACAGCAGGAATGGGCCGGGGAAGCTTTTGAAAGTATCAGAAAACGGATAAAAGAGTATGCGGAACGACATGAGGGAGATCCCGCCTGGATCGTTTCCCGGTTGGCTATGTACTGGAAAGAGGGAGAACGGTACACACAGTGTTATCTCAGGAACCAGAACTGGGACCGTGGAGAAGGCAATGCCCCTGTCCCTACAGTACGGTTACCGGGAATAAGGACCTGGAATAAGTATTACAATGTATCGCTGGAGGAACGTACTCCTTACAACGAATCGGGAGATATGTGGGGGATAGACCGTACAGACCCGTCGGCCTCTCCGGTACTGGTACCCTATAAAGAGTCCGGCCATATGATAAGAGGAAATAATGTAGAGATACTCACCCTGGCCGAAGAGAGCGCTTTCCTCTATTGGGTTACGGGTGAGGAGAAATATGCCCGGTTCGCGGCGGATATTTTTAACACCTGGCTGGTGGGTACCTGGTATATGAACCCGATCCTGGATCCGGAAAGATCCACCGGAGGTTCCGGCGGATGGGAACCCGGAGGAATATGCGGCTATTACGATTATGAGCAGATACACGATGATCTGGCTATGCATGCGGCAGTAGTCTACGATTTTTTATTTGATTATCTGCAGGAATACAGGCATCCTCACCTGAAAGAGCTTGGCAAAAACACCAAAGAGGCAGCAGAAGAGGTTTTTAACGTTTTATTGACCTGGGAATGGTACGGGGTGGTAAAACAGGTAACTGGAATGTAAATGGCTGGAATATGATACTGCGCCCCATTCTGGTGCTGGATAGCAATGAAGCCTATACAGATGGAAAAGGAAGGGAGTATTACCTGAATTACCTGGTAAATGAATCCACAGAATACCACGAAGCGGTTCCGGATATTGTGAAAACATACGACCCGGTAACCGGGCTTTGGCCGGAATCACCGGGGTACTCTTTTGGTACGGTGAGTATGCTGCTTGATTTTGCCTTATTGCTGCAAAGAGCCGGATTTGATATTATAGCAGATAATCCGATCCTGAAAAAAGCGGCGATGGCCGTATTTCCCTGGATGGATAATGCCGGAAATATGGTCGTCTTCGGAGATAGCCGGGGAGGAGCGGCCGGTTTTGACTCTTTTGAGAATCTCCTTACTTATTATGATCTTATCGGAGACAGAAAAGAGATCCCGGTAATTGCCCATGCTATTCATACAGGGATCGCTACCGGTAAGTACAATCGTGCGGCTGTTTCGTGGAAGGGGCTTTGCCTGAATAGGGCATCGATCCCGGAAGTTAAAGAATATACCCCGGATCGTACCTCTTATTCATCCCATCACCGTTTTATCGGGATGAAGAATTTCGGAGAAGGAGGGGATTTGATGGCTCTCCTGTACGGCGGTAAACAAGGCTATCACCTGAGTGCCAACGGCCTGGCTATGCAGTTGTATGGTTTTGGTTATGCCCTGGCGCCGGATGCTGCAGGATATGAATCCTATTGGAGCCGGGATCACCTGTATCACCAGTCGGCTACGGGATCTAATACTATCCTTCCGGGATATGAAGAGGGAGAGATCACGGTCAACGTCCTGGAACCTTTTATAGAAGCGGGTGAATTCACTGCAACCCGGGCTCTTTCTCCCTGGATCAATTTTGCAGATGTAAGTGCCGCAGAAAAAAGACGTGCTCTGGTGATGGTAAAATTACCGTCGGGTGGGGGATATTATGTAGACATATTCCGCTCAGATCTGGAAGATAATGATTATATCTATCACAATGTAGGTTCTTCGCTCTCTTTGATGGATAAAAAGGGGGATAGTCTGAGAACACAGCCTGTAAAAAGTCTGGGAAAGAGTTATCATCCCGGTTATGAATGGTTCACTGATCCTGAAAAAATGGAGTATGAAGAGGACCTCCGGGCAGTGTGGCATATTCCGGAGGCAGATCCGGCTATCTCTATGTATATGTGGATGCCGGGAGCAAAAGGTAGAACAGTTTACCGGGTAAATGCTCCTTATACTACCCTGGTGAAAGAGCTGACTCCGGGGAATGTATCCATGCCTCCCGGCGTAACTCCGACGCTGATCATACGGCAGGAGGGTAATAATGCATGGGATCACCCTTTTATGGCTGTTTTTGAGCCTGTACAAGGCGGACAGGCTGCTGTTAGCCGTGTCAGTGACCGAAGTGGCGGAGAGGGTTATGCAACCTTATCGGTAGAGACCCGGGAAGGAGTAATAGATTGTATTGTTCACTCTGTACGGGATAAAAAGATAGTAACAGAAGGCATAGCAGTACAGGGAACCCTGGGAATTGTGCGACGTATGGAAGGAAGATCTCTGTTACTTTATTTGTGTAACGGTACTTCCCTGGATAGTGGAGATTGTGGGATATGGATGGAAGAAAAAGGCTCAGCCTCTATCCGGAAAGAGCATGGAGAGTGGTATTACTCCTCTACTGTGGCTGCTACTGTAAAGATGGCCGGTAAAGAGTATCAGCTTTCTCCGGGATATGACCGGAAACTGACAGAATAGTTCCCGGAACTGTATAAATGCTTAAAAAGAGAGAAAATAGTAGGGAATGGTTGGGGGTAAGGCGCCTTTCGTACGTATAATAGAGGTAAAGGATCCTACGAATAATTCAGGATATCAGGTGTTGTACCCTTATTGAAAAGAGTTCGGTCAAGGTTTTCATTAGGATAGAAAGATGAGTTAGGTTTCAAAAGGCTGTACCGGTGATAAGTACCCGTACACCCTTTATTTAAAAGTAATATGAATTAAAACTAAGATATGAAAAAGAGAATTCTATGGTTAACGGTGAATTTGCTGTGGATTATTACTGGGATTGCACAACCGTATGTTTCCAGCGTATGGGTCTCCGATCAGGGAGACGGAACCTATATAAACCCGATACTCCATGCCAATTATTCCGACCCGGATGTGTGTGCAGTAGGAGAAGACTTTTATATGACCGCTTCCAGTTTTAATTGTACTCCGGGATTACCGGTACTTCATTCAAAGGATCTGGTAAACTGGCGCATCCTTAATTATGCGCTGGAAATACTCGAACCCCGGGAGTTTTTTAGTACACCACAACACGGAAAAGGAGTATGGGCTCCCTCCATACGCTATCACAACGGAGAGTTCTATATCTATTGGGGAGATCCCGACTGGGGAATTTTTATGGTAAAAACGAAAGATCCGGCCGGAGAGTGGGAAAAACCTGTATTGGTAAAGCCCGGAAAAGGGATGATTGACCCGACCCCTTTGTGGGATGATGACGGACGGGTTTATTTAGTACATGCTTGGGCGGGTAGTCGTGCAGGGATCAACAGTACCCTGGTGATCTGTGAAATGAACAGGGAAGGAACAGCAGTCATTTCTCCCCCTGTAATGGTCTTTGACGGGAACGATGGAGTAAATCACACAATTGAGGGTCCTAAATTATACAAACGTAACGGATATTATTATATATTTGCTCCGGCAGGAGGAGTCGAGCGTGGCTGGCAGCTGGTGCTCCGCTCTGAAAGTATATACGGACCGTATGAGCCTAAAATAGTGATGGCACAGGGAGACACGGATATCAATGGGCCCCATCAGGGAGCCTGGATCGATACGGAGAGTGGTGAATCGTGGTTTATCCATTTCCAGGACAGGGAGATGTATGGCAGGATCATTCATCTGAACCCGGTGAAGTGGGTAAATGACTGGCCGGTTATTGGAGTCGATAAAGATGGAAGTGGGTGCGGAGAGCCGGTAAGACGGTATAAAAAACCGGCTGTGAAGAGTAAATGGGGGATAGAAACACCCGCAGAAAGTGATGAGTTCGACACCCGTAACCTGGGACTCCAGTGGCAATGGCATGCTAATTATCAGGACTTTTTCGGAGTAATATCCGATATGGGCTTTATGCGTATCTACGGTTATACACTTTCGGAAGATTTTAAGAACTTCTGGGAGGTGCCTAATTTATTGTTACAGAAATTTCCGGCTGAAACGTTTACGGCAACTACTAAGTTAACCTTTACAGCAAAAGAAGAGGGTGAAAAGGCAGGATTGATCATCATGGGATGGAATTACAGTTATCTTTCCGTATGTCGCAAAGGAGATGGATTTGTTTTGGAGCAATCGGTTTGTAAAGATGCCGAACAGGGAAATCCGGAGATAGTAAAAGAACTGGCGCAGTTGCCGGTATCGGGAGAGTATAAAGTGGGATCGCCCAATTATCTGATCGATATCTATATGCGGGTTCAGGTAAAACCAGGCGGGGAGTGTTCGTTCTTTTATAGTACGGATGGAGAACATTACCTGCCGGCCGGAGAACCTTTTACGGCACACCAGGGAAAATGGATCGGAGCTAAAACCGGGTTCTTCTGCGTAAATCCTCACGGGGTAAGCATGCGGGGATGGGTAGATGTCGATTGGTTCCGGATTGAAAAACGAGACCCTAACTAACTCAATTTCAATATTAATTACAACAACAACACCATGAAAAAAGAAAATTCTGTTTTAATGGCCCTGCCGGTTCTCTTCGGCTTTTTGTGATGGGCTTTTGCGACATTGTAGGTATCTCTTCTGATTACGCCCAGGAAGCATTCGGATGGTCCAATACGATGACCGGCTTTGTTCCTTCAATGGTTTTTGTCTGGTTCCTTTTCCTGGGTATACCCGTAGGAATTCAGATGAACAAATGGGGGCGTAAAAACACGGTATTGCTCAGTATGGTCATTACGGTACTCGGTATGGCGATCCCCTTAATTTCTTACAGTAGTATAACCTGTATGATCGCCTATGCGTTGCTGGGGATCGGGAATGCCATTCTACAGGTTTCCCTGAATCCTTTGCTGGCCAATGTAATTACTGATAAGAAACTGCTTACCAGTAGCCTGACCGGTGGCCAGGTAGTAAAGGCTCTCTCTTCGCTGGCAGGGCCTTACATCGTACTCTTCTCGGTGAAGTTCTTTGGCAACGGAGATACAGGATATTGGTACTACTGTTTTCCGGTACTGGGAGCGATTACCCTGCTTTCAGCACTCTGGCTGATGGCTACTCCGATTCCCCGGGAGGAGAATGAAGGAGAAGTTTCGGCAGCTTCCTTCGGAGAGACCTTTTCGCTTTTGAAAGATAAGACGATCCTGCTCCTTTTCCTGGGTATCTTCTTTGTAGTAGGAGTAGATGTAGCTACTAATTTTATCAGTTCCAAACTGATGGCGGTACGTTTTAACTGGAGCAAGGAGGAGGTGGCTATGGCCCCACAGGTATACTTCCTGAGCCGTACGGTCGGTGCCTTACTCGGTACTTTCCTGATGACAAAGATTGCGGGAATTAAATATTTCCATTACAATATCCTGCTCTGTATAGCTGTTTTACTGGTACTGGCCTTTGTGGAGATCGATTCGGTCGATATGTTCTGTATCGGTGCCGTCGGATTTTTATGCTCCTGTATTTTCCCTATCATCTATTCCATGGCAGTACAGGCACGTCCGGAAAAAGCCAATCAGATATCAGGATTGATGATCACTGCGGTAGCCGGTGGAGGAGCAGTTACTCCGGCCATTGGGGCTGCCACGGATGCAGTAGGTACTATTGGTGGAGTCTTTGTGATACTGGCTTGTGTGGCTTATCTCACTTACTGTGCCTTTGGCGTAAAAACAACTAATTAACCTATAGTTTTAGCATGAGAAGAATACTATTTGCAGGTTCTTTACTGGCTTTGATGGGCTGTTCGCAGCCTCAGCCGGCAGAGCAACCGGATGTAGAAAAGGCGTTGAACTATTGTGCAGCGCAGGTACAGCGTACATTAACCGAATTACAGGGAGACTCCGGTATTGATTATATGGAGATGCCTCGTAATATAATGGATTCTTTAAGCAGCTGGCATACCCGTAAGGCTACGAAGGAGGAGTGGTGTTCCGGGTTCTGGCCGGGTATATTGTGGTATGATTACGAATATACAGGTGATCCGGAGATACGCCGTCAGGCAGAAAAGTTTACTGCTTCACTGAAATATCTTTCCCAAAGACCTGCGCACGATCATGACCTTGGATTCCTGGTGTTCTGTAGTTACGGGAACGGATACCGGTTGACAAAAGATCCGGAATACAAACAGGTTATCCTGGATACGGCCGATACACTGGCTACGCTCTATAATCCGGTTGTAGGTACTATCCTTTCCTGGCCACGGGAGAGAGAGAAAAATAACTGGCCCCATAATACGATCATGGATAATATGATCAACCTGGAGATGCTTTTCTGGGCTTCCAAGAATGGAGGCGGAAGTTATCTGTATGATATTGCAGTAGCCCATGCGGATAAAACCATGGAAAACCATTTCCGGGAAGATTATACTTCGTACCATGTAGCCGTCTATGACACGATTACCGGAGACTTTATCAAAGGAGTCACCCACCAGGGTTATGCAGACCACACCATGTGGGCCCGGGGCCAGGCATGGGCTATTTACGGATATACCCTCTGTTACCGGGAAACGAAGGATCAGAAATACCTGGATTTCCTGCAAAAGATCACCGATGTATACCTGAAAGACCTCCCGGAAGATTATATTCCTTACTGGGATTTCAAAGCTCCGGGAATACCGGATGCACCCCGGGATGCCTCGGCCGCTTGTGTGGTAGCGTCGGCCCTGCTGGAAGCTTCGACCTATCTTTCCGGAGAAAAAGGAAAAGAGTATAAAGAAGTAGCGGTAAAGATGCTCGGTAGTCTGAGTTCACCGGCCTATCAGAGCGGAGAGAGCAAACCGGCTTTTCTGCTGCACTCTACAGGACACTGGCCTGCAGGTTCTGAGATCGATGCAGCAATTATCTATGCTGATTATTACTACATAGAGGCTCTTCTCCGTCTGAAAAGATTGAATGAGGGAAAAGAGGTAACGGGGTGGAGTTAATACCCCTTTTTGAAATAAACAATTATACCAATTTATTAAATTTGCATTGAAATTGAACAGGTGGATAGTGCCGGGAGAATTCCCGGCACTATTTTTATAATAAGGGCCTTGTTTTCTCATTCAGCCACTCCTGCTCTCCGGTAGTCAGGTAAGGAGCAAGCTTTTTGTATACTTTGCGATGATAATTATTCAGCCACTCTTTCTCTTCACTGCTCAGCATACTCCTCTCTATCAGCGTAAGGTCAATGGGACACAAGGTGAGTGTTTTAAAAGAGTAGAATGTTCCATAATCCGTTCTCTCTTCTTCCTGTACCAGGATCATATTCTCTGTCCGGATGCCATACTGACCGGCCCGGTATAAGGCGGGTTCATTACTGATCACCATGCCGGGTTGCAGAGCGACCGGATTTTCATCCATCCGGATGCTTTGGGGGCCTTCGTGTACATTGAGGAAGTGGCCGATGCCGTGTCCTGTACCATGAAGATAGTTAAGGCTCTTTTCCCACAGGTACTGACGCGCCAGGACATCTAGTTGCGATCCCCGGGTCCCCGCCGGGAAACGGGCCCGGCTCAGGGCTATGTTCCCTTTAAGTACCCGGGTAAAATCTCTCTTCATCTCCGGGGTAGGAGTACCCAGGGCCGTAGTACGGGTGATATCGGTCGTTCCGGTACGATATTGTGCGCCGGAATCTATTAGTAAAAGAGTATCCGCAAGGAGGGGAGCATTGCTTTCGGGAGTGGCTGCATAGTGTACAATGGCTCCATGTTCCCCCACTCCGCAGATCGTATTGAAGCTATCACTTACATAATCCACCTGTAGTTCCCGGTAGGCTTTGAGTTTATATATACAATCCAGTTCGGTCAGCTGTTGGGTTTGCCAGTTCTCTTCCAACCACCTGTAAAATCTGACGAGTGCTATTCCGTCGTTGATGACAGCTTTCCGGAAGCCATTGACCTCAGTCGGGTTTTTAATACTTTTGAGCAGTGCTACAGGCGAAGCAGCCTCCCGGATGAAAACATCTTCGGGGAGTATATCATACAGGGAACGATTTACCTTGTCGGGATCTATCAGTAACCGGTAGTAAAAGGATAACTGTCGCAGAAAGCTATGGATCTCCGTATAATCTTTTATTTTTACTCCCTGGGAAAAGAGCTCTTCTTTGATGGAAAAAGATATCTTTTTCGGGTTGACAAAGAGTATCTTCTCTTTATCGGAAATAAATGCGTAGCTGACAAAGACCGGATTATAGTCTGCATCGTTCCCCCGGAGATTAAAGGTCCAGGCTATTTCATCCAGGGCAGTAAGCAGGATAGCATTACAACCGTAGCGGGAGACAGCCTCTTCTATCTCCCTGACCTTTTCCCGGGTATCTTTTCCGGCCACTGATACAGGAACTTCAAAGACCGGATTTTCAGGAATAACCGGTTGATCCGTGTAGATCTCTTCTACCAGGTGACAGGAGGTATAAAGGGCAATTTCCTTTTTTTTCAACTCCTCCCTTACTCTTCTTGTTTCCGCAATGCTCCAGGTCTCTCCGTCAATCCCCACCCGTGCTCCCGGGGAGAGTTCGTTTATCAGGAACTGCGGTATAGCAGGAGTACCGGGTTGCATCATTTTATAAAGGGTTATACCACTGCCGCGGAGTTCCTCCTCTGCCTGTAGAAAGTAGCGGGAATCTGTCCAGAGCCCGGCTTTGCCGGCTGTCACTACAAGGGTTCCGGCCGAGCCCGTAAAACCGGATATCCATTGCCGGCTCTTCCATCTTTCAGGAGGATACTCACTCATGTGAGGATCGGAGCTGGGAATAATAAAAGCCTGGAGATTGTGCCGGACCATGGCCTGACGCAGGCAGGATATTTTTTCAGGAACGTTTTTTTTCATATATCTGTCTGATTTTTATCCGTTATTGTTA
>JAJQBG010000158.1 GCA_021203405.1 Bacteroides sp.
AATTATTCATTAACAATCCGATCCTTTTTTAATGTTATTAAAAAGGGTTTTTTTGAATATAAAAAGCAGAAAACAAGGATGTATCAACAATTTTTCTTTTACAGGAACTGATCCGCTTCTTTCAGTAAAGCGTCCGGAGTACTTTCCGATCGTATCCAATCGATCTCTACCGGAACTCCGTTAGTCTCTCCAAAATTGAGTAGTAAAGTAACAGAGACTTCCCGGTTGGAAAAAGGGGTACCGTTGTTGGAGAGTATCTTCCGTATATCATAGATATAGATATCCTTCTCTACCCGGATCGCCTGTTCCCTCTCTAACTTCCAGTACTCGGGTGCACTGTTAACGCTATAGCTTACCTGGAACCATCCGGCAGGAAGTTTATCAGGAAGAGAAAGAACTTTAATTCCGATATAGGGATAGTCGCCGGCATTATACTGTATTCTCCGTTTCTCCATAGCGGCTCCGGAAGAGAGAAGTCCGAATTTTCCATCCGCAGCACGGAAAGCTGCTGTTCCAAAGCTCCATCCTCTCCGGTTATCTGCTCCTTCATCGATCTTTCCCGGTATCTTTCCTCTATTCAGATCACCTCCCAGATAGAAAGAATAAGAGGCTTCCGAATCCCGGATTATCGCAGGTAAAACCGGCACCCTCCGGACGCACCAGCGAAAGAACCCGCCTGGTATAAGGCATTTCCAATCCCCGCCGGTATACATAATGGTTATAACCTATTTCGAAAACAGACCGGAAACGTCCCATTCCATCTTCTCCTAAATTTTGCCAGTTGCAGTATTTACCGGTGATATCTTTCCAGGTGGTAAAAGGAACTTCATAACCCAGATTGGAGGCAGACAGATACTTATATCCCTTCAGGATACGGTTATCCAGTGCTGCATAAAGGTCTTCTCCCTGAGACCAGGCCAGTTCGGCGATCTCTGCCAGGCATCCGATCCCCAGCATACAGTGCTGCTGGTCTCTCCCACTCTCCTGCAACTGCCCTGTTTCAGCGACATAATTCGGCAACGATCCATTGTCTTTTCCCTTATAGAAGAACTCTTTTGCCTCTTCGTACAGGTTACGGTCGTTCATAAATATACCGAAAGCCATTTGGGCTTTAGTCACTGCAATCCCCCAGTTACCATTGGTGTAGGGAGGAGTATCATAGAACTGGGTCAGTACAGGTTGGAAAACCTCCCGGAACATACGTTCTACCTGCCGGGAATCTTCCTGGTCCCACCCGGCAGGGTAGGTATCTGCCGGATACGTATACCGCAAAATTTCAGCGGCATTGACCAGCATAAACCCCTGCAGGCCGGCACAGAGCGGATCATCAGGCCCATGAATGGCTTTTAACCGGGAAGCATAGGCGCGGAGGATCTCCATGCTCTTATCTGCGTGTTGTACATTCCCGGTAATAATCCATTGCAGGGCATTGTAATAAGCGGCATTGAAATCACGTTCGCAGGGATCTTTGGTATATCCGTATCTGCCTGCCCGGCTTATGTTCTCAAAGGATCCCTTTACAGAATAGGCAGCGGATGCTTCCGGCAAAGAGGCCGGTATCCGGTAAGAGCCGTAAGCGGGTTCGCTCTTTTCTTTTACTAAATTCCGGATGCGGGTGAGCGACTCCTGCGTATGAAGCAATCCCGGATGTACAAACTCTTCTGCCCGTAAAAAGCAGCAGAGAGTTATAAAAAAATGGTTAGCAGTTCTTTGGTTCGCATCTGTTCCTTACTTATATGAATAATTATAGGGAACGGCCCGAAAGCCGTTCCGTGTCTGTTTTACCGGATCGCACCGATCACCATCCCGGATTGTTACCAAGTTCCTGTCCGTTACCCAGGGAGTTGAGCCAGGAAAGAGGAATCGGCCGGCGAATATACTTATTTCTGAATGTCTCTTCACTAAGCTGGGTAGGAATACCTCCGGTAATGTGGGTAATATCCCAGTTATACTTCAGGGCTCTTTCGGCCAGTTTACGGGTACGTTGCAGGTCGTTCCAGCGGGGTGCTTCTCCCAGAAGCTCCAACGCACGTTCATCCAGGATATCATCCAGTGTCACTGTGCCACTGTAGAGTTCCAGTCCATCCTCGGGAGCGTTATAGGCGGCTCTTACACGGACTCTATTGATATAATGCAAAGCATTGCCGTTATCTCCGCTCTGTACCGCAGCCTCAGCAGCGATCAAACAGGTCTCGGCCAGACGGAACAGGTAAATATCCCGGGTACCGGAAGGGTCGCCACTCTCTTTATACTCTGTATTTCCATCTTTAAATTTCCATACCGGCAGGAAGGCACGGGTGGTGGAATTGGAGCTCTGGTATCCGTTCTTATAGTGATCCTCGTCGGTAAAATCGGTAAGATCTCCCTGGGGATAGTTATATACATGGTATACTACTGCATCTTTATCACCCTGGCTCCACTGTTTAAAAGAGTCTTCAACCGGCACCGGGAAATAGACAACCTTATCTCCCTGTTCGTACAGGCCTTCTACAGGAGTAGTACATTCAAACCAGTTCTTTCCGGCGTCCTTGCCATCCGTAGAGGTAGCCGGATCGCCGTTGAGTGGACTCATAAATGTAACAGAGGCACGACGGTCTTTTTTCCAGTCGAACATCAGGTAACCCAGCTTGGTAGGCATGGCAGCTGCATCATCGTTCCCGTAGTAGGCACTTTTGGAGAGTCCCTGCCAACCTTCCCGGTAGGCAAAGTACATCCACATATTCCACCGGTTGGTGTTGTGGTTGGCAGAGGTAGAAAAACCGATACTGAAAATGATCTCGTCATTGATCTCATTGGCTTGCTGGTGAACCAGCCGGTAATCCAGAAGGAGCTGGTGACCGGAGTTCTCAATGACCTCTACCGCATCGCTGTAAGCTTGCTGAAAGTCACGGGGATCGGCATAAGATTCATAGCCACGGGTCAGGTAAACAAGTGCCCGGAGATGCCTGGCAGCGGAGGCGGACATGCGTCCGAAATCGTTGCCTGTCTGGCGGGCAGGCAGTATCCTGATGGCATCTTCGAGGTCCTGCAATATCTGGGTATAGAATGCTTCTCCGGAAGCAAATTCGGCTGTCCAGACAGGAGCCGTCGGTTCACTGACCATCAGGGGTCCCTGTCCCCAGTTCTTTACGATCTCAAACAGGTAGAGGGCCCGTAATACTTTCATTTCTGCCACCCGTTGTTCCAGTACACTCTCTTCCAATCCATCCGGATCTGCTGATTTGAGAATGACATTAGGTGCTCTGTCCAGGGCTGCATTGACATTCTTCAGGGAGGTGTAAAGACTGTTCCAGTGAGAGCTTACATTTCCCTGATTGGAATCGAAGGTAGTAGTATACTGGTTCAGTACCTGCACACTACCGGAATAGTTCTGTGTAAAGATGTCTGTTCCCAACTGGGAAAGTACATGATAATCTTTTTTGTTATAGACATCTTTTCAGGGTGGAATAGCAACCGTTGACCAAACTTTCATACCCGGAACCGGTGGCAAAATACTCTTCTGCAGATTGTCCGGAGTAGTTTACCTCGTCCAGGAACCCGGAGCAGGAGACAGATAACAGGGTTATACCGGAGAGCAGAACTCCTTTGGCTATATATTTTTTTATTTTCATGGTAGTACTGTTTTAGAATGAAACATTTAATCCGAAAATCAGGTTACAGGTCATAGCATCCGTAGTACCGATACCGGCACTTGCCTGTTCAGGATCGAACCCGCTGAACTTTGTAAAGGTAAAAGGATACTGCACAGTCGAATAGAGCCTAAGATGACCGATCTTTGCCTTCTCCAAGAGATGTTTCCGGAAGGTGTACCCCAGGGTAATATAAGAGACTTTCAGGAAATTGGTGCTGTGCATTACATGCGATATACTTTTGTTGGTACTGTTCACTCTCTGTAAGGCCCCATATTAGAGGGTTGTGCCATGGTATTGGAGGGGTTTTCCGGTGTCCAGTAATCCTTCCGGAGATTATTGAAGTTGAGGTTGTTATTTTCCAGTGCCCACGATACGTAGAACTGGTTCCGCATACGGGCACCTGTCTGGAAGTACATGTGAAAAGAGAGGTCAAAATCCTTGTACTGAAAGATATTGGTCATCCCTCCGTTCCAGTCGGGAGTACGTTTTCCATCAATGAACCGGTCTTTATCGGCATTGATCGTACCATCTTTGTCAAAGTCCTTTACGCGGAACTGTCCCGGTCGCTGCCCATATTTGGCTGCCTCCTCTTCTTCTCCAAGTTGCCATACGCCGATCGTCCGGAAGTTCCAGTTGATATCAATAGGCTGACCAATGAACCAGGGGTTGGAGTAATCGCCCCACATACCTGCAAGCTGGTCTGAATAGACACCCAGGTCTTCCTTGAAAGAGAGATCTACGATCTCATTCTTATTATAGGAAAGGGTAAAGTTTGTTTTCCAGGAAAAATCTTTTGTACGGATGTTCTCGGTATTCAGGGCTAACTCAAACCCCTGGTTACGTACGGAACCTACGTTATCCTTCAGGCTGGAATAGCCCAGGTGGGTGGGTACACTCCTGCTCATGATCAGGTCTTTGGTAAGGCGGTTGTAATACTCTATACTACCGGAGATGCGGTTGTTAAAGAAACCATAGTCCAGACCGATATTATATTCGGAAGTACGTTCCCATCCTAACTGGTCGTTACGAAGGTTATTAGGCAAGTTACCGATCACTTCGTTATTGCCGAAGGAGTAATATTTAGAACCGGAGATCGTGCCCTGGGTAGAGTAAGGATTTACGGTGTTATTACCAGTCTGGCCGTAACTGATACGGATTTTCAGGTTGGAGAGCCAGTCTGCTCCCTGGAGGAAGGCCTCTTCACTGATACGCCATGCTCCGGCTATAGAGGGGAATAAAGCCCATTTGTTACCATCGGCCAGTTTAGAGGATCCGTCATAACGGATACTGGCTGTTACCAGATACTTGTCTAAGAGGGAATAGTTCACACGTGCCAGGTAAGACATCAGGCTTGATTGCCGGAAGCCGGAAGTGAGTGTAGTCATTTCACCTCCCTGGAGGTTGTACCACAAAGAGTTGTAAGTGAGGTCTTTGGAGGCACCGTTCATATTCTCTGTTTGTGACTGCTGCATGGAGAATACGCCGGTTAGATCCAGTGCGTGAATGCTTCTGGACCATTTGTAATTGACGATGTTATCCCATACCCAGTCGGTATAGTTATCTTTTTTCAGGTTGTTGGTCGCTCCGGCTGCCGTACCCTGCAAGGCTTTTGTCCATACTCCCCGGTACTGGCCGATCTGGTCATTAGTCATATTGGGAGAGAAAGAGGATCTCAGCTCCAGCCCGTTCACCGGAGTTATTTTCAAATATAGATTACCCAATAGGTTTACCCGTTTGGTCTTATTAAACTCGTTTTTATTGGTAACCAACGGATTGAAGAGGCCGTTACCGGCATACTTCCACTCTTCCTCACCGGTAACCAGGCTGTTGGGATGCTAGGTAGGACGCATCCGGAAAGCATCCTGCAGCAGGTCACTGTTCCCTGTATCGCGTACATAATGGGTCATGTAAAGACTTCCTCCAAAACCTACATACTCGTTGGCATCCAGATCAATAGCTGCCCGGAGGTTGTAACGGGTAAACTCCTGGAGATTCAACATACCGTCTTCAAAATAGTAACCTCCGGAGAGGGTATAGCGGGCAGATTCGGTACCGCCGGTAGCAGAAATGGTATGGTTGGTAATGAAAGCGGGGTTGGAGATCGCATCGATCCAATCGTAATAGTTACCGGTTTGTACGGCTTTTAATTCGGAGGGATCGGTAAAGATCTCTTCGTCTGTCTTATATACATTTCCATTGGTGGCACGAACCGCTTCGCGGGCCAGTTGTACATATTCATCTCCCGACATCATATCGGGCATATTGGTATATTTACGGAAGCCGGCATATCCGCTGTATGAAATTTTGGGTTTACCGGAGACTCCGCGTTTGGTAGTGACCATCACAACTCCGTTGGTAGCCCTTGATCCGTAAATAGCCGTAGAAGAGGCATCTTTCAGGATATCAATTTTTTCAATATCATCCGGATTGATATTATCCAGACTGGCACCCGGTACTCCGTCAATAACGACCAGCGGAGCGCTGGAACCTTCGATCGAACTCAGCCCTCGTATTTTAATATCGTAGCCTCCTCCGGGTTTGTTGTTGTTCCGGAGGATATTTACTCCGGGCACTGCTCCCTGGAGCCCCCCTACGGCATTGGTCTTTCCTCCGCGTAAAAGTGTTTCGGTAGAGACCGTAGAGATGGCTCCGGTAAGGTCTGATTTTTTCACAGAGCCATATCCTACCACAACCAGTTCGTCCAGTAGTTCCGTATCATCCTTCAGGATAATATGAATGGAAGAGCGGTTTCCTACAACCAGCTCCTGGGTTTCATAGCCTACATAGGATATTTGCAGGCGATCCCTGGAAGAGGTGGGTATGGAAAAGTGTCCCTCCAGATCTGTGACGGTACCTGTAGTGGTACCTTTTACCACAACGGTAGCTCCTATAACAGGTTCTCCCTGGGTATCTGTTACCGTACCGGCTACTCCTGCCGGAGCCTGTAGGATCCTCTGTGTAACCGGAATATCCGGTGAGGATGCTGAAGCGCTGATCCCTTCTTCCGCACTCAGTGGGGCAGAAGAAGCAGCGATAGCCAGCAATAAAAAAATGATTTGACAATGCAGTTTCTGTTCATCATAATACTACTAAGTTTAACGGTTAATTAAATTTTTCTCACAAGCAGCCTGGTCTTTCTGTTTTTCCGGAAGCCCGGCAAGGTTGGTTTTATCAGTAAACGGGTGAAAGTGGGCAGTCACCCAAAACCATTCCCTGTTTTTTAGGGAGCCCGCCATTCTTTTTTTTATTCATGCGTTATCCGGACCGCAAATCCTCCGGAGGGTTGTAAAGGAAAGGTTATTTTATCTATTCTCCGGACAGGCTTTCTCCGGATCTCTACCTCTCCGGAAAAAAGATCTTTATCCGTGTAGCAGGTAGCTTTATAAGTATATCCTGCGGGAAGGAAAGAGAGATCCAGTTCTATAGTGCGTGCATGGGTATTGGTGATGCCTCCGATATACCAGCTGTTGCCGGAACGGCGGGCTACTACAATATATTCGCCTATTTCACCGGAAAGTACCCGGGTATCCTCCCATACAATCGGCAGGTGTTCCCACAATTCCAGTTCCGGCCTTTCGTGGCATTCGCTGATCTTTTCTCTCCAGAAGAGGAACTGGGCAGGACTGTAATAGATAACCGGAAGTGCCAGGCGGTGGGCATACGTGGATTGCAGATCGCCCCGGCAGTAGCCCGGAGTATAATCTCCTGCACCGATCGTAAAACGGGTAAAGGGCAACATCACATCGTGGTCGGCATTGGGATTTTGTTCGTTCCCGTGGATGCCTTCCTGGGTTAATAAATTGGGATAGGTACGGCTAAATCCGTTGGGACGATAGGCATCGTGGATATCTACCAATAAATTATATTCAGCAGCCTTCTTTACGATCATCTCCATCCACTCCTGCCACTCTTGTTTTCCAACCTGTACAAAGCCGGGCTTAATCCCTTTTACGCCCCACTCTTTAAAAAGAGGGAATATCTTATCGGCATAGCGTTCCAGCCCTTCCCGGTTTACATAGAGGAAAATACCTACTCCTTTCTCCCGGCCATACCGGATCACAGCAGGCAGATCCAGTCCGGGATGACCGGGTATAGGTTCGCCGGTGGTAGGATGGGTGACGTTTACATAGGAAGGATCGTTCTTATGGCTGTTGGCTACTCCATACCATCCCCAGTCAAAGATCATATAATCAATGCCTTTGCGCTGACAAAAATCGATCATTGTATAGGCTTCCGGAGTGGAGATAACCGTTTCCCGCATGGCTGTTCCGGGTTTGATCCAGGAGGTATCTGCGATTTTACACGGTTCATTGAGGTTCAGTAGCAAGTAATTCTGCTCCATTAATCCACCGGGTGTAGAAGAGAGGGTGATGGCCCGCCAGGCGGTCACCATTCCTTCGGTACTCTTTGCCTCTCCCCGTAAAGCGATGCGGATGGTATTCTCCCTGCGGTAAGGAGCTTCGACATAGGCTCTCGGGTAATGATGATTACCGGCCTCCATGATGGCTCCGTAAATGCCCGAAGCCGTTATACAGGTTAACGGGAGTTCACAATCCGGCTTAATTTCGGACGGGTATACTTTGTAATATTTACCCTCGTGCCCGTAGGATTCCCAGACAGGAGCATACCGGGGAAAAGTGAATTCGGTATATTCACGATTGATCACCACTTTTTCCAATCCGGGTTGTGCGGGGATCTCATACCGGAAAGCGATCCCTTCGTTATAAGCCCGGAAAAGGATATGGATCTTCCGGTTGGGATAGAGTGTTTCTTCCAGTATGATCCTCATTTCATTGTAACTATCGGGATATTCGCTCCGCTCTCCGTACAGGGGTTTCCAGGAGGAGCGCTGCCGGTCATATTTTACCTCTGCTATCTGAAAGTAATGCTTTAATTCGGCGCTCCCTACCAGTTCAAATCCCAACCAGGAAGGGAGCAGGAAGGGTTCTCCGTCATACCATACTTCATAATAAGGAGTACCTTCTGCCACTCCGGGATGGGAAACAGAGGAGGTTTCTGAAACAGAGAACCGGATCCGGATCTTTTCGTCCGGCGAGAACAGTTCTGTATTTTCTGCCTTCAGCCATACCAGGCTGCACAGGCAACAGAGATATACTACAACTCTTTTCATACGATGAATCTTATTTATAATCTATTTCATTATTTTTCAGCTACAGAGATAGGTATCCAGGTATTTTTTCAAAGCTACACGGGCTATAAAAACCTGATTCTCGACAGTTTTTACTGAAAGTCCCAGGCTTTTACTGATCTCAGGATTGGATTGTTCTTCCCTGTATTTACGGATAAATATCTCCCGGCATCTGGGAGGAAGGGCTTCGATCCGCTTCTCCACCATACCGTGCAGTTCTTTATAAAGGATGTCATATACGGGAAGGAGGATCTTTCTTTTCTCCTCTTCCAGCACATTCTCTTCATACCGGTTACAAATGTGCCTGTGCCGGATCAGATCGATCCCTCTGTTATAAATGGATCGATAGATATACTTTAAGAGTGCCTGTTCGGAAACGAACACAGAGGAGTGTTTACAGAGAGTTTCAAATACATCCTGTACAATATCTTCGGCATGTAAATTAGAGCCTGTAAGGTGACAGGCAAAAGATACAAAATTCGGATAGTACCGGCTATAGACTTTTTCCGGGGTAAAATGTTCTACCCGTTGATTATTTTTTGTGTAAATGGCTTCCATGGTCAGTAAGATTTAAAGATTGTTACTTCATTTTTTCCGGATCAGATAACGGGTTTTCCTTCCTGTAATCTCTTAAGGCGTATGAGTGCTTCCAGGTAATAGTAATCGGCATAGATAATGGATCCGTCTACCTCTCTTTCTTTAGGCATATGTCCTACTGAATGGAGTAGAAAAGCACTTTTCTCAGACCTGGCCTGATAGGCTTCGGAAGAGAGGGAAGCAAGCATCTGTTCAGCGCTCTTCCGATACGAGGAAGATCTTTCCTGATCTTTTATATAGGTACTTAATTCCAGGAGCGCAGAAGCTGTGATGGCTGCTGCAGAAGCATCCCGGAAAGCTTTGTCCGGAACTGATACGGCCATAAAATCCCAGTAAGGAACAAGGTCCTGCGGAAGTTCGCTGAGGTAAGTATCTGTGATCCGGGAAGCAAAATCGAGGTAACGTTCTTCTCCGGTCTCCCTGTACATAAAAGTATAGCCATATATTCCCCAGGCCTGCCCCCTGGCCCACATGGAGTGGTCATACAATCCCTGGTGGGTAACTCCCCGGATGAAATCTCCGGTGATGGTATCGTAAACGGCTACATGGTAAGAGGTAAGGTCGTCCCTGAATCCGTTTTCCATGGTGCAGTCGGCATGGCTTACAGCTATTTGATACAACTCCTCTCCTCCCCCGTTCTTGGAGGCCCAGAGCAGAAGTTCCAGGTTCATCATATTATCTATAATGGTATTGTGCGGCCACCCTTCTGCGGCCACCATACCGGGCCAGGAGAGAATGGTTCCTACTACCGGGTTGTAAAGAGCTGTTAAGGAATGGGCTGCCCTGAGTAAAGCCTCCCGGTAAATGGTATCACCCGTGAGCCGGTATCCGTTCCCCAGGCTACACATTGTGATAAATCCGATATCGTGACTGCGGGCTTTTTTACAGGTAACAGGGAGGAGGGTCTCCGAACTGTACCAGGCATGCGTTTCCCAGTCCGGATCTCCGGTGGCTTCATACAGATACCATAATATACCCGGCCAGAACCCGGAGGTCCAGGAACCGGGATGAGTGTATTGCCACCGGGTGTCGGTACGTTCCATAGCGTGTGGTAAAGAGTCAGCAGCGGGTTGATCTTTTAAGGTAATTCCGGCCTGCAGACTACAATACTTTATCTCTCTGTCCGGGATCAGGGTAGCTTTTTCAGGTTCACTGAAACACCCTGTCGCCATAAAAAGCATAACAATGAAAAGTGGGAAATAAGGGTTCTTCATGGGTGTGTTCTCTAAGTTAACAGACTTGTTTTATTACAAGCAAAAGTAGAAACAGTTTTCCCTGGAACATACTAAAAAACAGCTGAATAGGTTTCACCCTAATGGATGAGACATAAAATAGTTCAATTAACTGATAAACAAACTATTAGACAAACAAGAAAAAGAGTTTCATATTATTTTGGTACTGGTTTTACCCACGATAAAGAGAAGTATATACTATTTCTGGATATCAAGTCCTTTCTCCTTTATGTATTCGGCAAGGGTTTTACCGGTAAGTTTTTTAAAAGAGCGGAAAAATGAGGTACGCGAACTAAAACCACATTG
>JAJQBG010000268.1 GCA_021203405.1 Bacteroides sp.
GTGTATCGGGACGTTTGCACGCTGCGTTCAAATTTATCAACGATAATTTCAGGGTTTTGTTGAAGCTGGGTAGTTATATTGTGGTGCCTGTTTCGGTGATAGCTACGCTTTATATGTTTTATTATAATAGGTATGTTAACCAGGTTTTGGAAGGGGGACTTTCTAATTCCGGTCTTGTAATGTACAGTATCCTTTCGCTTTGTATGTTAGTGGCCATATTGGCAGGAGGTTCACTCTTTTACGGACTACTCATTCATCTGATACAATATTCTCAGGAAAAGGAGTTGACCCTTTCGCTCTCGTGGAGAGATATAAAAGCTCCGGTACTTAAAAAGTCATTGAAGGTATTGGGGGTGTTTGCGCTTATTACCCTGCTATTTATACTTTGCCTGGGTATTGCGATCGGATTGGTCTTTGTTTCTCCCTATACACTTATTGTAACTTTGCCGCTCTTTTTTGCGCTGCTGATCCCGGCTTTATTATCTCCTTATGTGGCTGTTATAGGAGAAAAGGGAGCATTGGCCACATTGGTTGAGACCTACAGAACAGGATTCCGTTACTGGGGATCTACTTTTGCCGTGCATTTTGCTATGACTATAGTAGGGATTATTATCCAGGTAGTAGCGTTGTTGCCTTTTTATATTGCCATTCTGATCTACGGTCTCTACCTTCATTCGGTACAGGTGGGCGATATGGCACAGTTGCCCTTCTATTTTTTAATTCTTTATTTTGTATTTGCGTTATTTGGTACTTTTGTAGGGTATTCGGCAACTACTCTTTCCGTAGTTGGAAATGCGTTCCAGTATGGAAGTATAACTGCACTTCGCCACGAAATTGAGACGTTTGAAGAGGGATCGGTCGTGATTTAATGCTGCCGATAGAATTACCGGGTGTATTTGTTGATAAGTTCCCGGTAAACCGGCTCTGTTTTGAACTGATGGATCCACTGGTTAAGGGTATCTGACAACGCTTTGGATTCTTTGGGAAGTCCCCACGAATAAAATTGGGTAAAGCTGATACTGGTCTCTATATCCAGTTGCGGGTATTGGGAAGCTGCTGCCAGTGCAATGGCCTCGTCGCATACTGCATAGTCAATATCTCCGTGTGCTACCATAGCAAGGAGTTGTTCTGGGCCATATTTTTCTACCTCTTCTATATGGATCGTTTCGCCGATCTCATCTGCCAGGTTCCCGATACGCAGGATAGCAGGGGAGTGTTTTACTACATAGAGTGTTTTACCGGCCAGGTCGAGATGACTTCGGATCACTCCTTCTTCGCTGGTTTCGTTTTTTCGCTGTATCAATATCTGGCGGTTCAGAAGCACCGGTTCGGTTAAGGAGAGGGAATCTCTCAGGGGACTGGTTACCGGAATATTACTGGCTATGAGATCGTATTTGCCGGAAAGTAATCCTTCCAGACGTTTTTCAATGCTCATTTCGGGAGTGATCTCAAGTTGCCATCCTCTGTCTGCCGCAAAACGCATCAGCAGGTCGTAGTTAAAACCGGCTACTGTATCGCCCTCTACAAAATAACTGACACTGTTGTACTCGGTCACTGCCCGCAGTACTTTTTCCTGATCAATTTCTTTGTAGTCACGGGTGGTTACAGGATTACTCTCTTCCTGAGTGTTCTCTTTGTTGAATAGAAAAGTAGCGATCAGGGAAGCAATGAACACCAGGATAATATAGCGTATATATTTATTAGTCATAGAAGTTCCAGGATATACCTAATTTTAGCATACGGGGATTCAGGGGATAGTGGGGTACCAGGAATGACATGGCATTGCCGCTTCCCCGGTTGACGTGATACATCATCGCAAAAAGGCGGGTTCTCTTTAAATGTATATTGGCGTATACATTGACAATGGGATATCCGCCGAGCTCAATTTTGTTATCTCCTCTCTGAATATGGAACTGATTGACCCCGGGGGCATAGTCCGGTGCATAATACTTGGTGAAATAGCGGACGTCGGCTCCTAATTGTACGCTCAGCACTTTCTTGGCGAGCGTGGTCTGGAGGTAAAGATTGCTGTAAACAGAGAGGTCGGGTAGGGGTAATACCGTATTGTTACTCGATTTCTGGTAGGCTACTTCGCTATCCAGATGGAGGGGGCCCAGCTTAAAGTCTTGTCTGAGAATGGCGGAAAGAACCTGAATATTCCCTGACTCCTGTGTGGGAAGAGCATCTGCGTTGAAGTAGGTGTAATTTTTAATATTCTCCACACCTGCCCGCAGATTGGTTCTCCAGCGCTGGATATTCAATTCGCCTTCTACACGGGTACGGAACTCTTTGTCCATATCTTCGTTATCCCACCAGTAGTAATTGGAGTGATAATGGCGCATAAAGAAGGAGGGAAGTGTATTGGTTACGCTGGCGCGGGCTATCAGGTTTACGGTATCTTTAAAAAACCTGAAGTTCAGATCCATATCTCCTTTCAGACGGAACTGTCCCAACGCTTTTCCGGCAAAGCCTATTTCGCCGGTAGCATTGTAGTGAAGCAGAGTCCCCTCCTGTTTGGAGAGTCTTCCTCCCGCATATATTTCATGCTCTGTATATTCATCCACGTGTGTTGAATCAGATCCCATCAGGGTATATTTCCGTACTTCGTGCTCTACATAGGCAGTCAGGCCGGCTTTGGCATATTTGTTGAAACCTTCTAACAGGGAGATACCCAGCATA
Organism: Bacteroides sp.; assembly: GCA_021203405.1. Taxonomy (GTDB): domain Bacteria; phylum Bacteroidota; class Bacteroidia; order Bacteroidales; family Bacteroidaceae; genus Bacteroides. The sequence goes on from JAJQBG010000268.1 coordinate 2,680, forward strand.
TTTTTAGCACCTATGTATACGGTTGTATCGTTGGCTAATCCGTCGGTACGGATGTATCCTCCCGGATTGTTCTCAGGAACAGGGAAAAATTCATTGGAATCGTCCTTAACCATGAAACGACGACGGGAGCGTTCCAGTTTAAAAGTGTGGATAAAACTGGTTACCGGTACGAATTCATAAATTTGTTCGGATGATTCCTGTACCTCTCCTTCGCCCTCTTCGTTCTGTACCACTAATGGTTGTACTACTTCCCGTTCAAAACCTACGTTATAGCGGTGTGTAAGATAGCCGTAAATGGAGTGGTAACGGTTCCAGGCAGCATCCAGGTTGGTCGGGATGTTGGAGGGTTCATAGTTCTTTTTTCCCTCACTCATCTCTTCGGGGTTAGTTATATACCTGTCATCTTCAATGCCTCCGTTCTCTGCCATCTTGAGGCTAAAGTTGCTATACATGGCATGCATCTGGTATTTTTCACCGATATAACTGGCAAAGAGTGCTGCATTAAAGAAGGCGGTATTCTGGTGGGCGTATCTTCCACGACCATAGAGGTAGTCAAAATTGAACCCGAAAGCAAACTTTTTGTTTACGTTAACGGAAAAATAGGATTTAAACCGCTCTTCTCCATCTCTTTTACTTCCTGCTTTGTAGTAGGTAAGGTTTGTATAAGGGATATTACTATTGGTAAAGTTAAACTGGCCGGGAGTAAACATAAAAGCTGAGTAGGGATCCAGAAAGAGAAAAGAGGAGTTCTCCTCCCGGTCGAAAAAGATACGGGACAACCGGGGAGCACCCAGGTTTCCTAAGTAGTTGTAGTGGCCGTACATACCCTCCATCAGGTTGGTGTTCTGAAAGTTATGTTGCAGCGTATCAGCCGGGATCGGAAGGATGGTACCGAACTTTTCATCAATTCTCCACATATATACTGTAGGAGGAAGGGAGATGATCTCCACACTGTCCTGTACCACACGGCGGGTCTGGGAGGGATCGTCCACTACCATTCCGGTTTCCGGATCGATCAGGTCACCACCACTCCTGAATTGTGTCTTACCGGCAAAACATACAGTCAGCAGGAGCAGGTATGTTACTAAAATGCGTCTCATAATTAGGCGCAAATATACAATAAAAATAATTCACAGCTTTAAAATCTCATTCCGGTTCGCCTGTTTGTACGTTATTTAATGGTTTTTTATGAACTTGTTCACTAACTTTAAAAACACCGGGCTTGTTTACGAGGATACTTTTTATTTTACCGGTGTCAGGAAGCCTGTTCTGCATAGGTATACGACTTAGTGAACAAAAAAACTGCAAAAAGAACAATCTCTCCATTGATATGTATAGGGAGGAGAGATTTTTTTCCCGCTAATATGATTAAATTTGCCTCAGATAATCATTTAACAGAAAAAGGACAGAAACTATGAAACACTATCTATCCGCACTTTTCGTACTTTTAGCTTCATGGGGATATGCTCAGCAGACGGAAACACTGATGTTGTCCGGTCACGGCCTGGGGGATACGAAAACCTGGGAATTTTATTGCTCGGATGGGCAAAATAGTAAGAAATGGACCAGAATAGAGGTTCCTTCGCAGTGGGAATTACAGGGATTTGGTGAATATACCTACGGACGCTGGTATATAGTGAAAGGGAATGAACCCAGTAAAGAGACGGGTACTTATCGTTACTCTTTTAAAGTTCCTGCTGACTGGAAGAATAAACAGGTAAAGATCGTTTTTGAAGGAGTTATGACGGATACTGAAGTGAAGATCAACGGGGAACTTGCCGGGGATATTCACCAGGGCGGTTTTTATCGGTTTGAATATGATATTACGGATAAACTGCATTATGGAAAGAAAAACAGTCTGGAGGTATTGGTCTGGAAACATTCTGCCAATCGTTCTGTGAACGGAGCGGAGCGTATGGCTGACTGGTGGACATTCGGAGGGATTTATCGTCCGGTCTATCTGGAGGCCAAACCTCAGGCGAATATTGAACGGGTGGCAGTTGATGCGGCTGCCGGCGGAGAGTTATCGGCCCAGGTTGTTTTTAACGGAATAGAGGCGGGGTATTCGCTCGCTACTACCATCTCTTCGTTGGATGAAAAAGAGTTTTATCCGGCTCAGGTGGTTCGGTTGAATGATTCTGACAACCAGTGGGTAACTACTCACTGGAAGGGGGTTAAAACCTGGAATCCGGAAGATCCGAATCTGTATGTAATGACACTGGATCTTCTGAATGATAAGGGGGAGAAAATACATACGATGCAGGAACGGATCGGCTTTCGTACCATAGAATTCCGTCCGAGGGATGGTATCTATATGAATGGGACCAAACTGGTGATGAAGGGAATTAACCGACACTCTTTCCATCCGGACGGTGGACGCACAACTAACCGGGAGATCAGTTTGCAGGATGCTTTATTGATCAAGGAGATGAATATGAATGCTGTACGTTTCCACTATCCGCCGGATAAGCACTTTATAGAGATGTGTGATTCTCTGGGAATATTGGTTGTGAACGAGCTGGCGGGCTGGCAGACCGAATATGATACCGAAGTGGGTACGAAACTGTTGCATGAAATGATGGTACGGGATGTAAATCATCCTTCTATTGTGTTGTGGAGCAACGGAAATGAGGGTGGGTTTAATTACGATCTGGATCCGCTTTTCAGGGAGTATGATCCTCAGAAACGTCATGTCATCCATGCCTGGGCGGATTTTGATGATCTGGATACTCACCATTATCCGACTTTCCTGACAGGAGTGGCTCGTTTTGTAAATGGTTATAAGGTATTTATGCCTACTGAATTTATGCACGGTATGTATGACCAGGGTCATGGTGCCGGTCTGGAGGATTTCTGGGATAATTATACGGCTCATCCGCTTTTTGCCGGTGGTTTTATGTGGGATTTTAGTGATAATGCCGTACGTCGTACGGATAAGGGAGGAATTTTGGATACCGAAGCCTTTAATGCGGCCGATGGTATAGTAGGGCCTTACCGGGAGAAAGAGGGTAGTTATTACACGGTACGGGAGGTATGGGCTCCTATCCAGTTCCGTAAATTATTTATCACGCCTTCTTTTAACGGTGAGTTCTTTGTATCTAATACTTATCTGTTTACCAATCTGCGTGATTGCAGGATGGTATACCGGTTATTATCGACTCCTTCTCCGCTCCGGGGAGGTGAAGCTGAAATAGTGGCTTCCGGGGAGGTGAAATTGCCGGCTATTGATCCGGGTGAGACCGGAAAGGCTCGTATGGATGTTCCGGCTGGTTTCTTCAAGAGTGATGTACTGGAAGTAGAGGCTTTTGATAAGTTCGGGAAATCTATCTGTACCTGGAGCTGGCCGGTGAAGTATGCAGATGAATATTTTGCCGAACAGGAGAGGGGGATGGATCGTTCCGGAATGGCGGTCGCACTGGATCTGGATAAGGAAGTGGTTCTTAAAACGCCTGCTCTTTCTGTGACTTTCAATAAGGAGAATGGAATGATCGGTACCATTAAAAAGGGGGAAACTGTTATTCCGTTCACAGACGGACCTGTACCGGTGGGAATGAAAGTAAAATTCCAGGAATACCGCATTGAAGAACTGGAAGGAGATGCCTTTTTTATTGCCAAATACCTGGGGGGTATTGATTCCATCGTATGGAAACTTACTGGTAGCGGACTTCTTTATATGGATGCGGTCATGTTGAACCGGGCTACCGGAGGCGGTGGCTTTGACGATGCTTTTACGGATGCCAATATCCTGAACTTTGGTATAACTTTCTCCTATCCGGAAGAGGATGTAGCGGGAATGCGCTGGATGGGACGTGGACCTTACCGGGTTTGGAAGAACCGTATTAAAGGGACTAATTATAATATCTGGGAAAAAGAGTATAATAATACCATAACCGGAGAGAGTCTGTATGGACTTGTTTATCCTGAGTTTAAAGGGTATCACGCCAATCTGTACTGGGCCACTCTGGAAAGTAAAAATTCACCTTTCACTGTATATTCCGAAAGTGACGGGATCTTCTTCCGGGTATTTACTCCGCAGGAGCCTGAAGGAAGACAGAATGGGCAGCCTACTATGCCGGAGTTCCCGGAAGGTGATCTTTCGTTCCTGTATGATATACCGGCGATCCGTTGTTATAAGCCTGTTTCTGAACATGGACCTAAAAGTCAGCCGGGAAATATCCGCATTAAAAAAGGTGATGAAGGTATTCGTATGAAACTGATGTTTGATTTTCGTTAGTGGATTAGAGGAAAGGTAAAAGGTTTCAGGTAGTTGTCCGGGATACTCTGGTGGTTTTCCGGACAATTTTTTTGTTCGGGAACCTGATCTTAAAAACGGAATTCCATAATAACCGGATTGTGCCTGCTGTAATTGAGTCCCGAAGGTGACTGGTAATTTACTCCTTCCAATTTATCGGAGTACAGAATGTAATCAATCCGTAATAGTTTGCCGGCATACCGGTAGGTATATCCGTATCCGCTTCCTTTGGTCTCAAAGCCATCCCGTAATCTCCCTTTAATGGTCCGGTAAACATACGAAGAAGGGGTGTCGTTCATATCGCCGCACACAATAACAGGATGTGGACTTACTGAAATGATATTTCGCAGCAGACGTGCCTGCTTGCTTCTTTTTATAAAATTCTCTTTGAGGTTTCCGGGCAATAGATCGAAAACTTCCCGGGTAGTATCTTCCTGGTTCTCACTGATAATATCACTATGGACTTCTTCGCGTACTCCGCTCAGGGATATGGTTTGCAGGTGATTGTTGAAGATACGTATCGTATCTCTTTGGAAAGCGATATCACATATAAGGGTACAGCTGTTGCTTTCCGGGTATATAACCAGGGTTTCATCCAGAATAGGATACCGGCTGAACAGGGCCGGACGGAATACGGAGTCATTTTCAGGACGGGGAGTTGCGTAATAAGGCCAGTAGGCAAAGATGGTTTTAATCTCTTCTTCGCTCATGGTCCGGCTTTCCCGGAATGCCTGAAAACAGAGTACATCTATCTGTTTACTCTCCATATAGTGTGCTATCTCCCGGACTTTCTCTATTCCATACACTTCACCGGGGTGATAAAGATTGTAAGTGGCTACCGTAAAGTTGCCCTCTTCTTTTTGATTTTTAAAGATAAGTTGTGGCTGGTAAAAAGACAGGATGGAGCCATAATTCGCTATCAGTGCAATAAGCGGGAACCATACCCATTTTCTTCCTCTTATTCCCTAGTACAGTACCAGGATGATATTTAAAACCAATAGAAAAGGAAGCAATAAACCGTAATAGGGCATCCAATTGTAAGATTCCGGATCAAAATTACGGGCCAGTGCAGCAGCAATGGTAATCACCACAATAAAAAGAGTCATGGAGACGGAAAAGAAATAGAATAGCTTAAAAATGATTCGTTTACCCATAATTTGGATGTAAAACGGAAAAAAAGGAGGCTTTGTTCAGACAGAATATCAGATCCTTCTGAAAAAACAGCTGATCAACCCTGGTTTTTAGGGTTGATCAGCCGGATAGGTAAGTAAATGAGTAAAGAACTTTTAGTCGGTATATATTTTAAGATTGGTATAGTGGGATTTACGTCCGCTCATTTGCCGTAAACCCACTCTACCGGATTCTATCGGTGGAAAATCTTCGGCAGAGAAGTAGAAGTATCTCTCTTTTCCTCTGTATTCCACTTTCATAATGATTTCAGTCTGGCGTTTAATAATGGTAATGTGATAGGTTTTACCTGTTTCAAACAGAAGAGGAGACAGGTATTCAGGCCAGAGTTCGGTGTTTGCCAGTCCTTTTTTAGAGGCAGGCATATACCGCCGTCCACGTATATAGTCGGGATTTTGCTGGTCCGGATCGTTTTCGTATGCGGCATAGCTGATATGTAAGGTATTCATGTGGTTGAAATAGGTTTTCATGGCAGGGATCTCCCGTTTATCATTCCATAAGGCAATATCCTGGTCGTATCCCTCTTCGCCGCTTCCCTGGGCCTGGATATAGATGATATTTACAAACCGGTCCAGAGAATCGGTACGGGTAAAGTCGTACTCTATTTTGATGTCTCCGGTAAAACTCTGCCGGGTCCAGAGTACGGAGTGGTCTGCATCGGAGGCGAGGGTAGGACCGGCCTCAAACCAGATTCCCTGATCTGTGGTTTTTACAAGGGCTCTTTTTCCATCTAAGAACCAGTTCTTTTGCCATTCTTCTGTTCCTTGTTCTACCAATTTTTCTTTCCAGCGGTTGCTGTCCATCTTTTGGAAGTGTTCTTTCATCCGGGGATCGTAGTCTGTCCCGAAATAAAATCCGGCCTGGGTCGGTTGATTGTATCCTACATTCTGGTGAGCTACACTTAACCGGTAAACCGGATCTTCGAGGAAGGTGGGAAACCGGTAGGTAGTAGGGTAGGGAGTGAGGTAGATGCGTATTTCATCATTCTTTTCACTTCTCCATATCACCTCTTCCCGCCAGTCACCCAGGATATCGGCTACCAGACAGGGGTTCTTTTTGGTCCCGTTGTTGGAAGCAATGCCTGAATTACTGCCGTCGAACAGATTGGTAACTCCGAAACCATTCCATTTATCAATGCGGATACCATCTAACAGTTCCCGGCTCAGGTCTCCGTCCCACCAGACTGCCATATTGATAGAGGGAGTCTGTTTTGATACAGGCTCACCCTTACTGGAATATACGCCTCCTGTATGGGTAGTCCATATCTCCAGCCCCGGATAGCGTGGATCTATATCTGCAGTAAGAGCTCTTCCTACATCTCCGTCGGCGGGGATCTGGAAAAGTATTTCTCCGGTTGCAGCATCCCGCAGGGTGGAGCCACCGGGAGCGTATTCATGTCCCTGCCATACTTCCAGACCGGGACGGGAGGGATCAATATCGGTAAGATGCATCGCATCTCCGTGTCCCAGGCGGGTGGTATAAAGGGGAGATCCGTCGTGGTCAATGGCGCAGGCTCCATACATTACTTCATCTTTTCCGTCGCCATCTACATCCCCGATACTGATGTTGTGATTTCCCTGGTTGGCATATTGGTGATAAGGGTCCTCATTGGTATCCACACTCCATAACTGTTCCAGTTCTCCGTTTGTATATCGCCAGGCATGCATTACCGAACGTCCGTTGTAGCCTCTTCCCCAGAAGATACAGGGATTGAGTCCGTCAAAATAGCCTATGGCACCCAGTTGGCGATCTACACGGTTGCCATAATCATCTCCCCAGTCTTCGGAACGTCCCCGTTCAATGTAAGGGCCGCGCACCCGTTCGGCTCCTGTTTCTCCGTCTAAAATAGAGAAAAATTCGGGACCGCTAAGTATTTTACCGTAAGTTCTCAGGGTGGGATCACGGATGACGTAGTCTGTGATACCATCTCCGTCTGTATCTCCGATTATCTTTCCATCTCCAAAGCGGGTTCCTTCGGAGGTTTTCAGGGCAACTTCGGCTTTTCCGTCCCCATCGAAGTCATATACCAGGAATTGCAGGTATTGGGCGCCCTGCCGGATATTGGGGCCCAGGTCGACCTGCCACATCCGGCGACCGTCCAGTTTGTAGGCTTCGATAATTACTCCTCCGGGAGATATCCCGGGTTGGGAGCAGGCATAAAAGGCACCTACTCTTTTGAGTACGATCTCTATTTCTCCGTCTCCGTCCAGATCGCCTATGGATATATCATTGGGCTGGTACAGGGCGAGTGTATCGAAAGGCAATGGCTCAATCGGAATGGAAAGATAAGGGGTTGCTGCCCGTTTGGTCGTAAGCTGGTATTCACCGATTGTCTCTTCCTCTCCTGCCAGGGTAAGCGTATACAATTGATCAGTAGTCGTATCTACGTTTTTCTCTTTGATATAGGTGGAAAGGGTAATTGGTTTTTTATTTATTTTTATCTTTTCACCACCCGCAAGGGTACGGTAAAGGTCAAAAGCAATATCGGCAGGGTCTTTTTTATGAAGTCTCCAGGAGATGGTCACTGTACCTTCCCCTTCGTGAATAGCGATGATACCCCGGTTTGGTTTCTCTTTCAATAGATCAGCGGTGTACCCGGTACCGGGGTCTGCCGGTTGCTGTCCGGAGATATACATATAACTCCCGGGCAAAAACAGGAGAGATAAGAGAACAGAGCGAAATTTCATGTTAGTGTGTTTTTAGATACCTTACAAAATTATTTAAAAA
>JAJQBG010000414.1 GCA_021203405.1 Bacteroides sp.
GAATTTATAATATCAGACAAAATATGGCTAAATCACATTTGAATATTAACAAGCAATTCATGGTTGGAAACGGTATCCTGGCCTTCGCAGTCATTATTGTAGTGGTAATATTTGTATACATGAGTATGCGGCTTCAGGCAAACCGGAATGAGACCCGTACTTTTGTGGAAGTATACGAGATCGAGTTGCTCAGCGGTTTTGCCGGAAAAGATATGTCCGCTTATATTAATGACAGCCTTATCTACAATGAAATTATACCCAGAGATTCCCTGAAATTTACCATCAACCGGTTTGAAGAGCATAGTGCTTTGCTCCTGGTGGATAATGAGACGGAAAAAGTATCTACTATTGAACTGAGCGACAGAGGAGGTAAAGTGAGATTGGTACAGGATGAAACAGGAATTAAACAACTCTACTAAAAACCGGTGTGATAATTTTTAAGTTCACTCCGGAGCTCCCGGGATCTTCCCTGGCAAAAACGATCCAGGAGATTCCAAAAGGCCGCACTGTGATTCATCTCTACCGTATGACAGAGCTCGTGCAACAGTATATATTCTACCAGATGAAGAGGTAATAAAACCAGATAAAGGGAGAGACTGATATGTTTCTGGCTGGAACAACTTCCCCACCGGCTTTGTCCGGAGGTTATTTTAACTGAGTGATAAGAGAGACCGGATTTCCGGGATAATTCTTCCAGCATAACGGGTAAAATAATTTTAGCCCTTTTTCTCAAAAGTTCGGTTATGACTTTACGCAACCATGCCTGTAACTCTTTATCTTCAAAGTATGTATCCGGGGGATAGATAATTTCTGTGACTTCTCCCTGACTCCGGCAAAGGAAACGACCGGTTTGTCCGGCAATAAATTTTAGCCTGAAAAGTTCTCCGTCAATAGAGTAGGCGGGATCAATTTCCGGAGATACGATCTTCTTCCTGGATCGGACCAGCTTTTCACGAAACTGCTCCAGCACCCGTAAAACCTCCTTTAAAGGGTACGCAGGCGGAGTTGTGATATAGACTCCTTCGGGTTTTACCCGTAGGATGATCTGCCGGGCGCGGTTATTCTCCCGTATAAATACTTTACCAAAATCTTTATCTGTTATTTCTTTCATATCGGATAGAGGCAAAGATAAAAGGAATAATCGGGAATAGTACCGGATAAAAGGTTAATATCAAGTGCTTCTCTTTCTTTTTTAAACCAAATACAACCTTCCATACGGAACCAGATGTTTACTTACGTGCATCGGCGTACCCTCTTTCTTTATCTTTCTGCAGAAAAAGAATTTTGAAAGAAAAATATTTTTTTGCAACGTTTTTAAAATTCATTCCGTCTAATAAACAGAAATACTTAAAAACTCATTATATGAAAACAAAGATCATCGCATTGTGTCTGGTAGCTATTGCAGGCACATTTATCTATGCATCCGGCAAAGATAACAGGAAGCAGGTAAAACCCAGTAACAATTATATTACCAGCGAAATAGAGGTAGGGAACTTCCATGCCATCCATGTGCAGGCAGGTGCGGTAGAGGTACTTTACACCCAGAACAGCCATGAAAATACGGGAGTAAAGATATACGGGCCGGACAACCTGGTCGAGGTATTACAAGTCAAAGAGAAAGATAGAGTATTAACCATCGCCTTTGAAAAGGGAGTATCTGTAAATGGAAATAAGAATAAGGCTAAAATAATGATCACAAACCCGGAAATACGAAAAATATCCGTTTCGGGGGCTGCCGACATAGTATTGAAAAACAGTCTTCGTACTCAGGAAGAGCTTGAATTCTCTGTAGGTGGGGTCAGCAACATCACCGGTGAGCATATAGTTGCTAAAAATATAAAAACCAGTATCTCAGGAGTATCGAATATGACTCTTGATCATATTTCTACCGGCGAACTGACAGCAGGCATATCCGGAGTAGGGAATATAAAATTGGCCGGTAAAGCTGAAAATGCCTCTTACAAGATCAGTGATAAAGGCAATATAAAAGCCTTGAAATTAGCAACAAACCATACCCAGGCTTCTGTCTCGGGTATAGGGAATGTGGATTGTTATGCAGACGAGGTACTGAAAGGAAAGGTATCCGGCCTGGGTAAGATCAATTACAAAGGGGATGCACGGATAGAAGGGGACCGGGAAAAAATAAAGAAGTTATAATTTTTAAAAGAACAGATAAACCTTATAAGTATGAAAAGAAAAATGATAGGTATGGTGGTGATGTTGCTATGGGTTGATCTATGCACCATACAGGCTCAGAACCAGACCATAACAGGTAGTAAAAATACATTACGCAGGAGTTTAAGATCGGGGATTTCCAGGAAATAGAGCTGGTGGGTTCAAACGACATTTACTATACCCAGAATAGTTCGGGCAATACGGAACTAAAAGTATATACCTCTGATAATATAATGGATATACTAGATATTAAAGTAACGAACAGAGTGTTGTCGGTAAGTTATAAAAAAGGATATAATATACGTAACTCCGGTACTGTCAAAGTGATGGTCACTAATCCGGGAATACGGAGAGTCCATCTCTCGGGAGCAGGGGATATAGTATTGAAAAACGGCATACGTACAGACAACTTTGAAGCCAGTCTAAAAGGGTCCGGAGATATTAAAGGAAAAGAAATAGAGTGTGACAACCTTACTATCCAGTTGCACGGCTTAGGGGATATTGTGCTGAATAATATAAAAAGTTCTACCGTAACAGCGGCTTTGCGTGGTTCGGGGGATATTGACTTATCGGGTACAACCGGACGTATTGTTTATGACCTGAAGGGTTCGGGAGATATTAAAGCTACCGGTCTGAAAGCAGAAAGGGGTGAAGTAATGGTGGCAGGCTCAGGAGATATTAAGTGTTATGTGACGGATTACCTGAAAAGCAGTGTACGCGGAAGCGGAGATATTCGTTATAAGGGAGATCCAAAGATTGATCATAGCTCCAAAAGAGGGCTGAAGAAAATGTAATTTAGATTCCGGATAAACAAAATAAAAGAGTTACTACATCCCGCGGTAACTCTTTTTTTCTATTAGTTAGCTTCATAAATTTGAGAGAATTGAAACTTCACAGCTTCGTGTTTGTTCTAATAAACACTAACTATATGTTTAAAGCAAATGAAAATTTTCTCTATTCAGACAACGGGATCAGGGTATAACTTATTTTATCAATAAACTCTTCATCCATTGTACCTGTAAAATTGATCACTGTAAAACGGTCCTTCTCCTGCATCAGCATCACCAGTTCTATGATCAGATCGTTTTTTTCCGGGTCAGCATCCTCCACTTTTCAGCTTCCCCGGTAAAATCCAGAAAGGTTTCATACCGTTCCGGGTTGTTTTGGGCTATCTCCAGCGCGCTTTCATAATAAAAAGGGGCATTTATATCAGCGGTAAGCATCTGCATACTTTTCAGGTTCGATATAAGGTGGTACACCTCTTCCGTAAGCGGCTTCTCTGCCTGCAGGATCTCTTCCATCATTTTAGGCCCTACCGTAACATGCACCAGCAGGGAATCCTGAGGATACTCTTCCAGAAAGAAAGAGGTAAAATCCTGCGCAGCCAGAAAAAGGCTGCCTCCCCAAAAACACACTAAGAAAAGAACTCTGTATATCATTATTCTACTATCGTTTCACTGATCACCTGTGCAACCGTAATAGTATCGACCTGTTGCCTGGTACGGTTGATCCTTTCGGAGAGCATCTCCAATGCGGAAGAGACCTCCTGGTAAGCTACCTGCGGATCGTCATAGGTATCGGTATAGGCATCGTAATTGTAATCCATCTCCTCCGGAACAAAGGAGTGGTGGATAATATGGGTGACACCGATCAGTATGGCTATTACAGCAGCAGACTTAAATAACGGAGCCAGCCGGGTGCGAAGCGTAATACGCCTGGCTTTTACCACCGGAACTTCGAGCATTGCCAGAAGTTTTTCATCAAACTTTTCTCCCAATCCTATGGACTGCTGAGCCTGCTGGTAACAGAAAAGATACCGGTAAGAGAGCCATTGCTCAGGAACCTGGCCTGAGGTAAAGAATAGACGTAAAGTCTCTTCCTCCTCCAACGAGGTTTTACACTCCTGATACTTTTCCAGTAACTCTTCAATATATTTATAATCCGTATCCATCAATATCCAAATATTGTTGCTTGATCTTCTTTCTGGCCTGAAACAAAGTGGTCTTTACCTGCTCTTCGGTGAATTGCATGAGATCTGCGATCTCCCGGTAACTTTTTCCTTCTATATCCCGGAGTTGCATCACAGTACGCTGTTTCTTAGGCAGGCGGTTTACCAGGGAGTGGATGATATCCAACTATTCCTGACTGATCATCCGATCATACGGACCAGAATTTTCCGTGGAATTCTCAGCTTCAGGGGTAAGTTCCACCGTACGTGAACCTGCGAGTTCCCGTCTGTCAAGGGCCAGGTTGCGGGCAATTGTATAACAGTAGGCTTCTACAGAGCCTAAGGTACTCCATTCATCCCGTCGGTTCCAGACCCGGATCAATGTATCCTGCACAATGTCTTCTGCCTCGGCACTGTTAAGAGTGATCCGTAATGCCAGCCGGTAGAGCTTGTCCCTGAGCGGTAATATATCTTTCCGGAAGTCGATCTCCTGCATCTCTATGTAAATGACGGTTGAGCAAGGCGAAAGTTACACCCGGATAATTATTTTTTTTTATTTTTGTATGATAGTACCGCTTTCCCGGCCGATGTCAGCCGCAGAGGTAATGATAACTTCGGCTACTCCGGCATCGAGTGCGGCAAAGGAGTTTTCCAGTTTAGGGATCATTCCACCCTGAACCACTCCTTCGTTCACCAACGTGGCAAATGTATCCCGGTCTATGAGGGGAATTACACTGTTATCGTCGTTCTCATCGGAGAGTACCCCTTTCTTCTCAAAACAGTATACCAGTGTTACCTCGAAAATAGCAGAAAGAGCTTTTGCGGCTTCTCCGGCTATGGTGTCGGCGTTGGTATTGAGCATCTTTCCTTCTCCGTCATGGGTGAGAGGAGCCAATACGGGTACAATACCTTTCCCGATAAGATCTGCAAGAATAGAGATATTAACCTTCTCCACATCGCCTACATAACCATAATCGACCTCTTTGACCGGACGTTTTACAGAGCGGATCACATCCATATCTGCTCCGGTAAACCCTAAGGCATTTACTCCCCGCGCCTGAAGCCCGGCGACTATATTCTTATTGACAAGCCCGCCGTACACCATGGTAACTACCTCGAGGGTCTGTTCATCGGTAATCCGTCTTCCGCCAACCATACGGCTCTCAATACCCAGTCGTTCAGCCAGACGGGTAGCGGAACGGCCTCCGCCATGCACCAACAATTTATATCCTTCTACAGCGGCAAAATCGTCGAGAAGTTTCCGGAGGGAGCCGGCTTCTTCCACGATCTTCCCTCCTACTTTTATGATAGTGAGTTTGTTCTTCATTTCTTATTCCAGATAAGTATAACCATATAATCCTGAACGGTAGTTGGAAAGGAACTCTTTTCCCTCTTCTACCGAAATTTTTCCCTCTTTGACTGATTTGGTTACCCAGGTCTCCAGGGTACGTACCAGTTTCTTGGGACTATATTGTACATAATCCAATACCTCTGCCACGGTCTCTCCGTCAATCACCTGTTCAATGTTATATCCTTTGTCATTTACAGAGACATGCACAGCATTGGTATCCCCGAAAAGATTGTGCATATCTCCCAGAATCTCCTGATAAGCCCCGACCAGGAATACTCCGATATAATAAGGGTCTTTGGCTTTAAGGGAGTGTACCGGCAGATAATGGGATATATTGCGGGTAGAGATAAAGTTAGCGATCTTACCGTCGGAGTCACAGGTTATATCCTGTAAGGTAGCAGTACGGTCGGGACGTTCGTCCAGCCGGTGGATAGGCATGATCGGGAAGATCTGGTCAATGGCCCAGGAATCGGGAAGTGACTGGAAAAGGGAGAAATTACAAAAATATTTATCCGCCAGCAGTTTGAATAACTGCCGGAACTCCTCCGGTACATGTTTGAGGCCTGATGCTATCTGATGGATCTCCCGGGTAATAGACCAGTAAAGGCGTTCAATCTGTGCCCGCGTCTTGAGGTCTACAATACCGTGACTAAAGAGATCGAGTGCCTCTTCGCGGATCTGCTGGGCATCGTGCCAGGACTCCAGCATCTTATTCTGGTTCAACTGATCCCAGATGCCATAGAGTTCTTTGACTAATTCATGATCGTCCTCCATCAGTTCCAGATCTTCATTCCATTCGGGAAGGGTACCTTTTTCGAGTACTTCAAAGACCAGTACGGAGTGATGAGCGGTGAGGGAACGGCCACTCTCTGTAATGATATTGGGATGTGGTATCCCGTTTTTATCGCTGACATCTACCAGCGTAGAGATAGAGTCGTTCACATATTCCTGAATGGAATAGTTCACACTACTTTCGCTGCTGGCCGAACGGGTACCGTCGTAATCGACACCCAGTCCTCCGCCAATATCTACAAATTCTACGTTAAATCCCATCATACGAAGCTGCACATAAAATTGCGAAGCTTCGCGCAGAGCCGTTTTTATACGGCGTATTTTGGTGACCTGGCTTCCGATATGGAAATGGATCAGTTTAAGGCACTCCTTTATATCTCTCTTTTCAAGAAAGTCAAGCGCCTCCAGCAATTCACTGGAGGAGAGTCCGAATTTACTGGCATCGCCTCCGGAGTCTTCCCATTTTCCACTTCCCGAAGAGGCAAGCTTGATACGGATACCCAGGTTGGGAGCAACATTGAGTTGTCTGGCCAGTTTGGCAATGAGTTTGAGTTCGTTCAGCTTCTCTACCACCAGGAAGATCCTTTTTCCCATCTTCTGGGCCAACAGAGCTAGTTCAATATAGCTTTCATCCTTATATCCGTTACAGATAATCAGGGAGTCGGAATCTGTATTAATGGCAATAACCGCATGCAACTCCGGTTTGGAACCCGCTTCCAGTCCCAGATTAAATTTTTTACCGTGACTGATGATCTCTTCTACCACAGGGCGCATCTGATTGACCTTGATCGGATAGATAATAAAGTTCTGTCCTTTATATCCATACTCTTCGGAAGCCTGTTTAAAGCAGTTGGCTGTCTTTTCGATCCGGTTGTCCAGAATATCAGGGAACCGGAGAAGAACAGGAGCCGAGACATCCCTTATCTGAAGTTCATCGATCAACTCTTTCAGGTCAACCTCTACTCCATCTTTGCGGGGAGTAACGTATACATGACCCTGATCGTTGATACCAAAATAAGAAGTACCCCATCCTGTGATGTTATAGAGTTCTTCCGAATCTTCAATACGCCATTTTCTCATTCTCGTTGTTTACTCTTTATAATAGTGATTAATGGGGCAAAAATATGTATAAATCTATAATAGTTAATACAATTGTTCTATTTTTGTGAAGTTAAAAAGAGTACACTATTTAGTAGAGAAAATGAAAAGAGAAAGCAATAATTTTCAGTTAGAGAAAGAGACTCCGTGGGAAACGGTGGGAAACGGAGTAAGCCGCCAGATCATGGCTTATAACGATGATCTGATGCTAGTCAAAGTAAAGTTTGAAAAAGGGGCAAAAGGGGATCCGCACACTCACCCCCATACCCAGGCGACGTATGTAGCAGAAGGAAAATTTTAATTTACCACAGATGGGGAAACCTCTATAGTAGAGAAAGGGGATAGTATCTATATTAAACCTGACGTACAGCACGGATGCACTTGTCTGGAAGCAGGAATACTGATCGATACGTTTAGTCCGGTGAGGGAAGATTTCCTGAAATAGTTCTACTGCTTCCGGATAAGCTCTTTCAGCCTCTGTACGGAACTATCTATTTGAGTTCGGTATTCGAGTTCGTTAGCGACAAAGTGAAGATGAGCCTGTCCATAAAAAGGGAGTCGTTTTTCCAGGGCAGAGGCAATGAACTCCCTCAATTCTTCATCTTTTTTTTCTTTTAAGATGGGACGACTCTGTGTAGCCGGCTTTAACCGGTTAAAAAGTATATCGGCAGAGGTATTCAGGTAGACCGTGATCCCGGCATTTTTCATATACTCCATGTTGTCAAAGAAGCAGGGAGTTCCTCCACCGGCAGAAATAACAACATTTTCTATCTCCCCTACTTCCCGTAACATCTGTCTCTCGATCTCCCGGAATCCTTCTTCTCCTTTTTCTACAAATATCTCTTGTACTGTTTTGTGGTACCGCTCTTCAATATACCAGTCCAGATCAATAAAAGATAGTCCCATATCCCGGGCAAAAGCTTTGCCCAGGGTAGTCTTACCGGATCCCATATATCCCAGGAGGAAAATTCGCATCATACTACTTCTATATTGATTAGCAGACGCAAAGATATAAAAAGAATACTTTCCGGAGTAGGGAACACAAGAAAACGTTGGTCTCTTTTCTACTTATCGTACTTCTGGAATTCCGAATTCTGGCTTTTGAATTCCGGTACGAACTCTTTCATTTCCTGCACCATCTCCGGTATTTTCACATCGCAGGCAAGCCGGGTAAGTAAATCTACCTGAGTTACCACTTCCCGGTAATCGTATTCCCTGACACGGGCCACCCGTATCTTTTCATGCGGGGTTGCCTTGGTATTCTCTTTGGTACTGAGCAACTCTTCATACAATTTCTCTCCGGGACGAAGACCCGTAAATTTGATCTGGATATCTCTATCGGGTTTTAGTCCTGAGAGTTCGATCATCCGCCGGGCCAGGTCCACGATCTTAACCGACTCTCCCATTTCAAAAATGAAGATCTCACCTCTGTTACCAAGTGTTCCTGCTTCCAGTACTAACCGGCAGGCTTCGGGAATCGTCATGAAATAGCGGATAATATCGGGGTGGGTAACCGTTACCGGCCCACCGTTCTTGATCTGTTCCCGGAACCGGGGAATAACCGAACCATTACTTCCCAATACATTTCCGAAACGGGTGGTAATAAAGCGGGTTTTACCGGCAATCTCTCCCCGCATAATAGCGAGGCTCAGGGTTTGTACATAGATCTCTGCAATCCTTTTGCTGCATCCCATTATATTAGTAGGATTAACGGCTTTATCGGTAGAGACCATTACAAATTTTTCTACCCCGTATTTTACTGCATGATCGGCCACAACCCGTGTTCCGGATACATTTACCCGGATGGCTTCACAGGGATTTTCTTCCATTAGCGGCACATGTTTGTAAGCTGCCGCATGGAAAACCACCTGGGAATGATAAGCCCGGAAGGCAAAATTCACCCGCTCCTGATTTCTTACATCACCGATCACAGGAACGAACCGGAGGGTGGGAAATTTCTCTTCCAGTTCAAGCCTGAGGGCATGCATCGGTGTTTCTCCCATATCAAAACAGATCAATTGCTGGATCGGGAACTTGGCCAGCTGCCGGCAGATCTCACTCCCGATACTACCGGCTGCACCCGTTACCAGGATGACCTTTCCTTCCAGCAGTTTTCCGATCTCTTTCATATTGATCTTTATCTCATCCCTACCCAGGAGGTCCTCAATTTTAATAGGACGGATGGAACGGTGTATCTGCCCATCTTTTACTTCCTCCATATCCGGTACGATCAGGGTTTTGAGATTCAGGCCTTCACAATAACGGATCAGCCGGTTTTTCTCCCGCTGGGCCGCTTTGGAGTTGGGGAACAGAATTCCATCAATGTCATAGATACCGGCCATACGGGCCAGATCTTCTTTATCTTCAATATAATATACGGGAAGGTTACAGATGCGGTAATCTTTTCGTGCATCGTCCATAGTAATAAATCCCCGGATGCGGTAATCCATCATAAAAATATCTGCCGTACGTCCGCCGGCAATGGCAATGCTGTCCTCACCGGTACCGTAAATCCATATATACTTTCTCTTCTTATAGGTAGAAAGGATCAGGAAATGATAAAGGATAAGAATGAGGATCCGCATGGAAAGAAGACCGGCGATAGTGACAAAGAAATCACCCATACGGGTGATCCAGAGCATTTTATCCGGTATATCGATCCGGAAGATATCGCACAGGGCGGCAATAAGAAGTACTTTTATAAAAACTACCGTAATAATTCTCCATCCTTCCCGGAGTGTGGCGTGCCTGATCATATTGGCATATAGTTTAAAAATAAGGATGGCAATAAAACTGGCTATGCCCGAAGCCAGCGCCATCAGCCAGAATTGCCTGGCGGTGAAATCAATATCCAGATAGAGAAAGGTACCGAAAGTAACCAATAGGGTGATGGATACGCACAAGAGAAGATCCAGCGGGAAAATGATCCAGCCACTGACGAACCTGCCCGTTGAAAGACGCTTAAGGTTCAATAAGAATGATTTCCGAAAATTTCCCATATCAGATACTTAACAATTAGAGATACCCGGCTCTATCCGGCTCTGAAAATATAATTCTACATATACCTTTTCTCTCTCCGGATACCTCCTGACCAGTACTTTTATTTTGTTGCTATTTATCATATTGTTCTTTTAGAAGTAAAATTTCAACAGTTATAAAACAGTCGCCCATAAAAATCTTTTCCGGTAAGGATACCGGTATAATCTCTTTTATCGGTATTATATAAACAAAAAAACCTGTCAAAAAAGTTGATATCAGAAAAAAATTGCTTTATGATCCTATCCGGGTCATAATTGTATCCATTTTTTACACATCCATTCTCTTTAACTTTATCAATTATAAACCCGTAAAGCATCCATAAGAGAAAATGCGTCCTCTATATATG
>JAJQBG010000222.1 GCA_021203405.1 Bacteroides sp.
ATACAAAATTAGAGGAAGCCCGCTGTATAAAATTGTAAGAAAACGAAATGTCAATCCAAAGTAGAAGAACAAAGTGAATCTTTAAATTTTAGATATTGGGTAGGAGTTAAATTGAGGAAATGTCTGAAGTCTTTTATGAGCTGGCTTTGGTCGTAATAACCCCTTATGGTAACAATCTCCAACCAGTCAATGGGTACTTCATTTTTTTGTAATAGTTTTATCGTTTTCAGAAAACGGTTATACCGGGCAGCTTCTTTAGATGAATAACCGAGATATTTTTTATGACTCAATTGGACAGTTCTTTCACTCACACGATACGTTTCTGAAATGGTTTTTACAGGACTCAGGGCTTCATTTCCGGTAGAGAATTTTGCAATTCTTTCAAAAGCTTCCGCTCTCGGCATTAGGTAAGGACGAGCAAAAGCAAGGATAGCAGTTATTTTTTCTTCCACAGCAGGCAGGGCTGAAATGGAGTGGTGGAGAGAAGCAAATGATCCATCTACGAATAGTTGATCCGGATCAATGAACATTTCTTCCAGTCGATAATTGCCAAAGAATCGGAAAAAAGCATCATCTTTAAAATTAGCGACCAAGATTTCACTCCCTACATTGAGGGTATAGTCGAATGCTTGTTTAATAGGTCCCAACAGGATACAGCGCTCAATGGGGACAGGCTGGTGTCCCGGTAAGGAAAGGACTCCGGGTGTACCAAACCAAATGCTATAATGGTTTGAAAAGAAGGCACGAAATGACGTGTGACAGGTGCATTACCTTTGTTTTCTGCTACATAAAAATGCGTAAAAACATCTTTATATTCATCTGGTAATTTACGCGTCGACTGATATACTTGTCCGGACTCATATTTCGGGTAATGAATGTACAATTGCTTAATGCAAAAATAAGCGATTTTCCTTACTATCCAACAAATTTATTTCCCATCAAAAGAGGTAGAACATTTACAATGTTCTGATAGGTGAATGATCTTTACCCGGGGGCTCGCTTTGCTCGACCCCGGGCTATTGCTACATCCCCTGCGGGGATTTAAACAGAGGCTGTTACAGATATGCTTTAACGGTTGACGATAATGCCGTAGATTTTAAAATTCCCTGGAAATATAGGTTGATCCTTTGGAGGTTCTGAGAAGTTGGAACAGGTATCTGAAACCTGCTCTCTTCAGATTTATCTTGTTGATCCGGAGTAACCCGACCCTATTTTTTTTCTTTTGTAACAGTCTGTTGCCTGGCAAAGGCCACAACTGTAAGGGTACTTTTTTACCTCTTTGCCAATCCCTATAATACCACTGACTGATTTGATCGGGATCATTAAAGAAGAGGGGGTCAGTTCTATATCACAGGGAGGTTGTTGCGGAAAGAGAGAAAAGAGTTGGTGTTGCTCTGCCAGGGGCCATCCACAATAACCCGGACTAAAACGGTTGGTGTGTTTCCATCCGTCGGAAAGGATATCTCCGGCCAGCTGTTTTTCTACCAGATCGGCTGTTTTTTCTGCTACAATACTGCCCAAAGCATCCAGCATATAGATCGCTAACGGGTCGCCTTGCTGCTTTGTTTCCTGTTGCAGTTTTTCAAATTCCCGGCCGGCGGTAGCTACAAAGAGTACGAAAGCCTCTGAGCCTTTTAAATGTCTGTTAATGATTTTACCGGTGTGGAAAAGGAGAGAGTCAAGGGTCAGGGTTTCTCCCTCTACTTTTCCTGTGGTTCTGTAATAACCGAGCCGGGGACGGATGCAAAGAGAGACCCGGCGGATAAGCCGCCGGGATTCTTCCCTGATCTCTTCTTCTGGAAGCGAGGATCCATATCCCACCTCCCAGAAAAGCTCCTCTTCGGAAATATTCAGTTCTTTTCCTGGAATATTAAAGGTTTGCATTATACTCTTCCAATGCTCCGTAGAAAGCGTCTATATTGGCGAAGGGACTTCCCGGAGGGGTATCGCATCCGCTTGAAAGTACAAAATTAGGATACTCTTTCATGGCATCCAGCAGGGCAAGCGTCTCTTCCCTCATTTTTTCCGGACCGGCCATTTTAAAGATACCTACGGGATCGAGATTCCCCAGGGCGAGTGCTCCTTCCGGAACTTCCCGGATAGCTTCCCGCATATCTATTTTATTCCCGAAATGATAACCGGCAGCTCCCGTGTAAACCATAGCCGGCGTACAATGTCCGGTATTTCCGCAGTTGTGCAGGATAATAGAGAAATGGTCCTCCTGAACAGCATCCACTATTTGTTTCACAAAGACGGAAGAGTAGTTCTGACAATCTTCATTGGATAAGAGTCCTGCTGCAGGTTCGGCTATTACAATGCCATCTACTCCTGTCTCTTTCAACGCTTTTGCATAAGAGATTAAAAAGTCGGTACACTTTTGCAGCAGTGTGTTTGCTGCATCCGGATTGATGTAGATCAGCATCATGATCTCCGACATATCGTATAATCTCCCGGCCAGTGAGTAAGGGCCGATACATCCGGCCAGCACCGGTTTGTCATGGATATTGGCTGCTGTCAGGCGGTTTGCTTTCAGGTATTCAGGTACTCTTCCCTGATCGATACCTGGTACCTGAAGTGCTTCAATGGCTGCCTCATCACTCAGCAGGCGCCCATCTACAGTGGGTACTTCGTGTTCGGGGGATACAATGGTGGCCCCGAATGCTTCGGCCTCTACGGTGAGGTCCATGATCACGGTAGAGGCGGCTGCCGGATATTTTTCGTCCAGTGCCTGAATGGCCTGGTAGTGTACTTCGCCGTCTGTTACAGCATCCCGTACCGTTTTACCGATCATTTCAATACCCGGATGGGTCATTACGGGAATAGCGACTCTCTTTTTCTCTGTTATAATTTGCTGAATCCATTCAGCCATGTTTCTTTTACCCATTTATTCAGATTTAGTTTGTTTATATGATTGGTTGATTCTTCTTCCTGCTTTTTCTTTGATGGTCTCGCTTACCTGCGGACCGTTATTCTCCCACAGGCTGGGATTGTTGGAGTTTTTACCATATTTTATTGCTTCCGTCCAGTTGTCCTTTACCGTAACGTAGGAGGTACCTTCGTCGCCGTAGATATAGAACCAGTAGTCTGGATCAAAGGCATAGGGAGGAGAGCCGACACCCTCTACCCGGTTCTCCGTAACTATGGTCCCGGGTTGTGCTCCCATCAGATAGAGGCCTCCTACGGCATACATGTGGCGGGCAAACCTGTGTACATAGTTGGCGTGTATACGGTTGTACCCGGTGGCATGCCTGGATTTTGTCCATCCCCAGCCTACACTGATCCCGGAGTAGGGTACATCGTATATTTCGTTATGCTCGATATGGACTCCGCTTACATACCCTGCCAGGATAGCACAGCATCCCCAGTCTTCATTCCCGATATCGGTAAGCAGGTTATCGGCCAGGTATTGGTCTTTACATACCTCCCGGTTATCTGCTGGGTTATAGGGAAAGTGGGTTTCATGGGCCGGAGGCGAAAAGCTTCCGATCATGATACCAGTACCGGCAATATCCCGGAAGGTGGAGCCGGTAACGCTTCCTCCTTGACAACCGGTGATGTAATCCAGTGCGGTAGAACCCAGGTGTTCAAAGTGGCAACCGGTAAAGTGTATCGCTGCTCCGTTGCTTACAGTGACAGCTGCTCCGGGCCGGCCGATCCAATCCTGGTTATCCAGGGGGGGTATTGTTGTCGGGACGTTCCATTAAGGGGCTTATCTGGTATCCGTCTGTCAGATACATACCTGCCTGTAGAGGAACATGGCCTTTCAGGCTGGGGCGCATCCAGGTAGCATGCCGGAAGTGAATATTTTCAAAAGTAATATGTTCTACGGGCCGGTCGGGTGTGCCTTCTACCTGTACCAGCGTCTCAATAGCCGGTACTACTATCCGGGCTGTTCGCATGTCTTCTCCCGGGCGGGGAATGTACCAGAGCTTTTGTGCATCTATATCGTGATACCACTCTCCCGGCCGGTCCAGTAATCCGGGGGCTCCGGTCAGGTAAAAAGGAGATTCTCTCCCTGTATCCAATACGGGATGGGGCCAGGGGTGTTCAAACTGGATACGGCTTTCAGGATCATGGAAGCGCACAGCAGCTCTGTCGCCCTCTGTTTCAATAGAGCGTATCCGTAAGTTGGCAATGCACCACATCTGGTGAATGACCAGTTCGGCATACGGTGCCCCCACAACCTTTTTGACAGCGTCGGCCGGTACCCAGAGGATCCGGTTTACCGGGTCGCTGTCCAGAATCCGGTGCATCTGGTTAAAATCCTCCACATCTCTGCACCGGACGGCTTTTTTCCCGTTCACCCATACCTGTCTGAAGTCCAGGGGACGTCCGTTGAAGGCCGGTACATCTGCTACCCAGGTATTGCCTTTTCCTTTTTTCCAGTTCGTTATTTCTGTTCCGCCACTAATGACGACCTCTTTTCCGGCTACTCCTGTAATCAGGGTGGGAGAGTGAGGAGTGCCACTATCTTCGGGACGGATAAAGAGCGGTTCGTACTGGGGATAGGTGCCCTCCTGCAGGATAATACGGAGAGCCCGGTCCGGATCGTATTCTCCCAACCGGCGCATCTCCCTGGCCTGCCGCAGGGCAGCGTTCAGCGTCTGCTTGGGTGCTTCCGGGGTTGTTCCCGGATTCCGGTCGTTTCCGGAGGGGGATACATATACCTCGTTCGCTCCTGTAAAACAGGTGGTCAGGATACAGAGTAGAGACCATAGATATCTTATTCTCATTCGCTATAGATTAGTGTCCGTTAAAGAAAACATAGAGCCCGATCATAACCAGTACAAGAGCGGCCCACAGGACTACCACAAGGGTTGCCGGAGCGGGTATTTTGTCATAATTCAGTATATTCCGGCTTTCGGGACGCTTACCTATCGTGCTGACAGCCCACATAAAGCCGGAGAGGGCTACGAAAATGAGGAAGGAGAGCATCATAAAGTGAGGCCAGAAATCGTACTTTTCGGCAGGTAATACCCACAAATAGAGAATGCCGATACCCAGGCTGAAAACTGTTCCCCAGGTAAGTACCATATTGGCGGCCCGGGTGGTAGTCTTTTTCCAGAATACCCCGAAAAGAAAAACGGCCGCCATCGGGGGAGCAATGAAGCCGAGCACCGACTGGAATACGTTGAAGAGATTCAGTCCGCGGATGCTGTCGATAGCCAGCGTGATCAGGATGGATAGAAGGGCCCCCGAAAGAGTGACTATGTGCCCCATTTTAATGATCTCTTTCTGGCTGGCATTGGGATTGAATCGTTTTACATAGATATCCATGGTGAATACGGTTCCCAAAGCATTCAGGGCAGAAGCTATCGTACTTACCAGGGCAGCTGTCAGTACAGCCAGTACCAGACCCACCATTCCGGCAGGAAATAAGTTGGTAACCATGGTCATATAAGCTTCGTCCGGGTTCTTCAAAGTCGGATAAAGAGCCAGGCAGATCACCCCCGGAAGGATGTACAAAGGGACGTCCAGTATTTTAAGCCATCCAGTAAAGTTGGCTCCCAGCTGTCCCTGTTCCAGGTTTTTGGCTGCCAGTACCGGCTGTACCATCGACTGGTCCGTACACCAGAACCAGACCCCCATCACCGGATATCCCAGCAAAATAGGGAGCCACGGGAAGTCCGGGTCGTCGTTGGGGCGGAAAAGGTTCCAGTAATCGGCCGGTACTGCAGCCGTGATCCCTTCTACTCCGCCGGCCTTGTAAAAACCAACCAGGGTCAGGGTCATGGATACTACAATAAGAAGGATCATCTGGAATACATTGGTATAGGCTACTGCCTTCAGGCCTCCTGCCATAGTAAAGAATACCGAGATAAAGAGGAGGAGCAGCGCCGATTGCCACATCGGAATATCGAATATCTGTTTGATCAGGATGCCTCCGGCAAAAAGGGTCAGGGCCAGCCAGGAGATCAGAATGGTAACAATTGTGTACCAGGCAAGAATGTTCCGGGTAGAGGGGCCAAAGCGTTTTCCCATAAATTCGGGAAGGGTCATTACTTTGGCTCCCAGATACCGGGGCGCAAATACAAAGGCCAGCAACAGGATAAAGACAAACGCATACCAGGCAAAATTACCCGATACGATCCCGGTTGTAAACCCGGCACTGGCAGAGGCTATCAGCATAGAGGGGCCTACATTGGTCCCCCACATGGAAAAACCGATGTGGGGCCATTTCAAACTGTTCTCAGCCAGGAAAAGGCTGCTTCCTTTCTTACGGTTTAAACTGGCCCATATACCGATGGCAAAGAGTATAATAAAATAAGTAGCTAAAATACCCCAGTCGAGTGAGGCTAAATTGTGTGTATTCATGGTTTGTTTCAGGTTAGGGGGTACGGTCGGTTAACAAAGTCCCATAAGCTCTTTGGCTTTGGATACGGCACTGTTTGCATTGCTGCTGTAGCCGTCAGCCCCGATCTCCAGGGCAAAGTTCTCATCTACCGGTGCACCTCCTACCATCACTTTTACTTTATCGCGTATGCCTGCCTCTTTCAGCGCATCAATGACTGTTTTCATATAGGTCATGGTGGTGGTAAGCAGGGCGCTGATGCAAAGAATGTCGGCATTGTGCTCCCGGACCGCTTCGATGAACTTTTCCGAAGGAACATCTATCCCAATGTTAATCACTTCGAAACCGCACCCTTCCAGCATGGAGGCAACCAGGTTTTTACCAATGTCGTGCAGGTCTCCTTTTACCGTACCGATCACCACTTTGCCTAAGGTAGAGGCTGCTTCGCCCTGCAACAAAGGACGCAGCAGTTCCAGCGCCCCTTTCATGGCTCTGCCCGACATCAAAAGCTGGGGAACGAACGCCTTTCCATCCTGGTAACGTTGCCCGATCTCTTCCATGGCTTTGATCATATAGTCGTTAATAAGGCTTTGGGGAGCTATCCCTTCGGCGATTGCCTGCGTGGTGATCTCTACTGCAGGCTCTAGTTTGCCTGCAACTATTGCTTCATATAAATTGTTTAACTCTGCCATAATCAATTTATTATTATTTGTTATTATTAGTTTGTTCAGCGGTATTTCTCAACAATTTCCATCGCCTGGTCTATCTCCTGCTCGTTCTTGAAATCCATTTCAATGTTGAGCCCGTTGGCTCCGACATTATCCAAAAGAGGTTCCAGTTCGTCTATTGTTACCCAGCAGGGGATGATCGATTTTCCTCCCTCCAGGATTTACGGTAAAGGTCGTACCATTTAGGATCTCCTCCCTGGGGTTCGCCTACTCCGGGTGTCCATTGGATGGTATCCAGCTCTTCGATCTCCAGCAAAGCATCCAGGTGCCGGATAGCCCCTACACCGTCCAGGTGATAGATCGTATACTCTATCTTTTGGCATTGTTCGCGGATATAGGGTTGTACAAAGCGGCGGTAATCCTCTTCTCCGATCATAATGGAGATATCGCTCTGTAATTTACTCAGTTTACCGGGAGCCCAGATGGAGAAGTAGCAGAAGGCCATTTCATCTCCTTCGCGGATGATGTCGTAGAGTTCGTCAAACACCCGGAAATAGATCTCATTGACCTGTCTGAGCTGCTTATCCAACAGTTCCGGATTCATCACCGTATCCATCAGTACGGTGTCGGTACCCCGGAGGGCAGCCAGTATATCGAGTCCCTCCATCAGGTCGGGCATTCCTACATAGTAATTTCCCTGAGCCTTTTCCTTACAGGCTCTGAGCAGTTCTTTGTGGATTCTCCAGGCTTTATTGTCCGGATCCAGTATAATATCGTCGACCGGGTTGGGCGAGGGGTGGATCCAGATGGTATCTTCTCCGCCTCCCCATACGCCTCCCAGCATAGCTGCCAGCGAACCGGGTCCCAGTTGGGTATTGGCAACAGGCAGTATATCTGCTTTGAGGGAACTGCGTGATACGTAATAATCCAGTTCTGCTGCTCTCCACTGAGGATCGAACCAGCGTTGATTCAGATCTACGGGAGCCGGAGGGGCCGGAATAGCTGCATGGGGAGTGACTCCCTGTTGCAGGTGTTCCCACATCGTGATCACCACTCCTTTGTGGTTCCACCAGTCTATATAACGTTGTTTACTCTCTTCCCAGTTTGTTTTCCAGGTATGTATCATGGTATTGGTAAGGGTTTGATTAATAATCTGTTTTATTGAAAATTCCTTGAAAAGCAGGGTCTATCTCAATCTGTATTGTTTGGGTAAGGTCCATCTCGTCGGTGCATTGAACGATGGCCGGATAGAAAGGAACCGAAGCCCCTTTCTTTACATAAACCGGCATGGTTTCCAGGGGGATGTTCTCCAGGGTAAGCCACTGTTTACCGGTATACGCTTCTCCTGTAAAGAAGTCGACCCACTCTCCTTCGGGCAGGTATACTTCTCTGCGGTTCTCACTGTTCATCACGGGAGCCACCAGAAAATCATCCCCGAAATAGTACTGGTCGTCAATGTGGCGGCAAAGTTTATCTTCCGGATGGTGAAAGATGAGTGCCCGTAAAAGAGGATACCCGCTTTCAATGGCTTTCCGGCCCTGCTCCACTATGTAAGGGATCAGTCCGTAGCGCAGGTTCCACCATTTTTTTTACGATCGGTGCAATCGTGGGATAGTGCCACGGTTCCCGCTTGTGGGTTCCGTGGTAACGGAGGTGGGAAGAGAATACTCCGAACTGGGTCCAGCGTATATAGAGGTCTTCTTCTACCGGGGAGTTCATAAAATCGGGTAAACTGTGGAATCCGGGCACATCGTGACTCCAGAAGGCAAAGCCGGAGAGTCCGAAGTGAAGCCCACCCTTGAGAGAACCGGCCATTCCATCCCAGGTAGAGGCGGAGTCGCCTCCCCAATGGAGAGGATAGCGCTGGCAGCCTGCCCATCCTGCCCGTGCCCAGATAATACCTTCACCGGTTACATCCCGGGTTATTTCGTAAGCCGCTTTCTGGTAGAGCAGGGCATAGAGGTTATTCAGTAGTTCCGGAGGCATATTGTGGTATTGGGCATCCATGTGGATGTTTTCCCCGAAATCGGTTTTGATACATACCACTCCCATATCGAGCAGTCTCTTCAAAAGACCCTTGTACCAGTCGGTGGCTGCCGGGTAGGTAAAGTCAATGGTCCCGGCATAATCCAGCGTAGAAAAATTGGAACCCTCCGATTGCTGTTGTTTATGTATCTTTCCGATATAATGGTTCCCCCGGGCTTCCGTAATTTGTTCGGCACCCTCGGCAATGTAGGGTAGCTGCCACAGAGAGACCCGGTAACCCTTCTCTTTGAGCGTACGGATAAAGCCTTCCGGGTCGGGAAAACGCTCGTCGTTAAATTTCCATTCACAAAGCCAGTCGGTTTTAAACCAGCCGGTATCAAGGTGGATCACATCACACGGATACTTCTCCCTGCGCATCCGGTCGCATATCTCCTCTACTTCGTCGGCACTGAAATAGGTCATACGGCTCATCCATACGCCGAAACTCCATAGCGGAGGCATAGAGGGATAGCCTGTCAGGGAGCGATACCCTTTCAGTACCTCTTCCGGCGTTTCACCGGCGATCAGGAACAGATCTATTTCCGGTTGATCGTTGAGGAACTGTACCGAGCGTGTCGAATGGTCGGCCAGCGACAATTTGGAGTAGGCACAGGTGTGGTAAAAGACACCGTACATCCGGCTGGAGAGGTAAAAAGGAATATTTTTATAGGTACGGCGGTTGTTTACTCCTTGTCCGTCCTGGTTTTTCAACTGGAAAGTACGTCCGCTCAGGTCCATCTTCGCAAAACGCTCTTCGGTACCGGTAAACGTTTCGTCGGGCATGGCTTTGAAAGAGAAGGTAGCCCGCTCTTTATGCCCCTCTTTCAGGCAATAGGCCAGGGGTAGAGCATCGTACCGGGGAGGGGAGAAGTGATCGTAACTACTCAACCTGATCTCTTTCTTTCCATCCGGATAGAAGGCCATATCCACTGTCTCCTGGGGGGCAGGTTGCAGGTCGCTCCAATGATCAATGACTGCCTTCCTCAAATTTACCACGGCCCGTTTTACTCCATCGGTCGTGGTGATCACCCATTCCTCTTCGGTGCGGGAAAAGGAGAGGGGAAGCTTCCGGATCTCTGCGCTGAATTGCAACATTTCGGAACGATCGTTTAGTTCCGAAAGGCCGAAGCCACTGAAAATCCGGGTAATATGGTGGGTGTACTGGCGGATCACCAGAGTATACTCCTGCCTGGGTACCGAACTATCTGCAGCCATATCGGCGGATAGCTGCTGTTTCTGAAAAGGGATGGTAATGTAGATATCTCCCTCCTTTTCATAGATATCGGTGGGCCGACAGGCTGTCCAGAGTGATTCCTCTACGGAGAGCTCCGGATCAAAGTCCATAAAATCAAATATATGGTAGTTTGTTTGTTTTATACTATTCTTCTGATTCTAAAAGTTCGGTTTTGTTATAAGAAGAGACGTTCCTGTTCACGTTTTGTACTGATAGAAGAAATGAAATCACATCCTTGTAATGGTGGTATCGAAGAAATTATGTAAGTTTGCCCGTTCAATTATTTACCGGAACGTATGAAACAAAAACTGATCCATATAGAAGCAGGGGTAGCCCGTAATCCGCAGGTACGCCTCCAGGCACCTGTTAACTTCTCGCTCGAAGCCGGCCAACACCTGGCCATTGCAGGTCCCAACGGTGGCGGTAAGTCGCTGCTGGTAGATATGATGATGGCTAAATATCCTTTGCGGGAGGGAAAGATCACATTCGATTTTTCTCCTTCGCTCACCCATACCGTATATGAT
>JAJQBG010000259.1 GCA_021203405.1 Bacteroides sp.
GGTATTTGCAGCATGTAGTAAGGAAGAGCCCGTAGACGTGCCGGGAGGAAATGGTTCCGGAGATACCCGGAAAGTATATCTCAAGTTCAACCTCAGTGAACAGGGACGGAATGCCAGAAGTATAGAAGAGACCGGTAGCGGTACAAAAGCCGCTTTATTGTCTGCTATGATCTATTTTGTTGATAACAGTGCTGATCCTACTGTGCTGGCCACACGCAAAGTCGGAAATTTTTCCGGTGCCGATGCGGCCCTTGCAGAGATCAGTCAGGGTAAGCAATTTACAAGCATCCCCGAAAATGTTAAGAAGGTGTATGTGGTCGGTAACTATAACTCCTCAGATGCAGATGGAAAAACGGCTCTTTTTCCGGAACTTGCCGGCATAAAGCTCTCTGAAGTAAAAGCCACTCTCCTTGATATTGAGCAGGTAGTTTACGGTAAACTGGCTGACGGCACTGTTTCTGATATTCTGCTGACTATTCTCGATGGAGAAGATACAGTAAAAGAAGCTACTGCCCAGGATGCGGATGAATATATTAAAGAAGGCGATCTGTATGCAAGAGTGACCCTGCTGCCCGCTAACAGCCGTATTGAAATGGAAAAGATGAAGTAC
The DNA here is from genome assembly GCA_021203405.1 of Bacteroides sp. Classification (GTDB taxonomy): domain Bacteria; phylum Bacteroidota; class Bacteroidia; order Bacteroidales; family Bacteroidaceae; genus Bacteroides. Next base: position 611 of record JAJQBG010000259.1, read on the forward strand.
GAAGGATATATGAAATCCTTGGTAGCAGAAGGTATCTATATCAACTACTATTATAACAAGATGAACCTTACCCTGAATCCCTCAGGTGCTTCATTTGTTAACAACGGTAGTGAGGAAGGCCACTATGATAAATCCAATGCAGCAGAGTTTGCCTATAAAAACTCTTCTATGTATGATGAGGTCAATGCAACTATTACAACAGGTAGTATGACGGTTGCTCCCTCTTCGGGCGTATGGGCTTACCATATTTTCGGTAATCAGGCAGAAAATGCATGGACTGACTTTCCGGTACCCCACATGGTCATTAAATTTACCGATGTGACCGACAGCGAAGACAACAACCGTGGCAACCGTTACATTACTGTAAAAGGATTCCGGGACAAACAAGGTAATGTGATAAAATCGCTTCAACGGGGTAACCTCTATAAAATAGAGAGCCTTACTTTTGACGATTCTCACCTGGGTGTACTTCCCGAAGAAGACACAGTAGATGTATGGGTAGTGGTAGATGTAAAAGAGTGGACTACCGTACCTGTCTCTCCCATCATCTGATCCGAAGCTAATTTAAACTTTTTCATTGATCATAGCAGAGGGCGGGGAACAGTTGGCCCCGTCTTCTTTCTCTGGTCTTAGCCCATATCTATGAAATATTTCAGATCCATTGCTTTTCTTTTCATGGTTGTTTGCCTGTTTTCAGCCTGTATCCGGGAGGATTTAAGTCATTGTCCCGTTTACACCACTGAATTCTCGTTTGCTTATTACGGAGATGGAGATACAGATATATTTCACGATAAAATACATAATACGGATCTTTTTCTTTTTGATGCAGAGGGCCTCTTCCTGGAACGTTACCGATTGGATGATAGTTGGTTATCGGAGAATAAAACCCTTCGGTTACCGCTACCGGCCGGTGATTACCAGGTGGTGACCTAGGGAAATCTTTTTTCCCGGTCGCAGGTATTAACCCCCGACGGAGTGCGGCATATCGATGCTTACCGGATTACCCACCCTGATTATAATACCTCCCAGCCCCTTACTACCAACGATTCGCTCTATTATAACAGGAGTCGTTTTTCGGTAGTGAACGATCGCGTTTCCCAGCAGGTTTTACTGCTCAGATCAGCAAAAATTGAACTTACACTATATGCAGAGATAGAAAAAAAAGGACAGACGGAATACGGAAAAGATATTCGATCCGGATATTCACTTTGAAAATCTCTATACCAATTATGATTTTTACATGCAGTTAACAGGAGAGAGGGTAACCTTTACTCCTGTTAAACAGCATACCTCTTCGGGTAAAGGAGTACTGGCCTCTTCCCATGTATTCCGCTTTTCCGATAGCAATCCCATTACCATTTCCATTCAGGATAAGGAGTATGATATTGATTATCGGCTTTCTGTGGAAGAGTTTATGCGAGCCAACCACATTACCGTAGAGAACCGGCAGGAAGTAACTCTCCCTATTCATATTGTATTCGGAGAAGGAGGGAATGTACTATCCGTAGAGGTTGCCGACTGGAATGTGATCGATGTGGATGTAGATTATTAATGGATCTTTTTACAAGGAAACTCTTATTTTCATGGCCTGAACTTCAGACTGATACAGATTGTTGTATAGCTGTCGGAAATGGTTTCCGCCCATAAACAAGAGCGTGTATGATTGTGGATAGACTTTCTGAAGCCCTTATTGCAGCGATGGATGAAAAAGTACCGGAGCGTACTCGCCTTGCGCACCTGCTGATGGATATACTGTCCATAGGCAAAGAGGCCGTTTACCGGAGACTCCGGGGAGAAGTCCCTTTTACGCTTTCCGAATCGGCTACGATCTCCAGAGCCATGGGAATATCCCTGGACAAGCTTTCCGGGGTTGCCTATGAAGTGGGTGATGCATTGTTTGCATTGAATTTGATTCAAATGGATGATGCGGTAGCCAATTATTTTGCGCTGATGGAACATTATAAAGATATGTTCTTACAGATGGCCGCAGATGATACTCCCCAGGAGGCATGGGCTGTCTATACCCGTATCCCTCTCTTTCTGGCTATTAAATATGATAAGCTTTCCAAATTCCATTTTTACCGCTGGCTTTATCAGCGCAATGAACGGAACGCAGCCCATATTACCGATTTCCAGCAGATGAGATTTCCGGACGATCTTTCCGGTAAACAGAGACAGATCCTGGAGGTGATAAAAAGGTGCGAACATAACTCCTATATCTGGGATAAACGCATCTTTCAGACTATTGTCGATGAGCTGCTCTATTACAGAAATGTAGGAAAGCTTTCGGATGATACGATCCGGGAGATCAAACAAGAGCTGCTCTTCTTTCTGGAAGAACTGAAAGAGCTGGCTGCTGCCGGTTATTATAAGACAGGAGAAAAGGTCGATTTCTATATTTGTCCCATCAATCTGGAAAGCACCTATAGTTATGTGGAGTCGGAAAATATACGGATGAGTTTTATCAAACTATACGATCTCCGATTCCTCTCCACTACCGATGAACTGGTTTTCCAGAATCTGAAAAACTGGTTCCGCTCTTTAAAAAAGTTCTCGGTCCTTATCAGCCAGAGTGCCGAGCCGCAACGCTATGAATTCTTTGAAGCACAGGCAAAAATTATTGACCAATTGTAAAGTTCGCTTCTCTGCTGCAGAGAAACCCATTGAATGATTAATTTGAAACCCAGAATGAAAAAAGTTTTTTTCTTAGTACGCTGATACTGCTTCTTTTTGTGTCTAACTCCTGTATGCAGGAGTCCCCTCTCTTTCTGGACCCGGGTGAAGATCCGTCGGATGAAGTAGTGATAGAGATGAAAACACAGACCCTGAAAACCTCTGTTCCATCCGGCAGAAGCGGTGAGCAGGAAAACAGAGTTCAGGAGATAGATGCCCTTATCTTTACCAACGAAGGAGATGGATATAAATTCCGCTATCAGGTCGATGGACAGCTGCTGACTACTCCTACGGAGGGTAATTATACCTTTAAGGTACGATTGGTAAAAAGTAACTATCCGCTGAAAGTTTATATAGTAGCGAATGCCGCTTCTGCTGTAAGTAACGCTGCTCCGGTAAAGGAGGAATCCGAAGAAGCAATTAAAAAGAGGCTGCAAACCGATTTTACCACCGCTGGCTGGAACGGTTCTCTCCCCATGTTCGGAGAACACCTGTTTCCTTCCGGCCTGCAAAAGAAACAGAGTATAGAAGTAGAACTGCTTCGTACCCTGGCCCGGGTAGATGCGGTGAATTATGCACCGGCTTTTGTCCTGAAGACCGTTCAGTTTTACCGCATGCATCGCTCCTTCCGGCTTATATCCGACCATCTGCAAAACGGTATAGCCACCCATCCTACTATTCCGGAAAACTCCGCGAATAGTGTCAATACCCTCTTCAGACCGGTAGGCGATTCCGGGGAGACCAAAGCCGAACACTATATTCCAGAATACTATCCCGGGGATACTTTCCAACCCCTTCAGGCTGCCTGTGTGGTAATAGGTGGTTATTATGGCAATAATCACACCAAACTCACCTATTACCGGATGGACTTTATCCCCGAAAATTCCGACCAGCAAGGGTATATTCTGCGGAACCATAAATACGAATTCCGTATTACCGAAGTATCCGGTACCGGTTGGGAAACACCGGATGATGCCGCCAATAACAATCCATCTTCCATTACCGCTACTATCAAAGTGTGGAACGAAAGTACCCACTATATGAGTTTTGATGGGGAATATTACCTGGGAGTCTCTACCCGGGATCTGGTAATAGGCCGTCACCCAGGAGCCCTGAACCACATAGAAGTAGATACCGACCTGGACGAATATACGTTTTACTGGGCCGATGAGAACGGTGAACCCGATACCAGGTATCCGGCTGTAGAATGGGGAGGGGTAACTACCGATACGGATCATCACTATTCCGTAAAAGTGGCTTCCGATGGTAGCTATATTACAGCAACCAATATAAAAGGAGAGGTGGGAGGGAACCGCCCTCGGGAATATGCAGTCCTGAAAGCCGGACGCCTTCATATCAATTTATTATTCCGGCAGGGAGAGAACTATACCGAAAAGAGATCGGTTACTGTGCTCTCCTATCGCCAGGAACGAGGCTATCTGGGCAGTCTCCATACCTCTGCAGAAGCGACTTATGCAGATGGATTAAAAGGTATTCTGACTAACAAAGACCACTTCGGGCCCAATGGCAGGATCCGGTTTGACGGATTTAACCTGATAGAAGAGTATTCAGCACCTAAAGATTTTCTGGATCCCCTCTCATTAAGAAATGTAGATGTTTTATATCTTCCGGATGTTACACCCGGCTATTTGAGAAAAGAATGTGCCCTGGTCATTAAGGAGTGGTTGGAAGAAGATAACCGGCGGGTGCTTTTTACCAATAATGACGATGCATATCGTAATGTAGCTATCCTGGAGGTGTTAGGTATCACCCCTATCTATACCTCCAAATCTACCAAAGATTTTGTAATTGTAGATAACCCTTTTAACAACGGTCCTTTCGGGCAGGTCGCGGCAGGTTCCGAGTATTTACGTAACGATGATACCTATGCAGAGATCGATATAAATACTTACCCCCATCTTACTCCGGTAGTGATGGCAGAGAGGGGAGCGGTGATAGCCGTAGATATGGCCTCCCGCATTGTCTACGCAGGCGATGTCCAGTTATTTGGTTGCTGGCCCGTCCGGGTGTATAAGGCTATTAATAATACCACCGGCGTCCCGAATAACGATCCTTCCATCCTGAATGCCAATCTTTGGGCGTGGATCGCCGGTATAGTATTAGGCGAAAACTTCTGAACTTCTTCCGGAACCAATTTAGTTTTATAAGTGTTATTACCGTACTTATAAAACTAAATTAGTTCCGATATGACGAATGGAGTAATGATTCAGTACTTTGAGTGGAATATTCCCTCCGATGGTAAACATTGGAAACGGCTCAAAGAAGATGCAGCCCACTTAAAAGAGATAGGGGTAACCTCTGTATGGCTACCTCCCGCCTGCAAAGCCACCAGTAAAGACGATCAGGGATACGGTATTTACGACCTTTACGACCTGGGAGAGTTTAACCAGAAAAACACGGTCCGTACCAAATATGGAACTAAACAGGAACTGATCGAAGCAATCCAGGAGCTTCATAAATACCAGATATCCGTCTATCTGGATGTAGTCATGAATCATAAAGCCGGAGCCGATTATACCGAAAAATTTATGGTTTTCGAGGTAGATCCTGCTAACCGCAATAAACGGCTTACGGATGACTATCAGATAGAGGGGTGGACCGGCTTTGATTTCCCCGGGCGTAACAATACCTATTCCGATTTTAAATGGCACTGATACCACTTTACCGGAACCGACTATAATGTAGAGAACGGTAAAAAAGCGATCTATCATATTGTAGGAGACGGAAAAACCTGGGCCGAAGGAGTAGACAATGAAAATGGTAATTATGATTACCTGATGTTTGCCGATATTGATTTTGACCATCCGGAAGTGGTTGAAGAGATGAAAAAGTGGGGTGTATGGGTAGCCAAAGAATTGGGTGTAAACGGCTTCCGGCTGGATGCGATCAAACATATCAACGATAAATTTATAGAATCTTTTCTGGGTGCCGTACGGGAAGTACTCGGACAGGAGTTCTATTCAGTAGGGGAATATTGGAAAAAAGACCTGGCCTCCCTGCAATCTTATCTCTCGGATGTAAAATACAAAACCAATCTTTTTGATGTTCCCCTGCACTATAATATGTATCAGGCCTCTCAGAGTGATCGTAACTACGATCTTAAAAATCTCTTTACCGATGCCCTGGTTACCCACAATCCTGAAGTGGCAGTGACTTTTGTCGATAATCACGACTCACAGCGGGGTAGCTCCCTCGAATCCCAGGTAAAAGATTGGTTCAAACCACTTGCCTACGGGCTTATCCTGTTGGCTCAGAAAGGCTATCCCTGTATTTTTTACGGAGACTACTATGGAATGGGCGGAAAGAAGTCTCCACACCGGGGATTGTTGGAGACTTTACTGGATGCCCGGCAAAGATTTGCTTTTGGAGATCAGGTTAACTACTTTGACCATCCTAATACCATCGGTTTTGTACGGAAGGGAGACGAGTTCCACCCCGATTCCGGATTGGCTCTGCTCATATCTAATGGCGAAGATGGCGATAAGGTGATGAATGTAGGAGATACGCATGCTAACGAAGTATGGCACGAAATAACTGGCAACCGCTCTGAAGAGATCGTTATCAGTAAAGAGGGTGAAGGAAAGTTCCCGGTGAGTGGAGGAAAACTTGCCGTATAGGTAAAAAAGATCTAGTTAAGTTTTTCTCGTTTACCGGGCATTTGCTGATGGGAAACTAGGCTGTTTCTCATCAGAAAACGCCTAGTTTCTGATTAGCAACCAGGCGTTTTCTGATCAGCTGTTAAGCGTTTTCCCACTTATATAACAAAAAGGATCCCTTAGTTTATAAAGGGATCCTGATCAACTATCCGGGTGATAATCAATAATAAAGGCGGTGTATTAAGGCATCGGGTGTAATCCTTCCCAGCGTACATTCCATTTGCCATCCTTAGGAAATCCCGGATTCTTTTCCGTACAGCCATCCCATCCGGCACACATCATGGCTACAGCTGTCAGTAGTCCACCGTTACCCGGCAGATAGAGCCTTAACTGGCTGTCCTGGTAGTTGTGGCCGTTCTCTAAATAGGTATTGGTACGTCTCTCCATCAGCAGGGCTCCTACCGCTTTTTCCGGTTCTCCGAGCCGCGCGGCATTCATGGCTGTCATCGGATAATCCCATCCCCAGGTCTTGCCCCAGTTCCAGTTTTCCCATATCCAGTTCAGGGTGTTTTTCATATAATCCTCCCGGATCAGTTTACACTTGGGCAGAATTCCCATAGCTCCCAGTACAGCCATGTGATCGGAGGTGAAACGAATATCGATATAAGTATCGGGTGCGGATTCGGCAGCCAGGTAAAGCCCGTCACTGTTGTAAGCCAGGGGTGAGAGTTTATCGATCATTTCGTCCCACATCAGGTTCCGCTTTTCGCCCATGCGTTCCCGCCATTGCTGGGCCAGTTCCATACCGAAATGCCAGTAAGAGAGTTCAAAAGGAGGATTTACTGTTTCGGAAGCTCGCAGTGTCTCCTGTGCCGGGATACACCCTTTCAGGAGATAACGTCCTTCCATAGCATCATACGTAGCGAAGGAGTACATAAAGGCAGCACTCTCCTGGATCAGCTTGTAGTATTTATCCAGTACTTCCTGGGAAGGGTTGGTACGGTAAATGAGTTCGGCCAGGTAGATAATATGAGGTTGCTGCCAGATCAGGAAGGAGCCTACTTTCGAAGGTGCCTCCGTGCCGGAGGGATCTGTCATCTTCATCCACCGGATGCCATCGAACCCTTGTCGTGCGGCAATTTCACGCGCTACCGGTTCGGTTGTATGGTACCAGCTTAAGGTGCGGTCCAATAGGTGCGCCCGGTTCCACAGCGCAAATTGTGCCTGGTGCCACCAGATCATCTCCAGGTGGAATTTACCATACCAGGAATTATAGGTAAGTCCTGTCTCCTGGGGCGGGGTACTACCGGCCGATTGAATAGCCAGCAGATACTGGCTGAGTACCACCCGGCGCTCCAGTTCGGCGGCCCGTGGGTCGGTACAGTCGGAAAAATCTACGGCTGCACCTTCCTGCCAGAAGCTTTCCCAATATTCTGATGAAGCTTTAGTAACTTCGGTGATGGTGAGGTCTGTCAGTTCGGGTTCTCCGGCGGTAAACTGACAGGTAAACGCCAGTTTATCCTGCCTGGGTGTCAGGAGAAAATAGTTCTTCTCTTTTTCGCTGAGGGTAGCCTCGTTCTCCCAGCTGAGGGTTATATAATATACCGTGTCGTCTAACGTCCGTTTCAGTATAGCCCGGTTTTCGGTGTAGCTACTTACGGTAGTGATATGTTTTTCATTGGCGTTCCAGTCGCAGGCATCGTCTGCATGAACCCCCGTCGGATAGGGAAAACGAAGTTTGACGGGAGTCCGGGCGGTAGAGCTAAGTTCTATAGCCACTATATCCTGCGCCGGATGAACGCAGGTTTGTACCTGATAAGAGTTTCCTTGTAGTGTGTAAGAACTATGAATGGTTCCCTGCCACATATCCAATTGCTGACTGATCTGCTGAAAGTCGGAATAATCTGTATCCTCTGCTATCTCCAACCCGATACTACCTAAATGGAGCCGATGCGGATTGATACGGTACCATTCGGAAGCCCGGTGTGGCCTGCCGGGGGCGTTGAACTGGGTGGCGTATAGTTCCGTATGTCCTCTGCCGAAATCGAACTCCTGAAGGGTCTCTTCGGGACGGAGATCTTCCGGATTGGCAAAGGAGTGCCATCCCCAGCTGCTTTGTGTACCCAGGGGTACTCCGGCAGCGTATCTTTCGGGAAAGGTTTGCAGGCCGGTAGCATCTACTGTAAAGGCAAAGTCTCCGTTACCTACCGAGAGGGAGGCCAGGGAATCAAACCGGGTAATGTGCGGATTGTTCCGCTTTACAAGCGCTTCCCGGTCAATTGGTTTTTCGGTAGCGTCCTGACAAGCTGCCAGGACTAACATAATAAGCAGGGCATAATAAAGCTTCATAATGAGTCGTTTTTCTTTTATTCGTTGTTGGTTTCTTTGGTGGAACTTTCCCGGCCAAAGTTACGGTACTCGGTGGGAGTAAAGCCGGTATTCTTTTTGAAAAGCGTGTAAAAATGTTCGGTAGAGGTATAATCCAGCAAAAAGGCTATCTCTTTAATGGATTGGGAAGTACTTACCAGTAACTGTTTGGCTTTCCGGAGTTTTAGCTCCTGGAAGTATTTGGCAGGCGCATAGCCGGTGTAATCCCTGAAAACCTTGCGGAACCAGGAGTAACTAATATTGAGTTTCATAGCCAGTTCCTCCGGATCGATGCTTTTGTAGATGTTCTCGTTCATAATGATCTTGGCTTGTTCGATCTTCTGGTCTATATCGCCCATTTCAAAAGCTTTGTTCTTGGAGATGGAGAGTATCAGGCCGATCATGTGCATCAGGATGCCGGAAAGATATTGCTGGGCCGATATCTTATCGGCTTCTGCTACTTCCAGGGCCCGGTTAAAGAGGGTCACAAGTTCTTCGTTGAGCCCTACTTCCAGGATCTGGTTCTCCCGGCTCAGGAAGGAACCTTTGACCAGGGTATCGATCTGGGGACCTTCAAAACCGATATAGTATTCGTTCCATCCGGTTTGCGTCAGGGGACGGTAGGTGTGCCACTCCCCGGGAAAAAGTACCATCAACCTTCCGCGGCACACCTGTTTTTCGGGGGTTGAGTCAGAGGTAAAGAGACCGCGTCCCTTGGTAATGTAAACCAGCTGGTATTCGCGCAGAACCCTTCCTTTCTGCGTATTGAAGAAGTAACCGGAGGGGTGGTCTTTGAGCGGATAGGGCGAACCGGGAGTGATCGACTGGTAGCCGACCGTATTTACCCACATCCCGTATTTGCGGTCCATATCGTTTACGATCAGGTATTTGAACTCTACGCCTGAATCGCTGTTATTCTTGCCCATTGTGTTTTCCTGTTCTGCTTTCTCTACAAATATAGTAATTATCCGGATGGTAGCAAATAGTATATAAAAAGATGTTGGTTATCGTGAAAATAATAAAGGTGTGGTAGCTCGTATATATGGTATTGACCCGTTAGCTAAGCATATATTTATCTTTGCCAACGGGTCTATTCTTATGTTTTTTCAATCTTTTTATATAGATTAGTTGAGATAAGAGAGTTCAAATATCACTTCATTGTTATTTTGACTATTGGTGATCCGAATTTTAGTTACTGTTCCGTTACTATCTGTTTCGTAAGTGTAGTACCACTCATTAATAAATTCATATACACTACGGGAAACCATATATTCACTTCTTTTTCCATACAAACCGAGCATACTGAATAGATTTCCAAACGGATCGACCCCTTTAAACAGATCGTCACTAGAGGCCAGCCAGTTCAGGTCAATATTGACCAGTGCATTGTTGGGGATTTGTGA
>JAJQBG010000067.1 GCA_021203405.1 Bacteroides sp.
GTTTAACACTACCGGGTTTGTTCCGGTAAAAAGAGGAACTTTTCTACCGGATTCATGTTAGATAAAATAGGGTTTTAATAAAAATAATAGTAAATTTGTAGAATCGGGCGTTTGTAGTACTAACCAAAATATAGGAGGAGTGAGTATGAAAGTATTTTTATCGATTAAGAAGATTAAAGCTATTGTAGAGATAGAGTGGGATTATCCCGTATTTCCGAAAGCTGATGATAAAATATGTATCTCTGATTTCATAGACGAAGATTTTTCCAATATTTTTAAGGAAGAGGAGTATGATATCAGGAAAAAAGCACTGATTCCTTATAAAGAGCTGAAAGAATTTGATTATGATTTTATCGAAGAGATAAAGGGGATCAAAGAGAATACGATCTGCATGATCTCATCCAATTTTAAATTCCGCAGGAACCAGAAGGGAGAGACCTACTGTATACTCTATGCGAATTTATAGGATGATAAAGCATGAATGGATAAAAGTGTAGCGGTAAGTAACTGCTACACTTTTTATATCCCCCTCTGTAAAACTTCTGCCGGACAGCTGCCAAAACATTTTATTTTACGGATTGTTACTGTAATAGTAAAACGTAATCCGTATGAAAAAAGAGATCTATCATATTCCTGATAAAGGGAATAAAAAGAGAGTTGTTATTATAGGAGGAGGTTTCGGAGGGTTAAAGGCTGCCCGGAAAATGGATAATGATAAGTTTTAGGCAGTACTTATTGACCGTAATAATTATCATCTTTTTCAACCGCTTCTTTATCAGGTAGCAACGGCGGGTATTGAACCAAGTTCGATATCTTTCCCTTTCCGGAAGGTGTTCCGGAAGCACGATGATTTTCATATCCGCATCTGCGAAGCTCTTACCGTGCGTCCCGAAGAAAAAGTAGTAGAGACCTCTATCGGAGATATTGAGTACGATTACGTGATCATTGCTACCGAATGTTCGCCCAACTATTTCGGCAATGATGCGCTGGGAGAAGAAACCATGCCTTTAAAGGCTACAGCAGATGCTTTATATATAAGGAACGAAGTACTGGAAATATTTGAAAAGGCACAGAATACAGACGATCCGCTACTGAGAGAGCGCCTGCTCACCTTTGTAGTAGTGGGGCAGGTGCTACCGGTGTGGAACTCGCGGGAGCACTGGCAGAATTGAGGAACTTTATCCTGCCCTGTGACTATCCGGACCTGGAACTTGAAAATATGAAGATCATCCTGGTAGATGGTTCTCCCCGGGTACTTTCCGGTTTTAGTGAAAAGTCGTCCGGCATTGTAGATAAAAAACTTAAAGAGTTGGGGGTGGAGATCATACTCAACACCCATGTAAAAGATTATAAAGAAGATATTCTTCAGCTTAGTACAGGTAACTCCATTATCGCCTGCAATGTTTTCTGGACAGCAGGAGTAAAAGCCAATAGTATCCAGGGCCTTCCCAAAGAGTGTTACGGACACAGCGGCCGCCTTATTGTGGATGAGTTTAACCATGTCACTCCGTATGAGGATGTATTTGCCATTGGAGATACCGCCTTAATGACTTTGCCGGATTACCCCAAAGGTCATCCTCAGGTGGTACAGCCGGCTCTGCAACAGGGTAAAAATGTGGTAAAGAACCTGGAACGGCTTCAAAAAGGGAAACCACTCAAACCTTTTGATTATTTCAATAAGGGGTCGATGGCTACCATTGGAAGGAACAGTGCGGTAGTAGAACTTAAACATCTCAACTTCGGAGGGTTTATAGCCTGGTGTATGTGGCTCTTTATCCATTTGATCAGTATCCTGGGCGTAAAGAACAAGCTTTTTGTGATGATGGACTGGACGTGGAGCTACTTCCGCTACGACCCTTCCCTACGGCTGCTGATAAAACCGGTTGTCAAAGATAAAACGGATGTAAAGAGTGCTCCCGAAACAGCAGATGAGATTCAGCAGACGTTAAATAATTCAAGTTCCGTTAACAGTCAGAAGGAAACAATACGGTCTTAAAACGTAAGATTAAATAATTTTACTTGAACCTTCTTTAATCTGTATTGTTTTATGTGATATATGAATACGGGATTCTATGAATAAGTTTCTTAAATATCTGTTTCCGTTACATCCGGATTCAAAAAATATTTCACTCCTTTTACTGGCAGCAAGAATTATTTTCGGAATTTCTTTTATGACCCACGGTTACCAGAAAATAGCACACTTTGCAGAACTATCCGGTACTTTTCCGGATCCGCTGGGAGTAGGCAGAAAGGTTTCTTTATCACTCATTATATTGGTGAGTTCATTGCTCCTTTAGGCTTTATCACTGGTATTTTATACCGTGCTGCCCTTATACCGATGATGTTTGGTATGCTGGTGGCCTTTATGATGGTGGGAGCCGGACAACCCTTTTCGGAAAGAGAATTACCCTTTATTTATCTGATCCTGTTCTTATTGATGTTCCTGGCGGGTCCCGGAAAATATTCGCTGGACTACTGGATCGGAACTAAACTGGAAGAAAATAAACTGTCACGCTATTAAAACCGGATATTCATTTAGCAAAATAGTAACATTTAGCAATTTAAAATCAACTATTAGATTATGAAAAGTAGTAAATTAACTTTAATTATGGCCATTGTTCTCAGTGGCAGTTTGTTGTTCAGCTCATGCGTAGGTTCGTTCAGAACATTCAATCGTTTGTCAGACTGGAACCGCTCTCTGAGCAATAAGTTTGTCAATGAACTGGTATTCTTAGTACTGAATGTCGTTCCGGTATACGGAATTGCTTACTTAGCCGATGCACTGGTAGTAAACTCTATCGAGTTCTGAAGTGGCAATAATCCGATGGCTAACGCAGGAGATGTAAAAACGATCCAGGGAGAGAAAGGTAACTATACCGTAGAGACACTGGAAAACGGTTATACCATTACCAAAGAAGGAGAAATAGCCTCTATGGATCTTATTTTTGACGTAGAGACTCAGACATGGAGCGTTGCTTCCGAAGGAGAAAGCACTGAACTGCTTAAAATGAACGAAGACGGTACTGCCGATCTTTATCTGCAGGATGGATCTACCCTGAATGTTACACTGGATGAGCAGGGAACATTAGCTGCCCGCCAGGTTGTTGCAGGTAGTTTCTTCGCTGCCCGTTAAATAGTAAGTTACGAGTATGGAATTACCGGTATGATCCTGCGGGATGTACCGGTAATTTTGTTTATATCACCTTTATCTGATCTCTTTACCAAACGGAGTAAGTGCCAGCGAAGCGAGTTTAAAGTGTTGTCTTCCAAAAGGAATTCCGATTATAGTAATACAAAGTAGTAAGCCGAAAACCAGATGGGAAAGAGCGATCCAGACTCCACCGATACAGATCCAGATCACATTCATTACCAGGTTCAGGCACCCTCCGGAAGTAGGTTTGGTATGTATCTCTTTTTCCAAAAGGCCACAGAGCCACTAAAGCCAGTTTAAGGGTTTGCAGACCAAAGGGTATACCGATAATGGTGACCATCATTAAAAGACTGGCAGCCAGATACTCCAACGCGGTAAAGATACCACCCAGGAGAAGCCATAAGATATTCAACAGAAGTTTCATCGTTACTCTATTTTTGTGCAAATATAGTAAAAGAGAAAGGAATCTTTAGCCATAGAAAGATGTTCTTTGAGATAAGAAGGAAAACAGGAAAGAGAACTGGTTGAAGAAGAGATGTTTTTCCTGATTTTTACTGTAAAGAAACCCTTATAGGTGGTGCCGGCTTAAAACAGCCTGTATACCTATTGATCCGGAGATTACCCCCCCCAAAAGAGGGTGCGTTAAAAGTAAAATATACGACTAATAGGTTACCCTATTTATCACTTTACTTTTTACACACCCCCACAATTATAAAGAATGTTTTAAAAATGTCTTACCAAGATCAGAGGATACCTTTTACGGTTTCAAGCATACCTTTTTCCTGGATAGAATCCAGGTCTGCTTTAATGGCTGCAGTAAGCCCCGGTATCTTGTTCAGATCTTCACCCCAGATAAATTCAGCAGCCAATACCCCTTCTGCCACTTTCTGAGTATCACCTGTAGCCCACAGGTTCTTCAACAGATCCATGATCTCCTGAGCATCGTTCGGTACGATCTCTGCATCGTCGGCACGTTTACCCCCTTTGTAATAAGTAATAATAGCTGCCAATCCCAGCACAAGCCCTTTGGGAAGTTCTCCTTTTCTCTCCAGGTATGTTTTAAGACCGGGAAGGTCGCGGGTTTCATATTTCGGGAAAGAGTTAAGCATGATAGAGGTTACCTGATGATCTACGAACGGATTGTTGAAACGTTCCAGTACATCTTTACCAAACCGGATCAGTTCATCTTTTGGCAGGTTGAGTGTTTCAAGAAGCTCTTCGAACATAACTTTGTGGATGTATTTACCCACTACCTCGTCCTGGCATGCATCGCGTACAATATCAATACCTGAAAGGTAAGCAACCGGAGAGAGTACGGTGTGAGGACCATTGAGCAGGCATACTTTACGTTCGTGATAAGGAGCTTCGGAAGGTACAAAGAGTACATTCAGGCCGGCTTTATCAGCAGGGAACTCTTTGGATACCTCCTGGGGAGCCTCAATAACCCACAAGTGGAAGATCTCAGCCTGTACCACCAGGTTATCATCGTACTGGATCTTTTCTTTGATGGCGTCGATATCTTTGCGGGGGAATCCCGGAACAATACGGTCTACCAGGGTAGCATACACACCGCAGGCCTCTTCGAACCAGGTTTTGAATTCGTCGCCCAGATTCCAGTGCTCAATATACTGGTAGATGGTTTCTTTCAGTTTATGACCGTTCAGGAAGATAAGCTCACAGGGGAAGATAATTAACCTCTTGCTCTTATCACCGTTAAACGTTTTAAAACGGCGGTACAGAAGCTGGGTCAGTTTTCCCGGATAAGAAGAAGCCGGAGCATCTTCCAGTTTACAGGCAGGATCGAAAGTAATGCCCGCCTCAGTTGTATTGGAGATAACGAAACGCATTTCAGGCTGATCTGCCAGGGCCAGGAAAGCCTCATTCTCTGTATAAGGATTGAGTGAACGGCTGATCACGTCGATCATAGTCAGGCTGTTCACAGCTTCTCCCTTATCCAATCCCTGAAGATTTACATGGTAGAGGTTATCCTGTGCATTGAGCATATCGATCATTCCTCTTTCAATAGGCTGTACTACTACTACACTGCTGTTAAAATTAGCTTTTTCGTTCATATTATAGATAATCCAGTCTACAAATGCACGCAGGAAGTTACCTTCACCAAATTGAATAATACGTTCGGGATACGTTTTCGCCTCAGGCGCAGTCTGTCTGTTTAACGGTCTCATTGTAATTAACGATTAAATTAGTATTAAATTATATTTGCTCAAAATAACAATCAATATTCTCCTTCATCAGCACATCAATAGGCATGTAAAGAATAGGGTCAGCCTCTTTTTTAAAAAGGATGTAATCGCACAGTATCCTGGCTCCCAGGTATCCCTGCAATCCGGGACGTTGCCCGATAAGATACCTTACGATCCCCGATTTCAATAACTCTACATTGCGCGGCAAAAGGTCATAGCCAATCAATCTGGTCAGGTTTATACCCATCTCCCGGAGCATCTCTCCTACCTGGTAGATCCTTGAGTTGAATACAATCCCGAAATCAGTATCGGGATGGTGCTGAAAAAACTCTTCCAGAATCCTGCGGTTTGCCTCCGTATCTTCGCGGTGAAGGACTACTTCGTGGATCCTGAGCATACTATAATGCTCCCTGATGTAACTCAGGAATCCGTTGAGCCGCCTCTGCATCTGTATTTCAAAAGGATTCTTCAGGAAGTTATTGAAAAAAAGACCAGCTCCTTATCCTCTTTATACTCTCCCATTAATATTTTAGCCGCCATATATCCGCTCTGGTAAGAATCCCGTCCGATATAGGTAATAGCTCCCGCCGCTTCTACATTAAAATCAATAAAAGCAAAAGAATATCCCGCATTTGCAGTTCAGAAGTAAAATGAAGAGTTTCTGTCCGGTAATTCGGTGCAATAAGCACAGCATCAGGACTTTTTTGTAACAACTCACCGGCAGCCAGTATATAAGATTCTTTATGATCGTGCTTATAAAAATGGTATTCTATTCTAACATTAAAAGCCTGTAACTCGTTTGCAGCTTTTTGAATACCTTTAACAACAGAGTGCCAGTAGTCATTCTCTTCATAATAAGGGACAAAACAAACAATAGTATATCGCTTTTTGGCAGCCAGCCCGATGGCGAACATATTAGGCTGATAATTGATCTCGTCGAGTATCTTCTGCACTTTTCCCCGGCTCGCCTCTGAAACCTCTCCTCTGTTATGCAATACACGATCTACCGTTCCGGCCGAAACGCCGGCCATCCGGGCAATATCTTTAATTGTATATTTTTGTTCTCCATACTAACAGATCAGACGGCTTTACAGGTTATCTGAGGAAAAAGCGTTTAAATATTATAAATGTTTGTCGCAAATATACGAAATATTTTGTGATTCCAAATAAAATTCCTATTTTCGTGTTCGATAACGGTTAATAAACCTAAAATACATATCACGACCTATTAGCTTTACAATCAATACTATATAGGTGAGTTATCAAAAAGTAATAATAGTATACACTAAAAACACAGGAAATGAAAGATTTTATGAGCAAAGACTTCCTGCTGCAGACAGAAACAGCACAGGAATTGTATCATCAACATGCGGCTAAAATGCCTATTATCGACTATCACTGTCATCTTATTCCTCAAATGGTAGCAGATGATCACAAATTCAAATCCCTTACTGAAGTCTGGCTCGGGGGCGACCATTACAAATGGCGTGCCATGCGTACCAACGGTGTAGACGAGCGCTACTGTACCGGAAAAGATACTTCCGACTGGGAAAAGTTCGAGAAATGGGCCGAAACCGTTCCTTACACCATGCGTAATCCGCTTTACCACTGGACTCACCTGGAACTAAAAACCGCATTCGGTATTGATAAGATCCTTAGTCCGAAAACTGCCCGCGAGATCTTTGACGAATGTAACGAAAAACTGGCTCAGCCGGAGTACTCTGCCCGTGGCTTTATGCGCCGTTACTGGGTAGAGGTAGTATGTACCACAGATGACCCCATTGATTCACTCGAATACCATATCAAAACCCGTGAAAGCGGATTTGAGATCAAAATGCTCCCTACCTGGCGTCCGGATAAGGCAATGGCCGTAGAAGTTCCTTCCGAATTCCGTTCCTATGTAGAAAAACTATCTGAGGTAAGTGGGGTAACGATCTCCAATTTCGATGACCTGGTAACCGCCTTGCGTGTACGTCACGACTTCTTCGCACAGCAGGGATGTAAACTCTCCGACCACGGTATTGAAGAGTTCTATGCAGAAGATTATACAGAAGCAGAAATCAATGCTATATTTAATAAGGTTTACGGTGGCAAAGAACTCACTAAGGAAGAGATCCTGAAGTTCAAATCTGCCATGATGATCGTATTCGGCGAAATGGACTGGGAAAAAGGCTGGACCCAACAGTTCCACTACGGTGCCATCCGCAACAACAACACTAAAATGTTCCAGTTACTGGGTCCCGATACCGGTTTTGACTCGATCGGCGAATTTACCACTGCCAAAGCCATGTCTAAATATTTAGACCGCCTCAATACAGCCGGTAAGCTTACTAAAACCATTCTTTACAACCTGAATCCCTGTGCCAACGAAGTAATTGCCACGATGCTGGGTAACTTCCAGGACGGGACTATTCCGGGTAAGATCCAGTTCGGTTCGGGCTGGTGGTTCCTGGATCAGAAGGATGGTATGGAAAAACAGATGAATGCTCTCTCCGTACTGGGACTGCTGAGCCGCTTTGTAGGGATGCTGACAGATTCACGCAGCTTCCTCTCCTATCCACGCCACGAATATTTCCGTCGTACACTTTGTAACTTAGTAGGAAGAGACGTTGAGAATGGAGAGATCCCCGCTTCTGAAATGGACCGTGTACGCCAGATGATCGAAGATATCAGCTACTACAATGCCAAAAACTTCTTTCAGTTTTAAGTAACCAGTTTTTTCAGTATAATTATGAGTCCTGCATGAATGGTTTCTCTTTCATGCAGGGCTTTTATTTTCATAGCCGTTTTTACCCGTTTTCAGACAATATGTGATACATTGCGGACAAGGAAGACACACTACTTCTATTATTTCTTTCTATATTTGCGCCGAACTTTAAACCTGAATATTTTTATGAAACAAATAAGCAGAACCAACGAGAAATTCAGTCGTGCCTTTTGGGTGGCCAATACAGTAGAACTTCTGGAGAGAATGGCCTATTATGGCGTCTTCATCGTACTTACCCTCTACCTTTCTACCATTTTAGGCTTTAACGATATCCAGGCCAGCATTATATCCGGGCTCTTCTCCGGAGGGCTCTATCTCCTACCTATCTTTGCAGGAGCCTATGCCGATAAGATCGGGTTCCGTAAATCGATGTTACTGGCTTTCTCCCTGCTCACTATAGGATATATGGGATTGGGTGTAGTACCTACCCTGCTGGAATCAGCTGGTTTGGTAACCTATGGAGAGCAGACTCATTATAACGGCCTCCATCAAAGTAACGGACGTTATCTGGTAATTCCGGTTCTCTTTATAATTATGATAGGCGGCTCTTTTATCAAGTCGGTCATATCAGGCTCCGTTGCCAAAGAGACCACCAAAATTAACCGGGCACGGGGATACTCCATTTTCTATATGATGGTCAATATCGGCGCTTTCACCGGAAAAACAGTGATAGATCCTCTCCGGGATGTAATTGGAGAAAAGGCCTATATTTACATAAACTACTTTGCAGGAGCTATGAGCCTGGTAGCTCTTCTGGTTGTCTACTTTCTATACAGGTCCCTCCATACAGCCGGAGAAGGAAAAAGCATGAAAGAACTGACCCAGGGATTTCTGCGTATTATCAAGAACGGTCGTCTGTTATTACTGATCCTGATCGTTACCGGATTCTGGATGGTACAACAACAGCTATATGCCACTATGCCCAAATATGTAATACGGATGGCAGGCGAAGCTGCCAGACCCGGATGGATTGCCAATGTCAATCCACTCGTTGTCGTATTATTTGTGGGCTTTATCACCCGGCTTATGGCTAAAAAAAGTGCCCTTACATCGATCAATATAGGAATGGCCCTTATTCCCGTATCAGCCCTTTGCGTGGCTCTGGGCAATATGCTGGGAAATGATATCCTCTCCGGTATCAGTAACATTACCCTGATGATGATCATCGGTATCGTATTCCAGGCCCTGGCCGAGTGTTTTATCTCTCCCCGTTATTTAGAGTACTTCTCTTTGCAGGCTCCCAAGGGAGAAGAGGGTCTCTATCTCGGATTCAGCCACCTTCACTCCTTTCTCTCCTCCATTTTCGGTTTTGGTATTGCCGGAGTACTATTAACTAAATATTGTCCTGATCCTCTGTTATATGCCTCTCATGCCGAGTGGCAGGCGGCCAGTGCCCACGCCCATTACATCTGGTTCTATTTTGCAGGGATCGGACTCATTGCTGCTATTGCACTCTATATATTTGCCAAAGTCACCCGATCCATCGATAAAAAGAAAGAAATAAAAACATAAACAGAGTCTATATTTTCGTATATTTGCCGTCGCTTTTGAAAAAAAACGACGGCATTTTTATACAGACTGACAAAATGAGAATTAGATTTTTAAGCCTGGGTAGCGGAAGCAGTGGAAACTGCTACTACTTAGGAACAGATACATACGGCATCCTGATCGATGCAGGCATCGGGATACGTACCATAAAAAAACATTTAAAAGAGGTTGGAGTAACACTGGGGCATATCCGGGCGGTATTTATTACACACGATCATGCAGACCATATCAAAGCTGTAGGTCATCTGGGAGAAAAATATCATATACCCATCTACTCCACCCCATTGGTACACAAAGGTATTAACCGTAGCTATTGTGTAACAGAAAAATTAGTTTCCAGCGTACGTTATATAGAAAAAGGAGAAGAATTTACACTGGAAGATTTTCACATCATCCCTTTTGAAGTTCCCCACGACGGTATTGACAACGTTGGTTACTGCATAAAGATCGGCGAAAAGGTCTTTTCCTTCCTGACCGACCTGGGTACGATCACCCCCGAAGCTGCTTACTACATCCGTAAAGCAAATTACCTGATCATTGAAGCCAATTATGATGCTGAGATGCTTGAGATGGGACCTTACCCCTACTACCTGAAAACCCGGATCAGTAGCCCTAACGGCCACATGTGTAATGCCGAAACAGGAGATTTCCTGGCAGAAAATATGACAGAACATCTGAAACACATCTGGCTATGCCACCTGAGCAAGGATAATAATCATCCCGAACTGGCCTATAAAACAGTAGAATGGAAGCTAAGAAGCCGTGGAATTGTTGTCGGAAAAGATGTGCACCTCTATACGCTTAAACGTAGTCTCCCCTCCGATCTTTATGTATTTGAATGATCATTCTTTAAAATAAAAGCCCGTTTTTTTGGGTCAGATAAAATATTAAATTTATTTTTGCAGGCCGTAAAACCTGAACAATATGCACTCTTAGCTCAGCTGGTAGAGCAATTGACTCTTAATCAATGGGTCCAGGG
>JAJQBG010000284.1 GCA_021203405.1 Bacteroides sp.
ATATTTTACGGGGTCAATAATAGTAATATCCAGTTAATTAAATCCTTTTATCCTAAACTGAGAATTATCGCCAGGGGAGAGGTGATCAAAGTCCTGGGCGATGAAGAAGAGATAAATTCTTTCGAAAGAAATATCCAGGCTATTCAGGCATATTGTTCAGAGTTTAATGCCCTGAGTGAAGAGGTGATCATTGATATTATTAAAGGAGAAACACCCAAGAGTGAGAAGAATGGGAATGTGATCGTGTTCAATGTAAATGGTAAGCCTATTATTCCCCGGAGCGATAATCAACTCAAACTGGTGGAAGGGTTTCATAAGAATGATATGATATTTGCAGTAGGACCTGCCGGATCCGGTAAAACCTATACTTCTATTGCTCTGGCAGTACGTGCATTGAAGAATAAGGAGATAAAAAAGATCATACTAAGCCGTCCTGCTGTTGAAGCGGGAGAAAAGCTCGGTTTTTTGCCGGGTGATATGAAAGAGAAGATCGATCCTTACCTGCAACCGTTGTATGATGCATTGCAGGATATGATCCCTGCCGGAAAATTGAAGGAGTATATGGAACTCAATATTATCCAGATCGCTCCGCTTGCTTTTATGCGGGGACGTACCCTGAACGACGCGGTAGTGATACTGGACGAAGCCCAGAATACTACTACCCAGCAGATAAAAATGTTCCTTACCCGTATGGGGATGAATACCAAGATCATTGTTACCGGTGATATTACCCAGATCGACCTTCCTTCTTCCCAGACCTCGGGCCTTGTACAGGCCATGAAGATCCTTAAAGGAGTAAAAGGGATCAGTTTTATAGAACTTACCAAAAAAGATATTGTCCGGCATCCGCTTGTAAAAAGGATGGTAGAGGCGTATGAGAAGTTCGATAAAGAAGGCAGGGGTAAAACGGAGGTCCGCAAACCGGTACGGACGGAACTGAGAAACAGCGAAGAGAATACAAACGAATAATTATTTAGGTAAATAGACATGAGTAAAGCATTAGTTAGAACGGATTTTAACTTCCCAGGCCAGAAAAGTGTATATCACGGGAAAGTACGGGATGTTTATAATATTAACGACGAACTACTGGTTATGGTCGCCAGTGACAGGATATCGGCTTTTGATGTGATCCTTCCCGAGGGTATTCCCTACAAGGGACAGGTCCTGAATCAGATCGCTTCAAAATTCCTGGATGCTACAGCCGATATTGTTCCTAACTGGAAATTGGCTACTCCGGATCCTATGGTTACGGTAGGGCTCAGGTGTGAAGGATTCCGGGTAGAGATGATTATCCGCGGTTATCTTACAGGAAGTGCCTGGCGTGATTATGAAAAGGGGTGCCGTTCTATCTGTGGGGTGGAACTACCGGAAGGAATGAAGGAGAACGAACGTTTCCCGGAACCTATCCTGACCCCTACTACCAAAGCTGACGAAGGCCATGACGAAAATATTTCCCGGGAGGAGATCATTGCCCAGGGAATAGTAAGCCGGGAAGATTATGAACAATTGGAAGCCTATACCAGAGCACTTTTCCGGCGGGGAACTGAAATGGCTGCCGAAAAAGGGTTGATCCTGGTGGATACCAAATATGAGTTTGGAAAAAGAGATGGCAAGATCTACCTGATCGATGAGATACATACTCCTGACTCTTCCCGTTATTTTTATGCGGAAGGATTTGAAGAGAGATTCCTGAAAGGTGAACCGCAGAAACAACTTTCTAAAGAGTTTGTGCGTCAGTGGTTGATCGAGAATGGTTTTATGGGAAAAGAGGGACAGCAGGTACCGGAAATGACTCCTGAATATGTGGAGAGTGTTTCCGAACGCTACATTGAACTTTATGAGCACATTGTCGGCGAAAAGTTTGTAAAAGCTGATATCCGGGATGTTCCTTCCCGTATTGAAACGAATGTAACAAACTATCTGGAAAGCCTGAAGTAACGGCGTGAACTATCCTCAGGAACATATAAAACCTTACGGAACAGAAGGGGAGAAGAGCCGGCAGGTAGAGCAGATGTTTGATAACATCGCTCCTGCTTATGACCGGCTGAATCATATTCTCTCTTTTGGTATGGATCGTTACTGGCGGTGGCGGGCTATCTCCTGCCTGAAAAAGGACTCTCCTGCCAGTATACTGGATGTGGCTACCGGAACGGGTGACTTTGCTCTTCTGGCGTACCGCAAGCTGAAACCTGCTTCTTTAGTGGGAATTGATCTTTCGGAGGGAATGCTGGAAGTGGGTCGGAAAAAGATTGCTGAAAAAGGATGGGAAAAAAAAATAGTTTTAAAAAAGGAGGATTGTACGGCTCTCTCTTTTGAGAGTGATTCGTTTGAGGCAATAACGGTGGCTTTCGGGATCCGTAATTTTGATGATCTGGATAAGGGATTATCTGAAATGTACCGTGTATTGGGTAAAGGAGGCAAACTGGTTATTCTGGAGTTTGCTACTCCTGAAAAGTTCCCGATGAATATTCTTTTTAAGATCTATT
This sequence comes from Bacteroides sp., assembly GCA_021203405.1. Lineage (GTDB taxonomy): Bacteria > Bacteroidota > Bacteroidia > Bacteroidales > Bacteroidaceae > Bacteroides. The sequence goes on from JAJQBG010000284.1 coordinate 2,487, forward strand.
CAACTGTTTGTATGCCGTTTATCGGACGGATCTTATCAAAAGATGCTCATGCTTATTCTTATTTGCCGGAAACGATCGCTGCCTTTCCGAAAGGTGATACAATGGGAACTATATTGCTGAATACCGGCTTTGAAAAGGCAGAAGTTTATGCTCTTACCGGGGGCATTTGTATGTTATACGTAGCAACAAAATAAATTAGAATGATATGGACAAGTACGGCTTGATCGGTTATCCCCTGAAACACTCTTTCTCGATTGTTTATTTCAATGAGAAATTTCAGTCGGAAGGAATTGATGCGGAGTATGTCAACTTTGAGATCCCCGTGATCGATGATATAATAAAGATGATCAATGAAAACCCTAATCTGCACGGATTGAACGTAACTATTCCTTATAAGGAGCAGATCATCTCTTATCTGGATGAAGTCGATAAAGATGCCGCTGCTATCGGGGCGGTAAATGTGGTAAAGCTTATTCGTAATAAAAATAAGATCAAACTGATTGGTTATAATACGGATGTAATTGGTTTTACACAATCTATTCAACCTTTACTGGCTGAACACCATAAAAAGGCCCTGATCCTGGGTACGGGTGGTTCTTCCAAGGCTGTGAAAAGAGGATTGGATAATCTGGGTATAGAATCCGTTTTTGTAACCCGTACGGAGCGTCCGGGTATGTTAACCTATAAGGATATAACTCCTGAACTTTTACAGGAGTATAAAGTTATTGTGAACTGTACGCCTGTAGGCATGTACCCCAAGGTGGATGTCTGTCCGGAACTTCCCTACGAGGCTGTTACGCCAAACCATTTACTTTATGATTTGTTATACAATCCTAATACCACTCTTTTCATGAAGAAAGGCAAAGAGAAGGGAGCGGTAGTTAAAAACGGATTGGAGATGCTTCTGCTGCAGGGTTTTGCCGGGTGGGAGATCTGGCAAAAATAGAGTAAAATGAAGCGATTTCTAAGGGTTGTTCTTATGTTGGCAGGTATAATACTGGTTGCTGTTATAGCGGGCAGTGTTTATATGCTTAATTATTCGCTGCGTCCTGTGAACAGAGGACATGATATTGCGGGTTCTTATGAATATCTTTATGAGAGCTATCCTTATCTGAGATCGTGGGTAGATAGCCTGGATCGGCATAATGCGCTCCGGGATACTTTTATAACAAGCCGGGATGGTTACCGGCTGCACGCCTATTTTGTCGAGGCTGCCCGGAAGAGTCCTAAAACCGCGGTGATTGTGCATGGATATACGGATAATGCGATCCGTATGTTTATGATCGGACATATGTATAGTGCCGGAATGGGATACAATATTCTGCTTCCGGATCTGCATGCGCATGGCCTGAGCGAAGGTAAAGCCATCCGTATGGGGTGGAAAGATCATCTGGATGTGTTACAATGGATGGAACTTGCTAATGAAACATTCGGAGATTCTACACAGATGGTAGTACACGGTATCTCTATGGGAGCTGCTACTACCATGATGCTTTCGGGAGAGGTACAACAACCGTATGTGAGGTGCTTTGTCGAAGATTGTGGTTATACCAGTGTCTGGGATGAATTTGCCCACGAACTGAAAGTACGTTTTAATCTGAATCCTTTTCCTTTATTGTATTCCTCCGGATTGCTGTGCAGGATGAAATATGGCTGGGGATTTAAAGAAGCATCTTCTTTAAAGCAGGTAAAGGTTGCCTCTTTACCTATGATGTTCATTCACAGGGAGGAGGATGACTTTGTACCTACTGCTATGGTATTCCCTTTGTATGAAGCGAAGCCGGAGCCTAAAGAGATATGGACACTTTCCGGTGTCGGGCACGGACTGGCATTCAGGAGTGATCCTCAGCTTTATCTTCAAAAAGTGGAGCAGTTTGTAAACCAGTATATAGAATAGCTTGCCTATGAAATCTCTGAACCTTAATTTAATGATCTCTGAAAAAAATATTTTACTCTTTTGTGTTTTTATATGGAGCTTTTCTATTTTTGCCCAGGCAAAGGAGTATACAGTAAGCAGTGTTCCCAATGTACATCTGCTGAATAAAACCCAGTATCTTTCTGACCCGGATAATATTCTCTCTGCTTCTGCCCGGGACTCTATCAATCGTATGCTCTATTCATTGGATCAGCAGACCGGTATCGAAGTTGCAGTAGTAGTGCTTCCTTCCATTGGGAACGGAGATTGTTTTGACTTTGCGCATACGTTGCTTAACCAATGGGGAGTCGGGAAGAAGAGTTCCAGCAATGGACTGGTGATCTTGCTGGTAACGGACCAGCGTTGTATCCAGTTTGAAACAGGCTATGGACTGGAGGGAGATCTCCCCGATGCTATTTGTAAACGGATCCAGTTAACTGAAATGATCCCTCATTTACGTAACGGAGAGTGGGATGCAGGAATGGTAGCGGGAGTAAAGGCAGTAAAAGCCCGCCTGGATGGTACAATGATCAATGAAAATGAGCAACAACCCCTCAATCCGCATTTTTTTTATTTCCTTTTTACCCTGCTGGGGTTGGTGTTTTTTATGTTTATTATCTCCCTGCGTCGCTCCAGAAAAGAGAAAAAATGTCCGGTATGTAAGAAGTACACTTTGCAGCGTACCAATTCCAGAGTAATATCGCGTAAGAACGGGATCAAAACGGAAGAGGTAACTTATACTTGTCGCAATTGTGGCCATCGCCTGACACACATCGAGAAGAGGGATGATGGAAACAATATCCGCAGAGGAGGAGGGCCCATTATCGGTGGGCCTATCATCGGAGGATGGGGAGGAGGATCCCGGGGCGGTGGTTTTGGCGGTGGCAGCTTTGGTGGCGGAATGTCCGGAGGCGGTGGTGCCGGCAGCCGGTTTTAATAATCAGATTTACTAACTCAATTCTAAATAATATGAAGAAAACTGTTATCATAGTAATTGTTGCGCTCCTTGTTCTGCTCGTTATAGGAGGAGTCGGATCGTATAATAACATGGTCACTAAACAAGAAAATGTGACCAGAGCGTGGAGTAATGTGGAAAACCAGTATCAGCGTCGTACAGACCTTATCCCTAACCTGGTCAATACGGTAAAAGGATATGCCGCGCACGAACAATCTACCCTGTAGGCTGTAACGGAAGCAAGAAGCCAGGCTACCCAGGTGAGAGTGGATCCTGAAAATCTTACTCCGGAGGCTTTACAACAGTTCCAGCAGGCTCAGAGCCAGGTGAGTTCCGCACTCGGACGGTTACTGGCAATCGCCGAAAGTTATCCTGATCTGAAAGCTAACCAGAACTTTCTGGAACTCCAGGCTCAACTGGAAGGAACAGAGAATAGGATCGCAGTAGAACGGAGACGATTTAACGAGGCAGCTCAGGACTATAATCAGTATATCCGTCGTTTTCCCAGAAATATCTATGCGGGAATTTTCGGATTCCATACACGGCCCTATTTTGAAGCTCAGCAGGGTGCACAGAATGCTCCGGTAGTAGAATTCTGATCTGTGATTAAGGACTGTTGATCCGGCAGGCAGAAGAACGTATGTTGTTTCTGCCTGCCGGATCCTTTTTCAGGGATAAGAAAATCGTATAATTTGTTGTAAACCGGATGTTCCGGTAAAAAGGAAAAATAGCTACTTAGTTGGTGGAGAGCGAAAAATGAAGTACTTTTGCATGCTGTAAATTAATTGATAAAATATGAGCGATCAACGATATATGCAGCGAGGCGTGTCAGCTTCCAAAGAGGATGTTCATAACGCCATCAAAAACATTGACAAGGGTATTTTTCCAAAAGCTTTTTGTAAGATAATTCCCGATATTCTGGGAGGAGATCCGGAGTATTGCAATATTATGCATGCGGACGGGGCAGGCACCAAGTCTTCACTTGCCTATTTGTACTGGAAAGAGACGGGAGATGTAAGTGTGTGGAAAGGTATAGCTCAGGATGCGCTTATTATGAACATTGATGATCTGTTATGTGTCGGAGCTGTAGATAATATTCTTGTCTCTTCCACTATCGGTAGAAATAAACTCCTGATCCCGGGAGAGGTGATCTCCGCTATTATCAACGGTACGGACGAACTACTTGCTGAACTTCGGGAAATGGGCGTAGGAGTCTATACGACCGGCGGGGAGACTGCGGATGTAGGAGACCTGGTACGGACGATCATTGTAGACAGTACGGTTACCTGTCGTATGAAACGCAGTGATGTCATTGATAATGCAAATATTGCACCCGGTGATGTGATTGTCGGGCTTGCTTCTTACGGGCAGGCTACTTATGAGAGAGAGTATAACGGAGGTATGGGAAGTAACGGACTTACTTCTGCCCGTCACGATGTATTCTCGAAATACCTGGCAGGAAAATATCCCGAAAGCTATGATGCAGGTGTGCCGGAGGAACTTGTATATGCCGGAGGCCTGAAACTGACAGATTCTGTGGAAGATTCTCCGCTGGATGCCGGAAAACTGGTTCTTTCTCCTACCCGTACCTATGCACCTGTCATTAAAAAGATCCTGGACTGTTTCCGTAAAGATATTCACGGGATGGTTCACTGCTCCGGGGGTGCACAGACCAAGGTACTTCACTTTGTCGGTGATCATATCCGGGTCATTAAAGATAATCTGTTCCCGGTACCGCCGCTTTTCAAAACGATTCGTGAGCAGAGTGGTACCCCCTGGGATGAGATGTATAAAGTATTTAATATGGGGCACCGCATGGAAATTTACCTGAAACCTGCACTGGCACAGGAAATTATGGCTATTTCTCAATCGTTCGGTATTGAAGCCCGTATAGTAGGACGGGTAGAAGAGGCGCCCGCCAGAGAACTTATCATACAGAGTGAGTATGGTACCTTTACTTATTAATCAGGGGATTTGAATGAATGGCCGAAAATAATAATTTACTGGATAAACTGGAAGGTCTTGTAAGCCGCTTTGAGGAGGTCTCTCTGCTAATAACCGATCCCTCGGTCATTACAGACCAGAAACGTTTTGTCCGGCTTACCAAAGAATATAAAGAACTGGATGACCTGATGAAAGCCCGTCGGGAGTATATCCGTACCCTGGACGGAATAGAGGAAGCAAAGGAGATACTTGCTTCGGAACAGGACCAGGAGATGCGGGAGATAGCCCGTGAAGAGCTGGACAGTTGTCAGAAACGTCTTCCTGAACTGGGGGAAGAGATTAAGCTTCTGCTGGTACCTGCCGATCCGCAGGATAGTAAAAATGCGATTGTGGAGATCCGCGGGGGAACAGGTGGAGATGAAGCTGCTATTTTTGCCGGAGATCTTTTCCGGATGTATGTGAAGTACTGCGAGAATAAAGGCTGGCGTGTAGAGGTGACCAGTAGTAACGAAGGTACTTCGGGAGGATTCAAAGAGATCATTTTTACCGTGACAGGAGATAATGTATATGGAACGTTGAAATATGAATCCGGAGTACACCGGGTACAACGTGTTCCCGCTACTGAAACTCAGGGACGTGTCCACACCTCAGCGGCCTCTGTGGCTGTGTTGCCGGAGGCAGAAGAATTTGATGTAGAGGTGAATGAAAAAGATATTCGGGTGGATATTTTCTGTGCTTCCGGGCATGGAGGGCAATCGGTAAATACCACTTATTCCGCCATTCGCCTGGTCCATATTCCAACCGGTATTACCGTACAGTGCCAGGATGAAAAATCCCAGTTAAAGAATAAGGCAAAGGCCCTGGTAGAACTGAGGACCCGTATCTACAATATGGAGTATCAGAAATACCTGGATGAGATCGCTGCCCACAGAAAGACGCTGGTCTCAACAGGAGATCGTTCAGCCAAAATACGTACTTACAATTATCCGCAGGGACGTATAACCGACCATCGTATTAACTATACTATTTATAATCTTTCTGCTTTTATGGATGGAGATATTCAGGACTGTATCGACCATCTGATCGTTGCTGAAAATGCAGAAAGACTTAAAGAATCAGATTTATAAGTATGAATAAACAACAACTATTTGAAAATATAAAACGCAAACAGAGTTTTCTGTGCGTAGGGTTGGATACCGATCTGAAAAAGATCCCCGCTCATCTGTTACAGGAAGAAGACCCCCTCTTTGCTTTTAATAAAGCAATTATTGATGCTACGGCCGATTTGTGTGTAGCTTATAAACCAAACCTGGCTTTTTATGAAAGTACCGGTGTAAAGGGATGGATGGCTTTTGAAAGAACGGTCCGTTATCTCAAAGAGAACTACCCCGATCAGTTTATTATTGCTGATGCAAAACGGGGCGATATCGGAAATACTTCTGAAATGTATGCCCGTTCTTTCTTTGATGAACTCGATATCGATTCGGTAACGGTAGCACCCTATATGGGGGAAGATAGTGTAAAACCTTTCCTGATCTATCCCGAAAAATGGGTCATTTTACTGGCACTGACCTCCAATAAAGGATCTCAGGACTTTCAGTTCACAGCAGATAAAGAGGGAAAACGGCTGTTTGAAAAGGTCCTGGAGACTTCTCAGCAATGGGCTGATGATCAGCAAATGATGTATGTGGTGGGGGCTACCCAGGGCAGACTCTTTGAAGATATCCGTAAGATCGTACCGGAGCACTTTTTATTGGTTCCCGGAATAGGGGCACAGGGTGGATCACTGGCCGATGTATGCAGGTATGGTATGAACTCTTCCTGCGGACTCCTTGTTAATTCTTCGCGTGGTATTATTTATGTATCTTCTTCAGAAGACTTTGCAGAAAAAGCACGCGTGGCTGCTCAGGAAGTACAGGCTGAAATGGCAGCAGAGCTGAGTAAAAAGAATATTATCTGATTCCGGTTAAAGTATGTCAGAGGCGGGGAATAAAATAATTAACGATCCGGTGTTTGGGTTTATCAATATTCCCTGCGGATTATTGATGGACATTGTTAATCATCCTGTAATGCAGCGTCTGACGCGTATTAAACAGATGGGTCTGTCATATGTTGTTTATCCAGGTGCTCAGCATACCCGTTTTCAACACTCCCTGGGGGCTTTCTACCTGATGAGCGAAGCTATTACCCAACTCCGCCTGAAAGGTCACGAAATTACTCAGGAAGAATCGGAAGGAGTCCTGGCGGCTATTCTGCTACACGATGTGGGACATGGTCCTTTTTCTCATGTACTGGAAGATACCATTGTAAAAGGGGTTACTCACGAAGAAATCTCACTGATGTTGATGGACCGGATCAACCGGGAGATGGATGGAGCGTTAGAGGTGGCTATTGCCATCTTCCGTGACAGGTATCCCAAGAAATATCTTCATCAGTTGGTAAGCGGACAGTTGGATATGGACCGGCTTGACTACCTGCGAAGAGATAGTTTTTACACCGGTGTTACAGAAGGAAATATAGGTTCGGCCCGTATCATTAAAATGCTCAATATCAAAGACGATAATCTGGTTGTCGATGTAAAAGGGATCTATTCCATTGAGAACTTTTTAACTGCGCGCCGGCTGATGTACTGGCAGGTTTACCTGCATAAAACTTCAGTTTCCTGCGAAAGAATGTTGATCAATGTATTATTGCGCGCCAAAGAATTAGCTATCTCCGGAGTAGAACTGTTTTGTTCACCTGCACTTTGTTATTTCCTCTATAATGATATCAGTCAGGAGAATTTCTCCGGAAGCTCTCAGTGCCTCGAACATTTTATTGACCTGGATGATAATGATATCTGGTCGGCCCTGAAAGTCTGGAGTAAGCATCCTGACAGGATTCTCTCTACTTTAAGCTCGGACATAGTGAATCGGCGTATATTTAAAGTGGAAATAAGTTCTGAACCTTTTTCTCCGGAATATCTGGAAGAGATCCGGACCAGGCTCAGCCAATCGATGGGAGTTACCCGTGAGGAAGCCAGGTATTTTATGTCTACCCCCAGTATATCTAAAAATATGTATAATCCGGCAGATGATAGCATTGATCTTCTTTACAAGGATGGTCAGGTAAAAAATGTGGCGCAGGCATCGGATATGCTCAATGTTTCTCTTCTTTCCCGTAAAGTAGTGAAATACTACCTTTGTTACCGGCGTTTTAGTTGCTAATCTGCAAATATTTGAGTTAACTGTACAGATATATTAAAAAAAAGCTTACTTTTGCGCTTTAATGGTGAGGTCTATCGGATTTTAACCTCATTTTAATAAAAAAGAAATATAGAATATTAC
>JAJQBG010000016.1 GCA_021203405.1 Bacteroides sp.
AAAGGGTTCCGGATTAGCATTTTACCATTAAAAATAGTACTTTCGCAGCACTAAATTAAAAAGCATAATGGAATTAAGCGGAAAAATTATTGCGATCCTGCCGTTACAAAGTGGAACAGGCCGGAACGGGAACGAATGGAAAAAACAGGAATATGTAATTGAAACGCACGATCAATATCCTAAAAAGATGTGTTTCAACCTCTGGGGAGACAAAGTAGATCAGTTCAACATACAAATGGGAGAAGAACTGACAGTCTCTTTCGATGTCGACTGCCGGGAGTGGCAGGGCAGATGGTTTAACGATATACGTGCGTGGAAAGTAGAAAGAGTAGTCGCAGGTGTAGTACCGGGACAGGATTTCCAGACTCCTCCTGCTATGCCACCCGTTGAATTTACTACCGGAGATGTGAACGACGATCTTCCTTTCTGATCAGACACACTCCACAAACAAAGCGGGCAGAGATTGAAATCACATTGATTTTTCTCTGCCCGCTTTGTTCTATTCTTTATCTTTTCTGAAAAACTCTGCTTTCTTTTTTTATCAGAAAGGCAACGGCCCCTCTCCTGCACCTCCAAATCCGGAACCACCCGCTTCTACCCCAAACTCAACCGGTGGCGGAGGAATCTGCTGGTTCATGCGGGAACCCACTACTCCTTTTTCACCCGGCATCGGTATGATCAGGTCATCGTCCGGGTTCTGGAACTTAGCATACTCCCCTTTAAATCGCAGAAGAACATCCCCGGTAGCACCGTTACGATGCTTGGCAATAATGATCTCTGCCATTCCGCGAAGGTCATTCCCTTTATCATCCTGGTAAATTTTATAATACTCAGGACGGTGAATAAAACAGACTATATCCGCATCCTGCTCAATAGCTCCCGACTCACGGAGGTCGCTCAGCTGGGGACGTTTACCCTCAATCCCTTCGCGGCTTTCCACACCACGATTCAACTGTGAAAGTGCAATAATAGGGATATTCAACTCCTTGGCAAGCCCTTTCAAAGAACGGGAAATAGTACTTACCTCCTCCTGACGGCTACCGAAAGACATCCCACTCGCATTCATCAGCTGAAGGTAGTCAATAATGAGGATTTTCACCCCATGCTCCCTTACCAGACGACGTGCTTTGGTACGCAGTTCAAAAACCGACAACGAAGGCGTATCATCCACATACAAAGGAGTATCGATCAGATTTTTAAGTTTATAATCGAGCTGTTGCCACTCATAAGGAGCCAACTGTCCGCTCTTGATCTTCTCTCCCGGAATCTCACAGACATTTACAATGAGACGGTTTACCAGCTGTACATTACTCATTTCAAGCGAGAACAAAGCTACCGGATGCTTAAAATTGACTGCAATATTCCGGGCCATGGAGAGCGCGAACGCTGTCTTACCCATCGCCGGACGAGCCGCAATAATAATAAGATCGGAGTTCTGCCAGCCGGAAGTCATCTTATCCAGTTGAGTGAATCCACTTTCAAGACCACTCAGACCATCGGTACGGGAAGCAGCTTTCTGCAACAATTGATAGGCTTCGGTAATAACCGGATTGATCTGGGTATAATCCTTTTTCATATTCCGCTGAGAGATCTCAAAGAGCTTTCCCTCTGCTTCCTGCATCAGGTCGTCCACATCCATAGTCTCATCAAACGATTTAGTCTGGATATCACTGGTAAAAGATATCAATTCCCGGGCCAGGTATTTCTGGGCAATAATACGGGCGTGATACTCAATATGTGCAGACGAAGCCACTTTACCACTCAACTGAGCAATATAATAAGGACCTCCCACCTGTTCCAGTTCTCCCCGTTTACGAAGTTGTTCCGTAACCGTAAGGATATCCACCGGCTCCTGTTTGACTGCCAGATCGGTAATGGCAGCATAGATCATCTGGTGAACATGATCATAAAAAGATTCAGGACGAAGAATCTCACTAACCAGTGAGTAAGCATCCTTTTCAATCATCAATGCACCCAGTACCACCTCCTCCAGATCGCGGGCCTGAGGTTGTATGCGACCGTAATCACCTACCGGCTGCATTTTTGATTGTGTACCTGAACTTCGTGAACCTCTTTTCTGTTCTGCCATATACTAAAAACAATTTTGGGAAGACAAAGATAGAATTTTACCGCTTATCTTCCGATGAAAACGGATAATATTTTTCCGGTTGAAAAGTTAGCTCCTGTCTTTAAATAACATAGGTGCATCCCGGCAATTTAAAAGTAAACTTTTAATTGCCCTCAGCTTTCACTATCTTTAAATAAGATAGGACGCGCTTCGGCAATTTAAAAGTAAACTTTTAATTGCCCTCAACTTTCACTATCTTTGTACCTATTATAAATATATAGAATCATCAAACAAAATTATCATGCTCAGATTTCCAAATGCCAAGATTAACATCGGACTCTACATTACAGGAAAAAGACCCGATGGCTATCACAATCTGGAAACCATATTTTATCCTGTCATGCTGGAAGATGCGCTCGAGATCCTCCCCGTTCCCTCCTCTTCCGGAGAGTGTCAGCTTCACTTATCCGGCAACTACCCAACAGGAGAACCCGGAAAAAACCTGGTAGTAAAAGCTTACCAGCTGCTGAATAACCTCTATAAACTACCCTCCGCAGAGATCTATTTATTTAAGAAGATTCCCACCGGCGCCGGCCTGGGAGGCGGATCTTCTGATGCAGCTTTCACGCTGAAAATGCTCTCCGAACTCTTCGCACTCAACCTTTCCGATAAAGAGTTGGAAACGTATGCTGCCCGTCTCGGAGCAGACTGCCCCTTCTTCATCCAGAATAAACCCGTATTTGCAGAAGGTATCGGAGAGATATTTTCTCCCATCCCACTTACACTCAACGGTTACGGTATCATCCTGGTCAAACCCGATATTTTTATCTCCACTCCGGAAGCTTTCCGGGGAATCACTCCCTCCCGTCCTGCCTGTTCCCTGAAAGAGAGCATCACTTTACCGGTAGAAGAGTGGAAAAACCACATCGGGAACGACTTTGAAACAAGTATTTTTCCCAACCATCCTTTCATCCGGGAAATCAAAGAAGAGTTATACCACAAAGGCGCTCTGTATGCTTCTATGAGCGGTTCGGGTTCCTCTGTCTACGCTATTTTTGAAAAAAATCTCCCTCTTCCCGAAATCACCTTTCCCTCTCCTGTTTTCACCTGGAAAGGGGTGTTGAAATAAAACAGTGCCACGACTCCCGTCGCAGCGCTGTCACAACACAAACACAAAATAAAACACGACAAAACTACTATACAATAACCTATATACGCTTTTGGGGGCGTATCTTACCACAAAGGATATTCACATACCCCTCCGCAGTTTCAGGTTAATTGCATATAGTAAACAATTCAAAAGATCGAATTGTTTTGTGATATATTTTATTTTTTCCATTTTTTATTGAATACCCCTTTCACGGAGTTTCAGCTGCCAGTTCCAGGCAGAACGGAGTGTATCTTCAATCGTTTCTACCGCTGTCCAGCCCAGTTCGTTGTTGGCAAATTCCGGATCGGCCCAGATCTTTTCAATATCTCCGGCACGGCGTCCCACAATCTGGTAATTCAGCTTCACCCCGGTCGCTTCTTCAAAGGCATGGATCAACTCCAACACTGAGAGGCCACGGCCTGTTCCGATATTAAATGTCTCTACCTTCTCTTTCTGTTTACCCTGCAGGATACGGTCAATCGCTACTACATGCGCTTTAGCCAGATCTACTACATTGATAAAGTCACGGATACAAGAACCGTCAGGCGTATTGTAATCATCCCCGAAAACACTCAGTTTTTCACGGATACCCATCGCAGTCTGCGTCAGGAAAGGCACCAGATTCTGCGGAACACCATTAGGCAATTCTCCCAGTAAAGCCGTAGGATGTGCACCGATCGGATTAAAGTAACGCAACAGAATAGCATCTATAGGAGCTCCGGATGCCACCGTGTCCCGAACGATCTCTTCATTGATCTGTTTGGTATTTCCATAAGGAGAGGTAGCCTGCTTGATCGGAGCATTTTCCGTAATGGGCAATTCATCCGGTTCACCATATACCGTACAGGAAGAAGAGAATACAATTCCTTTTACCTGATGTTTGGGCATAAGTTCGAGCAGATTGATCAGAGATACCAGGTTATTCCGGTAATACAATAACGGTTTTTCCACAGACTCCCCCACTGCCTTACTGGCAGCAAAATGGATAATGGCTTTAATACCCGGATATTTACCGAAAAGAGCATCCAGCCCTTCATAATCCTGGCAATCCAGCTTTTCAAAGACAGGACGAATACCCGATACTTTTTCAATATTATCCACCACATCGGCAGTAGAGTTAGACAGGTTATCAATGATGATCACCTCATAGCCACTGTTTTGAAGTTCAACAACTATGTGGGAACCAATGTAACCGGTTCCTCCGGTTACCAAAATTCTTTCTTTCATGGGTTAACTATATTAATTAAGAGGTTGTTCAAACAATTTTGCCGGATAGACACCTTTACGGATCAGTTCGTTAATCCTCAGAATAACCTGTATCCTGTCATCCGGAGAGACCAATCCCATCCAGCGGGCAGGCGATTCCACTGTCTTTACATGCAGCCCCTGCTCAATCATCCCGTTGATGAACTCCGGAATAGAAAAATGAGCATTTAGTTCTCTACCCTTGGCTGCAATAAACTTATCGAACGCTATCCGGATATCTTTAAATATATCCGGTGTAAAACCCCACATATTCATAGAAACAGGCGTATCCTTATCCAGTTCAATCCACTTGTTATATTCATTGGGATACATCAGCTTTCCTCCTACCCTCTCCACACTGTGCCGATCCGTTACGGATACAAGTTCATGCTCCTTACTGATCTCACAGATCCCTCTGGTAACACCTCCGGATTCAGCCAATACATTATCCAGGCGATAATAGATCATACAGTAGTTACGGGATGTAGTCCACATCTGTTGTAGATTCTCATAGAGCAGGCTGAAACTCTCCCGTTGATAAAAATTAACCGCGTTGATCACGCCGAACGGTCCGTTTATCTCCTCTTCTGCCATCAGTACCGCATGGATAGATCCCCACAATAACGTTCGTTTAGGATTTCTCAAAGGTTCCGGTACAGCCTCTGCCTCCTGATAAACGAAACGGATCTCCGCCCGGTCCTCATATTTACAGGCAACCTTCTCTTTAAAATCCTCTTCGAAATACCGGCTGATCACGAAGATTATTTTATTAAATCCGGCCTGTATAGCATCGTATATTGAATAATCGAGAATAGTTTCTCCATTAGGGCCAATACCTTCCAGCTGTTTGAGTCCTCCGTATTTGTTACCCATGGTAGCTGCAAGCACGATTAAACTTGTTGTCATTTAAATACCCTTTCTTTTACCAGACAAAAATACGCTTTTCTTACGGAATAGCACGAAAAAAGAGAGAAAAAACAGACACGGAACTATAAATAAAGCCCCGGAGAAAATTCCTCCGGAGCTTTACTCCACTCTATTTAATCTTACTTATATGATTCCCGAAAAACCCATAAAGGCCATAGCCAGCAGGCCAGCCGTAATGAGTGCGATCGGTGTACCTCTCATTCCTTCCGGTATCCTCACCAGGCTCATCTGCTCCCGTATACCGGCAAAAAGGATCAGTGCCAGTCCGAAACCCAGGGCCGTAGATACAGCATATACGACTCCGGTAAGCAGGTTAAAATCTTTTTGGATCACCAGGATAGCGACTCCCAGGATACAACAGTTCGTTGTAATAAGAGGAAGAAACACCCCCAATGCCTGATAAAGAGCCGGAGATACTTTTTTCAACACAATCTCCACCATCTGTACCAATCCGGCAATGACCAGGATAAATGTAATTGTCTGGAGATAGCCCAGATTAAATACATCCAACACATATTTCTGTAACAGGAAAGTCACAATAGAGGCGATCGTCAGTACAAACACAACCGCTGCACTCATTCCCAGTGCCGTATCTATCTTTTTAGAGACTCCCAGGAACGGACAGATACCCAGGAACTGGGATAGAACGATATTATTAACAAATATCGCAGATATAAATATCAGAATATATTCCATAATTCAATACGTTAATTTACGCCTTTTTCAGCTTGTTAATAACAGCGATCAGATACCCCAGCGCAATAAATGCTCCGGGAGCCAGTACGAATAACAACATACCGTACTCTTCCGGAAAAACAGTCAGATCAAAGATCTTACCGGTTCCCAGGAACTCACGGACTCCACCCAGCAAAGTAAGTGCCAGTGTAAAACCCAGCCCCATACCCAGACCATCCAGTACAGAATTAAACGGGTTCTGTTTGGCAGCAAAGGCTTCGGCCCGTCCCAGTACAATACAATTCACTACGATCAGCGGAATAAAAATCCCCAGGCTGGAATAAAGTCCCGGTACATACGCCTGCATCACCATCTGTAACAGCGTCACAAAGGAGGCAATGACTACGATAAAAGCCGGAATACGTACCATATCCGGTATCACATTCTTAATCAGGGAGATCACCAGGTTGGAACAGATCAATACAAACAGGGTAGCCAGTCCCATCCCCATCCCGTTTATAGCAGAAGAGGTAGTTCCCAGGGTCGGACACATTCCCAGCAGGAGAACAAAAACAGGATTTTCTCTGATGATCCCATTCATCAATACTTTCATATTATTCATTGCAATACTCCTTTCTTTTTATTATTCAACATGTTGTGTCGCTCCCGAAGAAGCATTTACCTCATCATTGCCCGAGTAGGCAGCATAGGCAGCGTTCACCGCATTGAGAAAGGCACGGGTCGTAATGGTCGAAGCTGTTATCGCATCGATCTGTCCTCCGTCCTTATCTACTTTCAGTGGCTCTTTACCGGGATTCATACCGATAATACTCCCTTTCGCCCCTTTTTTAAACCAATCCGAAGCCTTAGAACCTAATCCCGGGGTCTCCACATGCGACAACAACGAATAATCATAGATATTCCCTTCCGCATCAAAGCCAACCAAGACTTTCAGTTCTCCGCCAAAGCCCATAGCAACCGACTCTACGGCAGCACCTACAAACTCACCTCCTTTACTGGCAGGATATATTTTATAGATCATACCACCACTTTCATATTCATTCATCTCCGTAGTGGGATCATTATCAAACTCAGGTACTACCACCCCAATGGCGTTACTCAATGTTTTAGCATCCGCCTCTGCGATCGGCCCTTTTGTCAACTCATTCACATACGCCAGCAAACCAACCGCTATTACTGTAACACCGGTCAGTACCAGCAACATATTTGTTAAAGAAGATTTCAGCTTTTTCATCTCTTTTTCGCCACCTCCCCAAAGCGTTTTGGTTTACAATAATTATTGATAAGCGGAGTAAATGCATTCATGATCAGAATGGCAAACGACATACCTTCCGGATAAGCACCAAAAAGACGGATCACCACCGTTAACAGACCGATACTCACTCCATAGATCAACATTCCCTTATGTGTCATAGGAGACGTAATATAATCAGTAGCCATAAAAACAGCCCCTAGCATCAAACCTCCCGTAAAGAGATGTACCAGCGGAGAGGCATAGATCTGCGGATTCACCAGGTACATAATACCCGAAAAAATAAATACGGTTCCCAGAATAGAAACAGGGATGTGCCAGGTAATGATCTTCCTCCAGAGCATATACACCAATCCGATCAGGATAGCAACCGCACTGATCTCTCCCAGAGAGCCCGGGTTATTACCGATAAAAAGTGAAAGAGCATCCGGAAGGTCGCTCAGTGAAACACCCGGAGCCCGATTGATCACCCCTTTCATGACAGCCAGCGGAGTAGCCGTAGTCTGTACATCTACATACGAAGCCAACTGTCCTACCTGCGGCCAGGTAGTCATCTGTACCGGAAAAGAGAGCAACAGGAATACACGTCCCACCAATGCCGGGTTAAAAGGATTATTCCCGATACCCCCGAAAGACATCTTCCCTACACCAATAGCAACCAGCGCACCAATAAGGATGATCCAGACCGGCAGATTAGAAGGTAAATTAAAAGCCAGCAGGAGACCGGTAATCACAGCCGAACCATCCAGAATGGTCAATCTATCACTTTTCAGTATAAATTTCTGAATAGCCCATTCAAAGCAGACACACGCAACCACAGAAGTTATGGTAACGACGAGTGCCCCCAATCCGAAGAAATAGAGTGAAACCAGCAGAGCAGGCACCAGGGCGATCAGTACCCCGTACATATTTTTCTGCACACTGTCTCCACTGTGGACGTGAGGCGATAGCGATACTATCAATTTATTTTCCATATATTATTTATTTTTTAGCTTGACGTGCACGGATCATTGCCCCTACCTTGCCTTTACCCAATCGGCAGAAGTCCAGTAACGGACGGTAAGCCGGACAGGTGAACTGGCAGGAACCACACTCGATACAATCCATGATCCTTTCTGTTTCCATTCTCTCCCATTCACTGTTCTCCGAAAGTGCCCCCAGCAGGTAAGGCTCCAGCCCCATCGGACAGATAGCCACACACTTACCACAACGAATACAATTTTGTGTTTCTCCCCGTTTTGCCTCCTTTTCATTCATAATAAGAATACCCGAACTCCCCTTGGTAGTAGGTACAGCCGTATTAACCAACGCTTTTCCCATCATCGGGCCACCCCCTATGATCTTTCCGGTATCCGCAGGCAATCCACCCGCCGCATCGATCAGCTGGCTCATCGGCGTTCCGATACGTGCCATAAAATTAGAAGGCTTAGTCACTGATTTTCCGGTCACAGTAATCACCCGCTCAAACAGCGGCTTATTTTTCTGTACAGCTTCATACACCGCATACGCCGTACCTACATTCTGAACCACCGCGCCCGTAGCAATGGGCAAGGCCCCGCTCGGCACCTGGCGATTGATCACCGCATCGATCAACTGCTTTTCACCTCCCTGCGGATACTGCACCTTCAAAGGCACTACCTCAATTCCCGCATACTGAGAAGCCACCCGGGTCATCAATTCAATAGCATCCGGCTTGTTATTCTCAATCCCGATAAAAGCCTTCTCTACCTTTACCGCTTTCATCAGGAGGGTAACTCCTACCAGAATCTCTTCGGCGTGCTCCAACATCAGCTGATGGTCGGCAGTCAGGTAAGGTTCACACTCCACCGCATTGATAATTACACAATCCGCTTTCGAACCCGGGGGAGGAGACAATTTAACATGAGTCGGGAAACAAGCCCCGCCTAGTCCTACAATACCTGCATCTGCAATTTTCCTGATGATCTCTTCCGGTGAAAGATCACACTCCTTCACCAGATCCCTGCTACGGTCAATCGACTCTTCCCATTCATCTCCCTCCACATCAATAAAGATAGCCGGTTTCGCATATCCGCTGGCATCCACAATGGAATCTATTTTAGTCACTTTACCACTTACAGAAGAGTGGATAGAAGCTGAAACAAATCCGTTAGGTTCTGCTATTTTAGTTCCTACCTTAACCATATCTCCTTTCGCCACCACCGGCTTGGCAGGCGCTCCGATATGCTGCCCCAGCAAAATAACTGCTTTAGCGGGCACATCGGCTATTAGGATCGGTTGATTGGCTGAGAATTTATTTTCTTCCGGATGAATCCCGCCAATCGAAAATGTCTTCAACATATGTTCCTATATATTAAATATGTGATTATTCTTTATACCATTCTCAGGCTTCAGCCTTAGGTGTTTCCGCCTCCACAGCAGCCTCTGCTTTAGGCTTCTTCGGAGGAAAATTCACCTCAATAATTGTATGCTGCGGACATACATCCACACACTTACGACACAGCTTACACTTGTTATAATCGATATAAGCCAGATTCTGAGCCAGTGTGATCGCCTCGAACGGACAGGTCTTTACACATTTACCACATCCAATGCATCCCACAGAACAAGCCTTGCGGGTCACAGCTCCCTTATCCTTGTTGATACAGGAAACATACACTCTTCTGGACTTTTTACCTTTGGCCCGTAGTTCATTAATACCTTTCGGACAAGCCTTTACACAGGCACCACAAGCCGTACATTTCTCCTCGTCCACTTCCGGAAGACCCGTTTCCGGATTCATGTGCATGGCATCGAACGGACAGGAGACAGCACAATCCCCATAGCCCAGACAGCTGTAAGCACAGCCGGTCTCTCCTCCGTACAAAGAAGCAGCAATCGCACAACTTCTGGCCCCGTCGTATTTATTGATACGAGGACGATTGGCACAAGAGCCGTTACATCTTACTACGGCAACCATCGGTTCTGCCGTACCCGCCTCCATTCCCAGGATACGGGCCACCTCTCCCATAGTAGCAGCTCCTCCCACCGGACAGAACTTACCATCCAGCGTATCTGCCTTTACACAGGCATCCGCAAACCCACCGCAACCGGGGTAGCCACACCCTCCGCAGTTAGCCTGGGGAAGCACCTCATTGACAAGAGCGATCCGCGGATCCTCATACACGGCGAACTTCTTGGAAGCAGCGTACAGAATAGCCGCCAGTACGAGCGCAATGACTCCCAATGAAATTACTGCAATCAGAATCAAATTCATAAATAGTTATTTTATTTGTTTTATTGTAAATGAAAATTTTTTCTT
>JAJQBG010000420.1 GCA_021203405.1 Bacteroides sp.
CCCCCCCGCCCACTACTGCTAAGCAGGTACCTGCCGAAGTTGTAGTAGAGTGTGGCTAAGGCGGGATCGTCGTCTTCCCGGAAACTGAGGATACGCTGGTCGGTTGTTTTATCGGGTAACTGACGTTTGGGGGCACGGGAAGAGCCGATAGAGAGGCGTACCCGGTTGTAAAACTCCTGGTAACTCTTTATATGATCGCTGAGCAGGTCGGAGTAATTCGCTTTGCGGGCAGTCTTTAATAACCTCTCTGCATCTTCCTGGTAGTTATCATTCATATAACTGGTCGTTGCCGTGAGGTAGATAATGGCTTCGTTGGCCTCTTTGACCTGGATATGATCTTCGTTGATGGTCACTGTACCTCCATCGGTGGCGATCTGCATTTTGGTATAATATTTCATTCCCTCCTGCTCCGGGATACCGCTGTCAAGGGTGCCTTCCATTACCAAAGAGTTCTCTATGCTATAGACATAGGCCTGTTCCGGGCGTTGCAGTATGGCAGAAAAAGAGATGGCCTGTTGGGGTTCTTTCTGCCCCGTCCCGATCCGTATGATCATTACATCCCCGGTACGGGATACAAAATAGTCCCGTATATACTCCACGCCGCCCTGTGTAAAGAGGGTGGAGGCGGTAGCCCGGGAGAGGTCCAGCGTACGGCGGTAGTTCTGTACGGCCTCTATCTCCTGGTCGTTCTCCGGGAATACATAGTCCAGGATCAGGTTACCCAGGGTCTGGAGCGTTCCGTAGGGATCACTGCCGGCGGGATGGAACGGCACGAAGGTTTTGTACATCAATTCCTGTGCCTCTTTGTTCTTTCCCGCTAATAACAGTTGCCGGATCCGGGGAAGGGAACGGGCGGCTTCGGGATTGCCGTAATCAAATTCGGATCCGCTCCAGAGGGAGATCTCATTCAGGGTGATGGTTTCACACGCTATTCCTCCGTCCGGCATCATACCCAGTCTGCCGTTCCCTAAGGGAAGCGTCTCCTCCCAGGTCAGGGCAGGAGCGGTAAAGAGTAGTTCCTGTTCGGCACGCGTATCCTGCGACGTTTGGGGAGCGTCACAGCTTGTCAGGGAGAGCAGGAGCAGGCAAAAGGGGATGATAACGGTGATGAAGGTTTTTTTCATGTGATGTATTAACTGATTTTAGGTATAAAAATAACAAATCCTACGATCGCTGCGGCTATAGCCGTGATCAACACGGCGCCCGCTGCGATATCTTTTGCCTTACCGGCCAGGGGATGATAATCGGGAGAGACCAGGTCGACCAGTTTTTCAATGGCTGCATTGAAACCTTCGGCAGCCAGGACCGATCCGATGCAGAGAACGACCAGGCACCAGTCGGAAGCAGAGAGGTCGAGTATAAAGCCACAGATAACCACCAGTATAGCGGCGGCTGTATGGATCCGTGCATTGGTCTCTTTCAGTATAAGTCCGGAGAGACCTCTCCAGGCATACCCGAAACTTTTTATCCGTTTTTTAATCCCCATTCTTTGGTTCTGTACAGGTTATATAGTAATAACTTAATTCCGGCTTACTTGTTTAACGCCTTTGATGGTTTTGAGCTTTTTGATCAGGTTCTCCAGTTTCGAATTATCCCCGATCATAATGGTCAGGATACCGGAAAAGAGCCCGTCGTTCGAGCCGATGGATATAGAGCGTAAACTGATGTCGTTCTCTTTGGAGATAAGGGAGGTAATGTTGGTCACGATCCCTATATCGTCGTGCCCGATCACCCGCAACGTGGTGACATACCGTGAGCCTACGGATTTGCCCGACCAGCGTGCCTTGACAATGCGGTACGGGAACCGCTCCTTCATCTGCAGGGCATTGCTACAGTTCTCGCGGTGTACCTTGATACCGCTGTTCACCGTTACAAACCCAAAAACATCGTCTCCGTAGATCGGGTTGCAGCACCGGGCCAGTTTAAAGTCGAGTCCCTTCAGGTTCTGGTCAATGATCAGTACATCCTCTTTGGCGGAGGCCTCTTCTTCGCCCATCTGCAGGCTGTATCCTTCGGCACTGCGGTAGGTGATCTCTTCGTTACCTTCGTTCCTGCAGAGTTCAGCATACTTTTCAATTACCGTGTTTATATCCAGGGTCTCGTCTGCTATCCGCAGGTAGAACTCGGTGACGGTTTTGTAACCCAGCTTTTTGATTAGGCGCATCATCACCGCTTCATCGTAATCAAGCTTCCGGTTCCTGAACTTACGGTCCAGGGTCTCTCTGGCAAACTCGGTCTGTTTACCGGTTATCTCTTTGAGAGCCTGGCGTATTTTATTCCGGGCCCGGGAGGTCTTTACGATCTTGAGCCAGTCCAGCTTCGGGGTCTGGGTATTGGAGGTGAGTATCTCTACCTGGTCACCGCTGTTCAGTACATACTTTAGCTGTACATTCCTGCCGTTTACTTTGGCACCGATGCAGTGAGAGCCTACTTTGGTATGGATATGGAAGGCAAAGTCGAGTATGGTAGCTCCTTTGGCGAGTTTAAAGAGATCTCCTTTGGGGGTGAATACAAAGACTTCGTCTTCATAAAGATCCATTTTAAACTGGTCCATCATGTTCATGGAATCCGTATCGGAGTTCTCCAACGCTTCCCGTACGGAGGTAAGCCATTCGTCCAGTCCGCTCTCTCCTTTGATCCCTTTGTATTTCCAGTGGGCCGCTAATCCTCGTTCGGCAATATCATCCATCCGCTGAGTACGTATCTGTATCTCCACCCATTTGGCTTCGGGGCCCATCACGGTAATATGGAGCGATTCGTACCCGTTGCTCTTGGGAATGGAGAGCCAGTCGCGCAACCGTTTCGGGTTGGGCTGGTACATATCTGTGATAATGGAGTAGGCCTGCCAGCAATCCTGTTTCTCCTTCTCCATCCCGGAATCTAAGATAATACGGATCGCGAACAGATCGTAAATCCCTTCGAACGGGGTCTTCTGCTTTTGCATCTTGTTCCAGATGGAGTAGATGGTTTTGGTGCGTCCTTTTATATCAAAGGTCAGCCCGACCTCTTTCAGCTTTTTTTCGATCGGAGCAATAAAGGAGGCTATGTAACGGTCGCGGGAGGCTTTCGTTTCATTCAGTTTCTCCTTGATATCGTAGTAAACCGCTCTCTGGGTATATTTGAGCGAAAGGTCTTCCAGCTCCGACTTCAATTTATAGAGCCCGAGTTTATGGGCCAGGGGTGCATAAAGGTATTTAGCCTCCTTGGCTACTTTCTCCCGCTCCTCTTCATTCTCCACATCTTTGATCTGCCGCATTACATTGACCCGGTCGGCAATTTTGATCAGGATCACGCGCATATCCTCGGCAAAAGAGATAAGCAGGTTGCGGAAATTTTCTGATTCCACTACCTCGTTCTTGGCGTTCAGTTCATTGGTCCTGACCAGCCCTTTGATAATGGTGGTCACATCTTCCCCGAACTCTTCCCGTACCTGTTCCAGCGTAAGGATGTTATTTTTTACTACTTCGTGCAGCATGATCCCTGTCAGGCAGGAGCCCTTCATACCCATCTCTTCGGATACGATATAGGCTGTCTGCATATCTTTGATGACCGGATTCATATCAAATATGTTCCGGGATAGTTTATTCAAACAGACGGCATCCGTCAGGATGCGTTTAATTTTTACGGCTTCTTCCCGCTTAATGGAGTCGCCCGCAGAGAGGATTAATTTTTTGTAAAGTGTTTGTAGTAATTTCTTCTCTTTGTCCCTAAAAAAAACAATCTCTTCCATACTTAATGAATTTTCGTCTGGTAAAAATAGCTTTTTTTTGTTCATTAAATTGGCAACGATAAAGAAGTTTTTGTATATTTGGTCACCATTTAAAAGTTATAAATACCATGATAACACCGCAAGATCAAGATCTACTCGACCTGAAAGGTATTACACAGGCTCAGATTGAAGAGCAACTTCATTGTTTCGAAACAGGTTTTCCCTATTTAAAGTTGGAAGCGGCCGCATCGATTGAAAAAGGTATTCTTGCTCCGGATGAGGAGGAGCAGAAAGAGTACCTAGATGCCTGGCAGCACTATATAAGCCAGGATAGAACCATTGTTAAGTTCGTTCCCGCTTCGGGAGCAGCCAGCCGTATGTTCAAAAACCTCTTTGAATTCTTAGATGCGGACTATAACGAGCCGCAGACGGGATTTG
This sequence comes from Bacteroides sp., assembly GCA_021203405.1. Lineage (GTDB taxonomy): Bacteria > Bacteroidota > Bacteroidia > Bacteroidales > Bacteroidaceae > Bacteroides. The sequence continues at coordinate 4,148 of JAJQBG010000420.1, forward strand.
AGAAAGAGTTTTTCGGCCGTATAGCCGATTTTGCATTTTACGGCGATCTGAACGAAGCGTGCCTGCGTAACAACGGGAAGGATATTCCCGCACTGATCGGTGAAGGCAGTTACAAAGCAGTAGTAGAGAACCTGCTGGCAGAAGCCGGTCTCAATTATGGAGCACTACCCAAAGGGTTGCTGAAATTCCATACCTATCCGGACGGAGAGCGTACTCCGGTGGAGGAGCACCTGGTAGAAGGGGCACTCTATGCTGCCGGAAAAGCGGGAAAAGTCAATATCCACTTTACCGTTTCTACAGAGCATAAAGAGCTCTTCCAGGCACTTATCAGTGAAAAGATAGCTAAGTATTCGGAAAAGTACAATATCGATTATAACATCAGTTTCTCGGAGCAGAAACCCAGCACCGATACCATTGCAGCAGATATGGAAAATAAACCCTTCCGCGATAACGGTAAACTGCTGTTCAGACCGGGCGGGCACGGGGCACTGATCGAGAACCTGAATGACTTGGATGCCGATGTGATCTTTATCAAGAATATTGATAATGTCGTGCCGGATCGCCTGAAAGGGGATACCGTACTCTATAAAAAACTGATTGTCGGTGTACTGGTCTCTTTGCAAAAACAGGCTTTTGAGTATCTGGAACTTCTGGATAGTGGTAGCTATACCGATGAACAGATCAGGGAGGTACTTCAGTTCGTACAGAAAAAACTATTCTGCAAAAATCCGGAGACAAAAGAGCTGGAAGATATGGAACTGGTTCTTTACCTGAAAAAGAAACTGAACCGCCCTATCCGTGTCTGCGGTATGGTGAAGAATGTGGGCGAACCAGGCGGAGGCCCCTTCCTGGCTTATAACGCTGACGGAACCATCTCTTTGCAGATCCTGGAGAGTTCACAGATCGATATGAGCGACCCGCAGAAGAAAGAGATGTTTGAGAACGGAACCCACTTTAACCCGGTAGACCTGGTATGTGCCGTGCGGGATTACAAAGGACATAAATTTGACCTGGTAAATTTTGTAGATAAGGCCACCGGGTTTATCTCTTATAAATCCAAAAGCGGTAAAGAATTAAAAGCCCTGGAACTACCCGGACTCTGGAACGGTGCGATGAGCGACTGGAATACCATTTTCGTGGAAGTTCCCCTCTCTACCTTTAATCCGGTGAAAACCGTGAATGACCTTTTACGGCCGGAACACCAGGGATAAGATAGAGAAGAATGAACTGACTATTACGAGATTTCAGGTCAGGCTGACTGATGGTGCCGGATCGGGTAAAAGTCTGAATACTTCCGGGCCAGTGGTCTGCCTGACTTTTTTATATCACTCAGACTATTAAATAAGAATGAAAATAAAAAAAACGACCCTGCTTTTTTTCCTGGCTGCTGTTTGTGCGGCCTTCTCGTTGTATGCCTCCGAACTTCCGGTTCCCAGGGTGCGGTATGCCGGCCCTTTTCCGGTAAATCCTCCTTTTTTGAGTGACAGTGTGAATGTAAAGGGAGAGAAGTTTGAGGAAAAAAAACTTCTGGGTACTTCCGTAAAATTAGAACTGGCTGAAAAGAGCGAAACCATCCTCGAAGGAGATTCCGGAGTCTTTGAGATCCCGGCCTCCGGGAGCGAATATGCTCTGCAACTCTTCTCTTTCCGCCTGGAGGCGGACCGTTTTACCAAAGGAACACTGAAAATAACAGCTCCCGGAATGTTCTCGGTCTATGTGAACGGCGAAGTGAAGAAAGAGAAGAAGAGCACCGGAGTAAAAGATACGGAACTGGAACTCACCCTGTTGCCTGCCCACCTGTATAATATTTCCATTAAATACCTGAATGAAAAAGCAGATACCCTCTCCAATGAACTTCACCTGCTGTATAGCAATAAAACCGGTAACGCTATCCCCACCCTTGCTTCTGATAAACCCTACAACTTTACGGCCATGATGACCGGACGCTCCGTAACAGGAGCCTCTATCTCTGCCGACGGCCGTTTTACCCTGATCCACTATTCGGACGTATCTGATAAAGGGAGCAGCCTCTCTTATACCCACCTGGTCTCTACGGATACGGACCGGTTGATCACCGAATTTACCGGAGACAGGAGCGGGGTTGCCTGGATGCCTGCCAGTACCCTGTTGTACTATACCGTTGAGAGAGACGGGAATAAAAAACTGATCACCCTGGATCCGGTTACTTTGCAGGAGGAGACCATAGCGGAAAATCTGCCAAAGGGATCTTTGACCTTCTCCCGGGAAGAGTCTTACCTGATATGCAGTGTGCCGGAAGAGGGGCCCAAAGAAGATGCGGAGGTTCAGCAGGTATTGAATATGAACGACAGGATAGCCGGATGGAGAACCCGCTACCTGCTCCACAAATACGATCTCTCTACCGGTATACTGCAACCCCTTACCTACGGTTACCGGAATACTACACTCCAGGATATAAGTCCGGACGGAGGTTCTATTCTCTTTACCAACTCACAAACAGACTATACCAAACGTCCGTACACCTCTAATTCACTCTATCAAATGGATCTTGAAACCCTGGAGGTAGATACGATCTGGCAAGATAACCGGTTTACCGGTACCGCACGATTCTCTCCCGACGGAAAGAGATTACTGATCTCCGGAGCTGCCGAAGCCTTCGGGCAGATCGGGCTTCATCTGCCACCGGGTGCTGTCTCCAATACCTACGACCGTCAGCTCTTTCTAATGGATGTAGCCACCCGCGAGGTAAAAGCCCTTACCCGCAATTTCGATCCCAGTGTCAGCTGGAGCCAATGGCATACGGATAACTACATCTACCTGTTAGTCGAAGAGCAGGATTACAGGAACCTCTACCGGCTTGATCCGGACAAAGGTACGTTCGAACAGTTGCCGGCCCGGGAGGAGTATATTTATGCGGTTTCCTTACGGGGGAATTCCGGTAAATTACTCTACCAGGGAGAGGGAGTCCGTAACTATAACCGTCTCCATGTACTGGACCTGAAAAAACAGCGATCGGTTTGCCTGAGTGATCCTTCCGCGGAGCGGTTGGAGAATGTCCGGCTCGCGGAGGTCAAAGAGTGGAATTTTGTATCGGACGATCATACAACCATTACCGGACGCTATTACCTGCCTCCCGGATTCGATCCCGGGCAGAAATATCCGTTGATCGTCTACTACTACGGAGGTACCAGCCCTACCGGAAGGACCCTGAACCATCCCTATTCCATGCAGGTTTTTGCCGCCCAGGGATATGTAGTATATGTACTGCAACCCAGTGGTACTACCGGATTCGGGCAGGAGTTCTCTTCCCGCCATGTCAATGCCTGGGGAAAAAGAACGGCAGAAGATATTATCGCCGGAACCACTCAATTTATCGAAGAACATCCATTCATCGATAAGGAGCGCATCGGTTGTATCGGAGCCTCTTACGGTGGTTTTATGACCCAATACCTGCAAACCCGTACCGATCTCTTTGCGGCCGCTGTCTCTCACGCCGGTATCAGCAATATTGCCAGTTACTGGGGAGAAGGGTACTGGGGATTCGGTTATAACCAGGTAGCCGCTGCCGACAGCTATCCCTGGAATAACCCGGAACTCTATGTAGAACAGAGTCCTCTTTTCAGTGCTGATAAGATCCATACGCCCCTTCTTTTCCTGCACGGGGCAGACGATACCAATGTGCCGGTAGGAGAGAGCATCCAGATGTTCCAGGCCCTGAAAATACTCGGTAAAGAGACAGCCTTTATTAAAGTGAACGGAGAAGATCACGGTATACGCCGTTTCGACCGCCGTATGAAATGGAACCATGCCATCCATGCCTGGTTTGCCAAATGGTTAAAAGATCAGCCGGAGTGGTGGGAAGAGTTATTCCCGGAAAGAGATCTATAAATCTGATAATAGTTCTCTTTCCTGTTATTATTGCTGCCCTATAAACATAACCACCCTTTAGTTGTTATCAAAAAATAACTGAACCCACCGGTATGGCAGCATTTAAATTCAAGAACCTCACGACGAGATACGTAATAAGATGGTTGCTGAAGTCGACCTGGATGTAGAAAGAGGGAAACTCTATCTGAGCAAGCGTCTTACGGAAGAGGGTAGGATCTACTATCCTATCTTCCTGCGTGCCGCCTTTCGGGAGGGCGACGAAAAAATGCTGGAAGATTATCTTACCTACAATAAGCTGCTGGAAAAGAGGGAGATCGATAAAGAGAGGGTGCGTAAAGTGCCCCGCAACGCCGCTCAGCTCATTGCTCAATCAGAATTCAACCGTTACTACATCCGGGCGGTCTGCCTGCGTGCCATAGAAAGAGGACATACCGAAGTTGAAGTGTACCGGGCCCGCAGTTCCTACAAAAACCGTAGTTCTTCCGATGAAAAAGTCGGTACCCGGATAAACGCCGCCCTTTTGCTGGATGATCTGCGTTCCAGCCCCGGGGAAGAACCTCGTATGCTGCCGGAGATCAATTCCGGGCTTTCGGTAAAGATATAATCTGATAAAACCTATTGAAAAAATAATGTCTTTTTGGCTAAGTTCCCGAGGAACACCAGCTCCTGGTCCGGTACGGAAGTATAGTTATGCTGAGAAGATTTCTGAGGGGTGAAGTAGCAGCAGGTTCCAGCCCGGTAGAGTAGGCAATGATCTACTATTTAAATTGCTACGACCGGGGCATATATATTAGGCCCGGTATCGCCACAGGGCTGTTAAGTTCTCTTGTTTTTTAGAAGTGTAGTAGGAAAATCCCGGAGGGATTCAATGTGAATGACCCCCAGTGAAGAGAGCGAAGCGAACGACTGGGGGTAAAGCAGATACTTTATCCGATCAACGCCGAAGGTGTTGAATCTGTTTTTTTATCATTCAACCCACTATTCGGGGTTGAGTGAAAGAAAAAGTCTTCCACCCCCGGTCGCTTTGAAGCTTCACCGGGGGTTATTCATATTTAATCCCTCCGGGATTCTATTTAAAACATTGTAAAAAGACCGGAGAATTTAACAGCATCCCGGCATCGCCGGGAATACTGAGAAACAGTGGATTGCGGGCTATAGGCCCGGCATACTGCTGAACCAGAAAAGGCTATATTGAATCATAAATACTATATTCTACTGCACCTACAGTGCGCAATTTTGAATAACACCCTAAGCCCTGGCAGCGCCAGGGCCTAACTTATAATAGGCCTACGGCCTGTTTGAAAACCATCTCAGTATGACTGCACTTCCATACCGGGCCCAGGTCACCAGGGCTTTTAGCCCATCCGAATAGATTCAAAGGGTCGTTCGTTGGATCTTACCTTGACGGTTATCAAACAAAAGAACCTGTTACTCCGGCCGCTGCCAGTAAAGAGCCTCGTTCGACGTTTTAAATGCATACCCTGTAGTGGGTTCATACTTTACCGGAACCAGTAATACAGGTGTAAATTCCAGGCCAGTTTCATCATTATAACCAAAGTGAAGATTCGTTTGCAGGTAATAAAGGTTCTTACTCATATAGTTCACCAGGTAATTCTCTTTAGTATATTTTATTTGGTTATTCCAGTTTGCCTCTTCATTAACGATCAGCGGTAAATCGTTGATCAGCCTTTCCCGTACCTCCGATACTCCCAGTGGTGTGCCGTTCTCATCGGTTATATAAGCATTGAAGGTCGGATCCATCCATATCCATTTCTCCAGAGTCTCTGAATAGACAGCATTGATCACATGGCACTCACCTTTCATCACCTTAGGCATACAGGTGATAGTCTGGGCCTTAATCCCCATCGCCAGGTAACATTCGTTCAGGATAATGGCCATCATCCGGCAGTTCACTCCCCGGTCTTTTTCCCGGCAGGTTTTAATAATATCAATGGCATTTTTGTTGACGGGGTTTTCACTTCCTCCATCGTGTTTTACTACATCATGCACCCAGTAAAGAAGATTTTTAATCTTTGAAAGTTCATCTCCCTCTCCGGCAATACTATCCAGGTTAAAATAGTGTCTGATTCGTTGCAGGTCCTCATCCGTTGCCTCTGCATAAGTAAACTTTATCCGGGAATCTTCCGTATGATCATATCCGTTACTTTGCCGGAGGATGTAGAGGTAATCATGATCTGACCGTATGGAATCCAGGATATCCTGGAATTTTGGTGATTTACGTACAATATCCAGCTCTTTATCCATTAAAATATGCCTGTAATTATCAAACCCATATTTATAGGCCTTTTCAAACTCAACAAGTGCCTCCTTTTTGTTCTTTTGCAACGCATTCAGGCAGGCCAGGTTATAATGCGCATATCCTTTAAGTAGGGCAACCGGTTTTTGAATGGAGTCGGGAAGGCTTTCAAAATAGTTCAGAAATCCCATCCATACATGCGTAGCTTTTTATACTCCTTTTTTATTTTAAGCTCTTTGCATTGCTTTACTAAATCATTATACCGGCCGGCAACTTTATTGGGGGTTAATTCCTGGGAAAAACAGAGAGTGCTTATAGCTATAAAGCACATACTTAAAC
>JAJQBG010000081.1 GCA_021203405.1 Bacteroides sp.
CATAAAATGAATGCTATAAATAATGTTACAACTCTGTTTTCTAAACTAATTTTCATTATCTTTGTTCCCTAAAGTTTTCAAAATAATGAAAATTAAGGAGATTGTAAGCGCCCTTGAAAGGTTCGCACCTCTGCCTCTGCAGGATGGATTTGATAATGCCGGCCTGCAGGTTGGGTTAACAGATGCGGAAGCAACAGGGGCTTTGTTGTGTCTGGACGTTACTGAAGCAGTAGTAGACGAAGCTGTAACACTGGGATATAATCTGATTATTTCCCACCATCAGCTTATTTTTAAAGGGTACAAATCCATCACCGGTAAAGATTATGTGGAACGTTGCATAATAAAAGCTATCCGGAATGGAATCGTGATCTATTCTGCTCACACTAACCTGGATAATGTAAGGGGGGGAGTGAATTTTAAAATTGCAGAAAAGATCGGACTTACCCGTGTGGAAGTACTTTCCGGAAAGCAGGAGAGTCTTTGTAAACTGGTTACTTTTGTTCCCTTTGCACAAGCCGGAGAGGTAAGAGAGGCTTTGTTTGCTGCCGGTTGCGGTCATATCGGTAATTACGATTCATGCAGCTATAATCTGGAGGGAGAAGGTACTTTTCGGGCATTGGAGGGAGCCAATCCTTTTACCGGTAATGTAGGGCAACTACACCGGGAAGGAGAAGTTCGTATTGAAACCATTCTTCCTCTTTACCGGAAAAACGCTGTGATTCAAACGCTTATTCAGGTACATCCTTATGAAGAACCGGCCTATGATATTTATCCGCTTCTTAATAACTGGGCTCAGGCTGGTTCCGGCGTTGTGGGTGAACTGGAAGAACCGGAAGCTGAACTGGAATTTCTGAAACGAATCAGAAAAATATTTGAAGCAGGAGCGGTCAGGCATACCCGGTTAACCGGAAGGCTCATTCGTAAAGTTGCCTTGTGTGGAGGAGCAGGTTCTTTCTTGATACCGGATGCTCTTCGTCAGGGAGCCGATGTTTTTATTACCGGTGAAATTAAGTACCATGATTTCTTTGGCAGGGACAATGAAATTTTTCTGGCAGAGATCGGACATTATGAAAGTGAACAATATACAAAAGAGATATTTTATAAATTGCTGGAGAATATGCATATCCATATACCTTTCAGTATAACTAAAGTAAATACGATTCCTATTAAATATTTATAATCCATATGGCTAAAGAAGCAAAAAACAAGAAAGAGTTAACTGTGGAAGAAAAACTGAAAGCTTTGTATCAGCTTCAGGAAATGCTTTCTGAAATTGACAGAATAAAAACCCTGCGTGGTGAACTTCCGTTGGAAGTACAGGACCTGGAAGATGAAGTAACAGGACTCAAAACCCGTATTGAAAAGATAAAGAATGAGGTAGACGAACTTAAGTCAGCCATTGCTGCCAAAAGGATCGAGATAGAGTCTGCCAAGGCTTTGGTTGAGAAGTATAGGTCTCAGCAGGAAAATGTGCGTAATAACCATGAGTTTGATTTTCTTTCCAAAGAAATTGAGTTCCAGACGCTGGAAATTGAACTTTGTGAAAAGCGTATCCGTGAGTTTACTGCTGAAGAAAAGCAGAAAACAGAAGATAGCCAGAAAAGCATAGAGGTTTTGGAAGAACGTGAAAAAGACCTCGAAGAGAAGAAAAATGAATTGAACGAGATTGTTTCTGAAACGAAACAGGAAGAAGAAAAATTACGCGAGAAGTCTAAATCGCTGGAAACAGCTATTGAACCCCGTTTGCTGCAATCGTTCAAACGTATCCGTAAAAATTCACGCAACGGTTTGGGTATTGTATATGTACAACGTGATGCGTGCAGAGGGTGTTTTAATAAGATACCGCCTCAGCGTCGGCTGGATATCCGTTCCCGTAAAAAGATTATCGTGTGTGAATATTGCGGTCGTATTATGATCGACCCTGAACTGGCGGGTGTAGAATTATAAATACACTGTAAAGTATGCAAAATAAGGTATCCCGGATAAGGATACCTTATTTTTTAACAGATCATTGATCTCTATTTCATTATATCAAAAAGATAAGTTAGTTTGATCATAATGGTACCGTGAGAAGACTGGCTGAAAACATCACGCTTGGAATTATTATAAAAGTCTGCCAGGCCATAATAGTATCTTCCTTCTGCCAGGAAATGGCCGATTTTTGTACGTAATTCTAATCCCCCTCCTCCGGTAATTCCGTAATCTATTTTGCGGTCGGCCATCATTCCATATTGCTGGTATACTCCTGTAGTGGCACGGTCACCGCTGAAAGGATCGCTGTAATTCTCCTTTTCGCTCAGTAAAATACCAATCTGAGGTCCCAGGTTTAAGAAGAAACGGACGCCCCGTTCCCGCCCGAAAGCCAGATGGGCCAGAAAGGGGATCTCCACATAATTCATAACACGGCTGTAGGTGTCATTGGTAGTGTCTTCAATATTCTCATCCCAACCGTGCTGGGTAAAATTCAGTTCCATTTGCAACCCGCATATCATGGCAAAATACTTTTCTGAAATGTAACGGGCAGTAAAACCTCCTGTATAACCCATCAGGCTGTTTTGCTTGATCTTGGGCATAAATGTCACATTATTCAGGGTAACTCCCGCATTTATACCTACAGAGAAGTTTCTGCGTTCTTCACCCAACTGAGCTGCAGCCGGAATTGTAATGCACATAAGAAATAGCAGGAGAATATAATGGCTCTTCATCTTTTTATTCAAAATCAAGTTTAATCAGTTCGTAATCGGGAGTAAATCTTACAAAGAAAACTTTACGGTTAATGAATCCTCCCCAATTATTTACACGTTGGAATTTAAATCCGGTTTGTATAGGGCGATAGTTAATATCTTCTACCTTATTATCGAAGTCGGAGCCATATCTGGATAAATTCTGAAGGAAGAAGTAACCTGTGTCAAACCCCAGCATTCCATATTTGGGATAAGTATTGGCCATCTCTTTCTCATACCAGTGATTGTAAGAGCGGGTAAAATTAATAGCTGCAGGAAAAAGATTATTGGTATAGAATGAAGAGTAGAAATAGGTATCCAGTTCAAAGAAGGCGTCGATATGATCATTTGTATAAGTCTGCCACTCCGGATAGCCGAAAACCTGCATCATTAGCTCCGGATTCTCCCGGCGTACCAGTGTCAGGTAAGGCAATACTTTCACTAAGGTTGGGTTACTTCCTGAAGTAGGGATAAAAATATTATTCTTATCCGGACGGGTAGCTGCCAGCATCTCCGTATTATTGGAATTAGCACTTATCTCTGTAAAAGTTATGGAACGTTGTCGTAGTTCCTGCTTCAGGCCTTTAATAAAATCCGCCTTGTCATTATCGTCCGTATTCAGGAAAATAATATGGGAATTGGGAAACTGTACCATGAAATGATCATATACTTCGGAATAAAGATAAGATTGGGGAGTATTGATCTGGTAAACGGAGGGATTATTAAATACCTCATTATCACGCGATGTAAAAGGGATCACCAGGCGAATGTCATTGTCTTTGGCAAAATCTGCCAGCGGTCTAATATGTTGCTGATAGAGGGGGCCAAAAATTACATCCATATTTTTCATTTCCGGCTTTTGCAGAACAGGAGCTATAGAACTGTTCTCACCTCCCGAGTCGTATGTATAAAGGTCAATAGAGATACCACTTCGCTTCAGACTATCTATGGCAATAAGGAAACCTTCGTAATATTCAAGCATACGGCTTGTGTCTGTACGCCGGGTAGAACTGGTAAGCAGGGGAAGGATAACAGCTGCTTTGACAGTAGAGATCTTTTCCTTCTCTTTCTGGCTGATTGCAAAAAGTTCCGAATTGCTTAATTGGGGAGTAGTGACCGGTGCAGTAGTGGCTGGCATTGTTTCCGTATATTCTTTAGGATAAGGGATACAAAGCCACATTCCCTTTTTCATTCCGTTTTTGAGTTCCGGATTTGCTTCCATAAGCTGGGCCTGAGATACCCCATATTCACGGCTTACACTAAAGATGGTCTCTTTTCGTTTTACTTTGTGCATCTCCCGGCAACCCTCCGGAGAAGCGGAGGAAATGGCCGGTGTTTCGACCACAGGAACCGGAGGAATAACTTCTGTTCCGGTAACTTCCGGGATACGGATCACTTCTCCGGCTTTGAAGTTCTCTGCACTCAGTCCCGGGTTGGCATCGCAGATAGCCTGTGCCGAAATATTATACTTTACAGTCAGCCGATACAAATTTTCTCCCGGTTGTATGGTGTGGAAGCGTTCCTGAGAGTTACCTGGCTGCTGTTTCTGGGAAATTTTCAATTTTTGTCCGGCGTATATCTTCTCTTCGGAGCCCGGATTCAATGCGGTAATTTCACTGGTGGATACTTCATACATACTGGCAATAGAGTAAAGACTCTGTCCTTTTTCAATGGTATGTAAAAAGTAAGTTACCCCTTCCTGAGCATTCATAGGTTGCAGATAAAGACCTATAAGCAGCAGAGGGAGAAGAAAGTAATATTTTAACTTCATTTTTTCTCTTTGTTATAAACTTATCAAGGAGCAAAGGTATCAAATCTTGTGATATATTTCATCAAGGGAGATACAAATAAATGATAAAGCCTGTGTAATATTTTACAAAAACTAAAAAAACAGAAGAGTTTCTTGCCGTTTTTTTCTACTTAATTAAGAATCCATACCTGGATCCAGCGACTCAATAAAGGAGTTCAAGATTAAAATAAAGTTAATATCTGGGATACCTATGAACTTTTATTTCCGTAAATTACCCCCTTTACGGAGGTTTACCTCTAAAAGATGTAAAGCCTGATTGATAAATTCGCAGGGAAGTGTTATTTTTGCAAATGAATATGATGTACTGTTTTAATTTTAAGAAAAAGAAAGCTATTACCTGGGATCTGAATCTGTTTTTATCCGGACTTTTTTTCTGTTGGTACATTTTTTCCCTATAGAATCAGTGAAGGAAATTCAGATAAAGACGCAGGCAATTGTGTCTGGTGGAGAGGTTGCTCTGGCAGGAGAGACCCTGACAGGCTGTGTGCCTCTCCAGGTTAAATTTGTTGCAGAAACAGAGGAAGAAGCTGATAGTTATCACTATCGGTGGGAAGTTGCTGATAATGAAAATATGCTACCCGGCCTTATGTACGGAATGAAAGTCAGGCCATCCTGATCTTTAGCCGTCCCAGTACTTATTATGTGGATGTAACCGTATCAGACAAGGATACGAACTCCTCCTGCCGGTCGGATGTTATCAGGGTGGTGGTAGCAGAAAATGAGAACAATGTTTCAGACAGGGTCGCATTTACAGAGGCCCGTGTCCGGACAGAGAATATAGGAACAACGATATCCAGATAATTCAGGAAAACAATGATAGAAGAGAATGAACAGGTAAATGTATATGGAGCGCGTGTACATAATCTGAAAAATATAGATGTGACTATTCCCCGCAATAGTCTTACTGTTATTACAGGGTTGAGCGGAAGCGGAAAGTCTTCCCTGGCTTTTGATACGATTTTTGCAGAAGGACAACGACGTTATATTGAAACTTTTTCTGCCTATGCCCGTAACTTTCTGGGTAATCTGGAACGTCCTGATGTAGATAAGATAACAGGTCTGAGCTCGGTTATTTCTATTGAGCAGAAAACGACCAATAAAAATCCACGTTCTACTGTAGGAACTACTACTGAGATCTATGACTATCTGCGCCTTCTCTATGCCCGGGCCGGAGTAGCCTATTCATATCTTTCCGGGGAAAAGATGATCAAATATACCGAAGAGCAGATCCTGGAACTTATTCTCGAAGAGTATGGAGGAAAAAGGATCTATATACTTTCGCCTTTGGTGCGTACCCGTAAAGGACACTACCGGGAACTTTTTGAGCAGATGCGTAAAAAGGGATATATCTATGTACGGGTAGATGGAGAGATCTGTGAAATTACCCACGGAATGAAGGTAGACCGTTATAAGAACCACGACATTGAAGTGGTGATCGATAAACTCCGGGTAAGCAATAAAGATGATCAGCGTCTTAAAAAGAGTGTTGAAACGGCTATGCGTCAGGGAGAAGGACTTATGATGATCCTGGATGCTGATACTCTGGAGATCCGTCATTACAGTAAGCAGCTGATGTGTCCGGTAACCGGACTCTCTTACCGCGAACCGGCTCCTCACAACTTTTCATTTAACTCTCCCAAAGGTGCTTGTCCCAAATGTAAAGGTCTCGGGGTTATTAACCAGATTGATATTGATAAAGTAGTTCCTGATAAAAAGCTTTCTGTATACGAAGGTGCTATTGTTCCCCTGGGGAAATATAAAAACAATATGATATTCTGGCAGATCGATGCACTGCTGGAGAGGAATGGTCTGACCATTAAAACGCCTGTATCCAAAATTCCGGAGGATGTGATAGAAGAGATACTTTATGGATCCGATGAACGGGTGAAAATTAAAAGTTCTCTGGTGGGTACCTCTTCCGATTATTTCGTTACTTTCGAAGGAGTCGTTAAATACATTCAGATGCTACAGGAAAAGGATATGTCGGCTACCGCCCAGAAGTGGGCGGAACAATTTGCCAAAACGGCCGCCTGTCCCGAGTGTAAAGGAGCCAAACTAAATAAAGAGGCGCTTCATTTCCGCATCCATGATAAAAATATCAGTGAACTCGCTAAAATGGATATTTCCGAACTCTCAGAGTGGCTGGAAAAGGTAGATCCCTATCTTTCTGAAAAACAAAGCCGTATTGCAGAGGAAATCCTTAAAGAGATACGCCAGCGGTTGAAGTTCCTGCTGGATGTAGGATTGGAATATCTCTCACTCGATCGCGTATCGGTCTCTCTCTCCGGAGGAGAGAGTCAGCGTATCCGTCTTGCCACACAGATCGGTTCTCAATTAGTGAATGTACTTTATATTTTGGACGAGCCCAGTATCGGTTTACACCAGCGTGATAATCTTCGACTGATCGGTTCCCTGAAAGAGCTTCGCGACCTGGGTAATTCTGTTGTGGTAGTAGAACACGATAAGGACATGATGTTCGCCGCCGACTATGTAGTGGATATGGGTCCTAAGGCGGGTCGTCTGGGAGGAGAGGTCGTATTCGAAGGAACTCCTCAGGAAATGGTTAAGACAGAAACTCTTACCTCTAATTATTTAAACGGGAACCTGAAGATCGAAATTCCTGCTAAGCGCAGAGAAGGGAACGGTAGATCTATTGTGCTGAAGGGAGCTAAGGGAAACAATCTGAAGAATGTCAATGTGGAATTTCCTTTAGGGAAACTGATTTGTGTAACAGGAGTATCCGGTAGTGGTAAATCTACTCTGATCAATGAAACATTACAGCCTATATTATCCCAGAAGTTTTATCGTTCTCTACAGGATCCGTTGGAGTATAATTCCATAGAAGGACTAGAGCATATAGATAAGGTGGTCAATGTAGATCAATCTCCGCTGGGGAGGACTCCTCGTTCGAATCCGGCTACTTATACCGGTGTCTTTTCTGACATCCGTTCCCTCTATGTAAATCTTCCGGAAGCTAAGATCCGTGGATACAAACCCGGACGTTTCTCTTTCAATGTCTCCGGAGGGCGTTGCGAGACCTGTTCAGGCAATGGATATAAAACCATTGAAATGAATTTCCTGCCTGATGTATATGTACCTTGTGAAGTGTGTCACGGTAAACGTTATAACCGGGAAACCCTGGAAGTGCGTTTTAAGGGAAAATCCATTGCTGATGTGCTGGATATGACTATTAGCCGTGCAGTGGAGTTCTTTGAGAACGTTCCCCAGATCCTTCATAAGATCAAAGTTATTCAGGAAGTGGGGCTGGGATATATTAAACTGGGACAACCTTCTACCACACTTTCCGGAGGCGAAAGCCAGCGTGTAAAACTGGCTACCGAACTATCCAAACGGGATACCGGCAAAACCCTTTATATCCTGGACGAACCCACTACCGGACTTCATTTTGAGGACATCCGGGTATTGATGGGAGTGCTGAATAAACTGGTGGATAAAGGCAATACCGTAATAGTGATTGAGCATAACCTGGATGTTATTAAAATGGCCGATCATATTATTGATATGGGGCCTGAAGGGGGTAAAGGAGGAGGTCTTGTGTTAAGCCAGGGTACCCCGGAGGAGGTAGCCAAAAGCAAAAAAGGGTATACTCCCAAATTTCTCCGGGAAGAACTTAAGGCTACTAAATAAAATCTTTGGTATGAAGATCAGTAAAACAAACGCAGCCCGTATTCTTGACAAAGCTAAAATTCCTTACGAACTGATCCCTTATGAGGTAGATGAATCTGACCTGAGTGCGGTACATGTAGCCGATATGCTGGGAGAAGATGTAAAACAGGTATTTAAAACATTGGTTCTCCGGGGTGACCGTACCGGATTTTTTGTTTGTGTGATACCGGGAGACGAGGAACTCAATCTCAAACTGGCAGCTAAAGTATCCGGTAATAAAAGCTGCGAACTGATCCCGATGAAAGAATTGCTTTCCGTTACCGGCTATATCCGGGGAGCCTGTTCACCCATCGGGATGAAAAAACAATTTCCGACCTTTATTCATAAGTCATGTCTTACATTTGAGACTATCTATATCAGTGCCGGACAGCGCGGGCTGCAAATCCGTGTTGCTCCGCAGGCACTTATGGATCTTATCCGTGCCTGTACTGCTGTATTGTTCTGATTTTTGCCGTTTTTACTTTTGGGTGGGAGAGTAGGCCCCGGGCAACATTTTTTATAGGAATGAAACTGATTGTTAACAGAAAAGTATATATTTGCGTAAAATATGCGACAATAAATTTTCTAATTACTAATTAATTTCTAATAATCTATGTTTAAAGGACATCCCAGGGGGCTTATTATAGCCTCGATTGCCAATATGGGAGAGCGCTTTGGCTTCTATACCATGATGGCTATCTTAGTTTTCTTCCTTCAATCCCGCTATGGAATGAGCGTAGCCGAATCCGGCGATGTATACAGTTGGTTTTATTTTGGTATTTATGCGATGGCCCTGTTCGGCGGGATTATGGCCGACCGCTATACGGGTCTGGGACGTACTATCCTGGTGGGTATTATTACCATGTTATTAGGATATGTTTTACTGGCTTTCCCTATTCCTAATAAAGCTCTTACGTATGGAGGCTTAGCTATTATTGCACTTGGGAATGGTCTTTTTAAAGGAAACTTACAGGCACTGGTCGGAAATTTATATGAAAATGAAACGTTCGGTAAATTCAGGGATGCTGCTTTTAGTGTTTTCTATATGTGCATCAATATCGGAGCCTTTTTGCTCCGTCTGCCGCAGAAGGGATGCTGAACCGGATCCTGAAAACTTCTGGTTTCCGCTACGACGGGTAGTTACCCGATCTTTGCCATCGTTACCTCTCCGGTTCATCCGAACTCAATGTAGAAGCTTTCAAAAAGATGGCCAATGAAGCTTCACTGACTCCTGTAACTGATTATTCACAGTTTGCTTCTTCTTACATTGACGCTGTATCTACCGGCTATCATTATGCTTTTGGTGTGGCTGCTCTTGCTATGGCTATTTCACTGGCAGTCTTTGTCGTCTATCGTAAATATCTGGCTCCCGGCGATTTTAACTCGAAAACAGCTGCTGCCAGCGGAGCACAGGTTGAAAAACTCTCTCCTGAGGAAACACGTCGTCGTCTGACGGCTTTGGGAATGGTCTTTTTTGTAGTGATCTTTTTCTGGATGGCTTTTCATCAGAATGGTTTGACTCTGAGTCAGTTTGCCAAAGATTATACTCAAAACAGTGTAGGAGCCTTTACAAATATGTTCTTTAACCTGGGAGCTTTTCTATCCGTCATTGCCCTGATTGGTGGAGTAATATTCCTGCTGCGTAAGAATGGTAATAAAATATGGGGAGGTGTGTTAACGGTAGCTGGCCTTGTAGCCTCCTGGTATTTCTATACAAGTTTCGGAGAAGAGAATCCTATTACACCTGCTAAATTCCAGCAATTCAACCCGGTGTTTATTGTATTCCTTACTCCGGTAGTAGTAGGGCTGTTCAGCTGGATGAACAGAAAAGGAGTGGAACCCTCTACACCCCGTAAGATCGGGTATGGTATGTTCATTGCTGCATTGGGATTTGTTATTATGATCTTTGCCTCTATCGGATTGACCCCTCCCGCCGACCTGGCTTCGGAAGGAACTTCGCTGGCTTCCCCTTACTGGCTTATCAGTACCTACTTTACCCTTACTATTGCAGAGCTTTGTCTGAGTCCTATGGGTATTTCATTTGTATCTAAAGTGGCACCTCCGCAATACAAGGGGCTGATGCAGGGATGCTGGCTGGGAGCTACTGCTATTGGAAATAAACTCCTGATTGTAGGTAGTTACTTTTGGGATCGCCTTGAATTATGGCAGTTATGGTCTATATTTGTAGTCTGCTGTGTTATTTCTGCACTTATTATTTTTAGCCTGATGAAGCGGCTTGAAGCAGTTGCAAAATAATTAATATTATATATTGAATTATAGTGGGAGTTACCTGATGCGGGTAACTCCTTTTTTATTTCATACTTTTCTATAACTTATTATCTATTGAGGCAAAGAAAATCTGTAAATCTTTTAAGTTTCTTATTTATACTGTTTTAATGGTGTTCTAAT
>JAJQBG010000175.1 GCA_021203405.1 Bacteroides sp.
ATAGTGGCCTCCTATAGCCCTCTTCTGTTTTTCATCTTTTTTATTATTTCTTAAGTAGGCACGGTTTTTCCTAACTAAAAAGATTGTAAAATCTTCGAAAAAAAATATCTTTGTAGAGAAAACTAAAAAATGTAATATGTTCAGTATGTTTAATTTCCAACAACTGCTTAGTGCCTTTATTGTGCTTTTTGCGGTAATTGATATAATAGGAAGTATTCCTATAATCATAAATTTGAAGGAACAGGGCAGGGGGGTACATGCCGGGAAAGCGACTCTTATCTCCATGGCCCTACTTATTGTATTTTTCTATGGAGGAGATATGCTTCTCAGGTTATTTGGAGTAGACATCTCTTCTTTTGCAGTAGCGGGTGCTTTTATAATCTTTTTGCTTTCGCTGGAAATGTTACTCGATGTCGAGATCTTCCGGAACCAGGGCCCTATCCGGGAAGCAACTCTTATTCCATTGGTTTTTCCTTTAGTGGCCGGAGCAGGTACTTTTACAACTCTTCTTACTCTCAGGGCGGAGTATGCAGCCGTCAATATTCTCATTGCTCTGTTACTTAATATGGCCTGGGTGTTTTTTGTGATAAAAATGACTGCCAGGATTGAACATTTCCTGGGAAAAGGAGGAGTCTATATTATCCGGAAATTTTTCGGTATTATTTTGCTGGCTATTTCCGTCAAGTTATTTGTAACCAATATAACTCATCTAATTCAGGGTAATTGATGTTGTTCCCCGAATCCTCCGGATTTTCTGATAAGACGTAATTCAATGTTTTTTAAATTGCATTTTCCGGTAGAAATAAGCCTGCAGAACTAATTTATTAGTTAATAATTCACCATAATATCTTTAAAGTAAGTGATCATTTTACCAAAAGTCTCAATCTTGATATATTCATTATCATTATGAATTAAACGTTGTTCTTCCTGATTGAGGTAAAGAGGCATAAAACGATAGATGTGGTCGCTTACGATCTGGTATTTATAGGCATCTGTGCCCCCGATAGTAATATAGGCGGATACGATGGCTTCCGGGTAGATCTTTCCCATCGCATTCCGGATCGCCTGGAATCCCCGGGAGTCTTCCGGTGAGAGGCTGGAGGGTTCACGGGCGGAAACATTTTCAATCTCTACCTGGTATCCCTCACATAGTTTTGTGACATGAGCAATTACATCATCTACGGTCTCTCCCTGTAAGATACGGAAATTAACCGTGATCTCTGCCTGCGTGGTTATTACATTGGGAGCATCGCTTCCTTTCGCCATAGTTATAGCGGTAGTTGTGCGTACCAATGCATTAGAGGCGGGAGATTTGGTCAGGGTACTCATCAGTACCGGTTTAAGTAACCATTGGTTTGCAATGGCTGCACGTGCGGGAAAACTCATGTAATTACCTACCTTTCCCAGAAAAGATTCAACGGGTGGAATAAGCCGGGCCTGCATCTGATTATTGTTAAGTTTTTCAATAATTTCCGCAGCATATACAAGGGAACTTTTTGCCGGGGGCATAGAGGAGTGTCCTCCCAGGCCGTTTACTTTAATACGTAAGGTCAGAAATCCTTTTTCTCCCAAACCTACCAGAGCCAGTGGGTGTGTAACATCTTTCAGGGCGGATCCCGGGGCTGCGATAATTCCGCCCTCGTCGTATACTGCATCGAAAGAGAGGTTCTGTTCTTTGAAGTATTGGGCTATTTTGCAAGCTCCTTCTCTGCCTCCTACCTCTTCGTCATGTCCGAATGCGAACCAGATATCCTGGGCTGGTTGGTAGCCTTCTGCTATCAGTGCGTCTGCTGCCTCCATCATACTAAAGAGCATACACTTCATATCCAATGAACCTCTCCCATACAGACGGCCGTCAGCTACTGCACCTGAAAAGGGAGGATAGGTCCAACTGGTTTGTATCGTATCAACGGGTGGTAATGGAGTATCCTCGGGCCTGAAAACAATGGCCGTAGAATCTCCTGTTATTGTTTGCGGATCGTAATCAGCTACCGGTACTACATCGTAATGGGAAAGAAAAAGGATGGGTTTGGCTGACGAATCTTTTCCTTTCCAGTGTAACACGATACCATATTTATTGATAGTAAGGGTATCCATGGTCCGGAATACTTCCGGATAACTCTCTGTCAGGTAAGATTTGAAACGGTCGAAGGGTTCAAACCTGGTTTCGCTATACTCTACGGAACTGACGGTGGGTATACGGATCCCTCCTGCAAAACGTTGGAGAGATTTTGAGGAAACTGTAGAACCCGCAGGGATGTTAGTTATTACAGGAACTTCTTTTTCTACTTGGGTAAATGGGTAAGTGAATGTTTTAGCCACTACTATTGCAATTAAAATAATGAGTAACAAAAAAAATAATACCCAGGATTTTTTTATATTCATATTGGTCTGGTTTATGAATTAAATGACTATAGTATAAACAGCTACATAGATGAAAAGTTTTCTGTCCGGGCCGGTTTATCTGGTACAGGTTCCGGAAAAGGTAACTTTGTTATCCAGGTAAATTTACTAATATTTTATGGCATAACCAAGTCGGCAGAGAGAATTTTATCTTTATGTTTTATAAATTTATAAAGTATTTCTATCCTGAGCCAGAGGTTATATTAAGATCAATAGCCGGATAATTGGATAGAAATCTGGTTTTTTATATGTACATTTGAACCTTATCTGTAAAATGAATAATATGACTCTTGAAGAATATAAAAAAAGGCTCAGGAAGATGATACCCGGGCACCCGGCTGGGAGGTGATCGATGTGTGTATGGAGAGACTATATGGAGATCAGCAGCCGGAACATTACGGCACCAATCTGGCGGCCCGTGCCAATATGGGAGGAGACCAGTATCTGGATGGGTATAGTATTTATACCTCAGAGAAGGGTTACAAACACATTGTTACCTACGGAATGACTGACCTATATGCCGACCCGGGAAAATATGGTCAGGATTATAATGGTTGGGGATATGAAATGACGATAAAGCTTCCGGCAGAGTCGGCTCAGGAGTGTATGTGGGCGATTGATATGATGTCGAATCTGGCCCGTTATACTTTTCAAAGCCAGAAATGGTTAGAGCCCTACCACTATATTGCGGGTGATGGTACCTCTATTAACCGGGATGTTCCCTCTGCTATTACCGCTTTGCTGGTAGTGGAGGATACGGAGCTGCCGGAGGTAGATACGGTTCATGGTAAGCTTGGTTTTATGCAACTGGTAGGTATTACAGAACCGGAGTTGACCGCCTTACGTAGTGATCCTTCCCGGGTAAAGGAGTTGGTGGACGCTATGAAAAAGGTTAATCCGGAATTGATAACTGATTTAAAAAGAACAGAAAGTTATCTGTAAGGAACGATAAGAGTATAAGAACGGGTGGAGACTGGTGGTAGATCCACCCGTTCTTCATTTCTTTCAGTTTTAGTTGTCTCTTCTCAGGTTTATCGGTTCTTTACTTTCAAATTCTTCCAATTCTATTTCTGAGAAAGTGCCGGAAAGTCCCTCTCCACGTGAACCGTGAACAGTAAAACCCGCTTTCAGGGTAGAAGTAATATCCAGGTGAAAATGACGGATCATTTTCCAGCTTTTTTTATCGGCAGTATAGAAAAAGGAGAATTCATTTCCTTTCCGCGTTACTGATAACCACACATCCTCTCCTGCAGAAATGGAGTTGCAATCATCCGAATAAGTACGGGTCACTACCGATACAATGGTGGGCTGCTGATCGACAGAGTTTTCGTAACATAGTTTGGCCCAGATATCCTCGTCCTGATATACGACCAGTGCAACTACATCATAAATACTTTGTAGTTCTCCGCTTACTTTTGCAGTCAGGGTGAAGTCCTGTTCAGGTTGAAAAAGTACCATCGGAGCATTTTGTATCCGGGTTGCTCCGTTCGGATGATTGAACAGATTGGTTTTACCGGCTGCACGGATAGTCAGGGCACTATCATCCGTTTTGTACGATACGGGTTGATTAATGACCTCCAACGGATAAGGAATAACAGTAATTTTGATACTGTTTGACTGGGCACAGGATGTCAGAGCGGGTAACATACAAAATAAAAAGAGAAAGTTTTTCATGTTCTGTGTTTTATTGAGTGTAAAATAGATTGCGAAAACCCTTATATAGAAAACGAATTTTTCCGGAAGGTCATCCAGACTTTTACAATAAGACTGCAAAGATAGAGATTTGTAATCTTTGTGAAGAAGAAAAAAATGTTTTTTGCAAATTGTCTGGTTTCGTAACCGGGAAGTTGCTCTATTTTTTTGCCTTTGTTCCTTTTTTGAACAAATAGCATCTTTAAAGGGTTAGAAATGAATAGTAAATTCCCGGCTGATTATGAGAAAGTATATTTTGTATGGAGTATTATTACTGGCTATAGGTAGCTGTTCACAGAAAGATATTCATAAAGGTGATGATTTTGTAGTAATTCAGAATAAGTATGGAGCTGCACTCGGATATTGCCCGGAATCTGGAGTTACTATCTTAACGGAAGAAGGTCTCTATTTTAAAGATCTCAATAAGAACGGTACGCTCGAACCTTATGAAGGCTGGCGTCTCTCTCCGGGAGCCCGGGCACGCGATCTGGCTTCCCGTCTCTCTGTAGAGGAGATAGCGGGTTTAATGCTTTATAGCAACCACCAGGCGGTTCCTGCACAGGGAACGGGATATCTAGCAGGTACTTATAATGGAAAAAGTTACAAGGAGAGTGGAGCGGAAGCCTGGGATCTGACAGATGATCAGAAACGTTTTCTAAGGGAAGATCATGTTCGTCATATTCTCATTACCCATGTAGAATCTCCTGAAGTGGCTGCCCGCTGGAATAACAATATACAGGCTTATCTGGAGGGGATCGGGTGGGGAATACCAGGAAATACCAGTTCAGATCCTCGCCACTCGTGGCAGTCGGCAGATAATGCGGAATTTAATGTAGGAGGAGGTGGACATATCTCTGTATGGCCGGATGGTTTGGCCATGGCCGCCACTTTTGAGCCGGCTATTGCCAGACAGTTTGGAGAAGTGGCTGCCAGAGAGTACAGAGCGTTAGGCATCACCACCGCACTCTCTCCACAAATTGATCTGGGGAGTGATCCTCGTTGGTACCGGATCGGGATGACATTCGGGGAAGATCCCCGGCTGGCTACGGATATGGCTCGTGCTTATATCGATGGTATGCAGACTTCTGAAGGAGAAAAAGAGATAGAGAACGGATGGGGGTATGAGAGTGTAAATGCCATGGTCAAACATTGGCCTGGCGGAGGTACGGGTGAAGGAGGCCGGGATGCTCATTGGGCTTACGGTAAATTTGGTGTTTATCCGGGAGATAATTTCGAGATGCAACTTCAGCCTTTTATATATGGTGCTTTCCGGCTGGATGGTCCTACGGCACAGGCTTCTGCTGTAATGCCTTATTATACTATTTCCTATGATCAGGCTCCGGATGGTACGAATGTAGGAAATGGGTTTAGTCACTATATTATAACCGACCTGCTCCGGGAGAAATATGAGTATGACGGAGTCGTGTGTACCGACTGGGGAATTACTGCCGATGAAGGAGAAACACCGGATATTTTTGCCGGGAAACCCTGGGGAGTGGAAAAGTTATCTATGGAAGAACGTCACTACCTGGCACTGATGGCAGGAGTAGACCAGTTTGGAGGTAATAATGATATGAAGCCGATCCTGGCTGCTTACCAGATTGGTGAAAAAGAGTATGGTGAAGATTATATGCGTACCCGCTTTGAGGCTTCTGCCATCCGGTTACTTAAGAATATGTTTCAGGTAGGGCTTTTTGAGAATCCTTACCTGGATCCGGGAGTAAGCGGGGAGCTTGTGGGTAATGAGGAATTTATCCGACAGGGATATGAAGCACAACTAAGATCCGTCGTTTTACTGAAGAATAAAGATGTACTACCTCTGGGAAAAAACGGAAGATTTATATTCCGAAAATTTACTTTGCTTCGGTAAAGGATTGGTGGGGAGTCGCTTCACAGGTGCGTACCGATTACCCGGTTAACAGAGATCTGGCAGAAGAGTATTTTGATTTGACGGATGATTCGGAAGAGGCTGAAGCAGCAATTGTATTTATTACCAGTCCTGACAGTGATACAGGTGGCTATAGTATAGAGGATCGCTGGACGGGAGGAAATGGATATATTCCCATAACTTTGCAATATGGCACTTATAAAGCAGTGCATGCCCGTGCACATAGTATCGCGGCGGGTGATCCGGTGGTTGACTCGCTTGTTACCGATCGTTCCTACCGGGGAAAAGAGGTTACTCCTGCCAATACCCGGGATCTTACTACTGTGCTGGATACCCGTACTGTAATGAGAGGCAAACCGATCATTGTTGTTGTAAATGCTTCCAAACCGTTGGTTGTTAGTGAGTTTGAACCGGAGGTCGATGGTCTGGTAATTCGTTTCGGAGTCTCTGACCAGGCTGTTTTTCGATATCCTTACCGGAGCTTTCGAACCGACGGGGCTGTTGCCGGTACAATTTCCGGCTGATATGCAGACAGTAGAGGAACAGGCAGAAGATGTTCCACACGATATGCGGCCCCATATGGATTCACAGGGAAATAGTTATGATTTTGGGTTCGGACTTAACTGGAGCGGGGTGATTGAAGATGAACGGACAGCCCGTTATAAGAGGTGATTTTTCTGACAGGCTGGAAAAGAGGATTATTTATTCTTCTGGTAACATTAACGGTTTTCCGGTTTTGTTATACCGTGCTTTTTATTATTTTTGCAGAAGAAATGTATAGGCTTCTTTCGGGAAGTTGTTAAAAAAGCGCTCATGCATATGAATAAGTATCCTCTTTTACTCCTCATTTTACTTTTCACTTTTACATTTTCTATCAAGGCACAGAATAAAAGTGCAGGCATTGATCTTTCTCTCTGGAATAAGCTGGCCACCCAACCGGCAGAAGATGGGCAGACTACCTGGCTGAATATTGGATTTGGCAGCCGGATGAATCGTCTCCACGGTGTAGGTCTGAATATAATATCCGGTGCGGTTAACCAGGATATGAAGGGGATTCAGCTCTCTGGTTTTGCCAATATCGTTGGTGGAAGTATGCGGGGCGTACAGGCTTCGGCTATTGCTAATATTAACGGGAATAACCTGGCTGGTGCTTCTGTATCGGGTTTGGTGAATATTGCTGGGAACAGTAGCAGGGGAGTTATTTTATCAGGATTTACCAATATTTCGGGAGATGATACCCGTGGAATGGCTGCCAGCGGACTTCTGAATTTGGCCGGGGAGAGTTTTACCGGTATCCAGGTCAGTGGGTTGGGTAATGTAACAGGAGGATCTGTAACCGGATTGAGTGTTTCCGGACTCCTGAATGTGAACGGGCAAAATTTTCATGGAGTTCAATGGGCCGGGCTTCTTAATATAAGTGCTTATAAACTCCGGGGAATTCAGGTCTCCGCCATTGGGAATGTGGTTGGTGGAAGTTTAAGTGGAGCCCAGATCGGTCTTTGCAATTATGTAACGGAAGGGGCAGGATTACAGGTTGGTCTTTTTAACTACTATCGGGATGAGTTTAAAGGTCTGCAGTTAGGGTTGGTCAATGCGAATCCGCGTACAAAAGTACAGATGATGGTATTTGGAGGAAATAACTCCAAGATCAATGTAGGGGCCCGTTTTAAGAATGAACTCTTTTATACTATTCTGGGAGTAGGAGCTCCTTATTTTGAGTTTGACGATAAATTCTCTTTGTCTGCTTACTACCGTGCCGGTCTGGAGATACCTTTATATAAAAGACTTTTTTTGAGTAGTGACCTGGGATACCAGAATATCAATACACTGAATAATAAAAGTGAGCATATACCGGCTAACTTGTGTGCTTTGCAGGCACGTATCAATCTCGAATATAAAGTAAACTCCCGCATCGCTATATTTGGTACCGGTGGTTATGGGTGGACCCGTTACTACAATAAAAGCAGGAGTTTTGATCATAAAGCCATTGTGGAAGCAGGAATTGTTCTCTTCTAAGAAATTATAAAACTATTTTTCTCCCCATTGACAGTGAATTTAGCTGTTAATGGGGTTTTTATTTGAACCAATACCAGTTTAATTTTGTCACATACTAAAAAGTAAAAGTGAGATGAAAAGAACAGGTGTATTTTATGGCTCCACTACAGGAGCTACTGAAGAGGTAGCCGGCAAGATCGCTTCCCGGCTGGGGGTGGATGAAGGTGATGTGGTAGATGTGGCAAATCTGACAGAAGATATAGTTGCCCAGTATGAGGTACTGATCCTGGGTAGTTCTACCTGGGGTGACGGCGACTTACAGGATGACTGGTATACCGGGTTGGTCATTCTACGGGGAATGGATCTTTCGGGTAAGAAGGTAGCTCTTTTCGGTTGTGGTGATTCGGAGTCTTATCCGAACCAGTTTGTGGATGCTATTGGTATATTGTATGAAGGTCTCCAGGATACCGGATGTACTTTCTTCGGAGCTGTAGATACGAAAGATTATCCATTCAGTGATTCGAAAGCGGTGGTTAATGGTAAGTTCGTAGGTTTGCCTGTGGATGAGATCAATGAACTGGAAAAAACAGATGAACGTATTGACCGGTGGGTAGCTTCTCTGAAAGAGGAAATTTAGTAGGGTGATCCTTAAATTTAGTGATCCGGAACTCTTATGATTTGCGGATCTTTTGTGTAAAGGATAAAAAATCCCGGAAACGTCAGTTTCCGGGAGATAAAATATCCGGGTTATGTATAATATAAGCAAGTATGAACTTATCCTTTAGCTTCCTGATAAAGGAATCTTTTAATACTCTTTTTAGGCGTTTTTTCAAACTCTTCAAGATATATTTTCATTTTAGCCAGTTGGCTGTAAGCCGGTAATGTAGTGTTAAGGTTCACCCGGTTCTCTTCCATTACTCTTTCCAGGTCTTCGTTCTTAAGTCCGTTGGCAAAGGCTTCGTTAAGGTCGGGATAGATCAAACCTACCAGTTTTTCGTTTTGTTGTACCACGATACACTCGGCTACATAAGGCATGTTGTTCAATTTGTCTTCAATCTCTTCCGGATAGATATTCTGCCCGTTGGGACCTAACAACATGTTTTTGCTTCTTCCCTTAATAGTAACATTGCCTTGCGCATCCATGACTCCAAGGTCTCCGGTGTGTAACCAACCCTCTTCATCAATTGCCTCTTTGGTGGCTTCAGGATTTTTGTAATAGCCTAACATTACATTGGCTCCACGACATACGATTTCTCCTACTTTGTTGGCAGGGTCATCACTAAGTATTTTTACTTCCATACGGGAGGCTGCTTTTCCGCAGGAGCCCTCTTTGAAGCGTTTATAATCTTCGTAAGTAATAATAGGACCACACTCTGTCATTCCATATCCTACAGTATAGGGAAAATCGATCATACGCAGGAACTGCTCCACCTCCTGGTTAAAGGCTGCTCCTCCAACAATGACTTCGTAAAAATTCCCCCCGAAGGCCTGTACTACCTGATTACGGATACGCTCTTTGATCTTATCACTCACTACCGGCAGTTTCAGCAATAACTGGATAGTGGGAGTCTGTATTTTAGGCAGTACGTTCTTCTTCATAATTTTTTCAATGATGAGAGGCACGGCTATGATCAGGTTGGGTTTAACTTCGGCAAAAGCCTGGGAAATAATTTTAGGACTTGGAGTACGGGTAAGGAAATAGATCTGGCATCCTACGGCAAACTCATAAAGAAATTCAAAAGCAAGTCCATAGGCATGGGCCATGGGAAGCATGGATATGATCTTATCACCCGGTTTTAGGCTGAGTACTTCGAAAGCAAATTTGGTGTTGGACCAGAAACTGTGGTAGGGGAGCATCACTCCTTTGGAGTAGCTGGTTGTGCCGGATGTGTAGTTAATAGCTGCCAGCTCTTCGGGGTTATCTTTGTGATAAGAGACATGCTCTTTCCGAAAGTTTTTCGGGAATTTCTGGCCGAAAAGTGTATTCAGGTTATTCCGGGCATTGGTCAGCTTTTTAGAGCGGGAAACCAACAGGGAAAAATCATTTACCAGAATAATTCCTTCCAGTATCGGCATGGCAGCTTCATTGAGATTTTCCCATACCTGGTCCCCTACGAAAAGAAGTTTAGCTTCCGAATGGTTAACAATGTTATGTACATTGTCGGCTTTGAATTCATGCAGAATAGGAACAATGACGGCCCCATAGGTAAGGGTAGCAAAGAAGGTAACTCCCCAGTGGGAACTGTTACGTCCGCAAAGTGCTATTTTATCTCCTTTCTTAATACCGCTTGCTTCAAATATAATGCGTAGCTTCTCTATCTTCCGGGCTACATCTTTATATTGCAAAGTGGCGCCTTTGTAGTCAGTAAGGGCGTCCAGGTCCCAGTTATTCTTTACACTATTTTCAATATATGCGTTAAAACTCTGTTCCATTTAGATTGCATATTCGTTATTAATTTGTGCAAATATATAGGTTTCCATCCTGAAACCAAACATTTTTGTAAAAAAGGAAGAGAACCTTCCCGGATTTCAGGAATATAATCTCT
>JAJQBG010000401.1 GCA_021203405.1 Bacteroides sp.
AAAATATATCCTGCTTCTTTTTTTATCTGCTATGGTTTTATCTCTATCCGCACAGGGAGCGAATGCTTCCGGCATATACTGTGTAAATGATTATGGTGCCAAAGGGGATAGGCAGACAAGCGACACGAAAGCTATACAGGCAGCTATCGATAAGGCCAATGCCGAGGGTGGTGGAGTGGTCTTTTTTCCTGCCGACCGGTATGTGTCGGGATCTATCATTCTGAAAGATTATGTAACGCTCCGGTTCGGCTCCGGGTCCATATTGCTGGGTAGCCTTGACCTCGCTGATTATCCGGCTGATCTGGGCATTGTAAGACTGGCCGATCCTTATGTATGGAGGGGGCCTTTGATCTATGCCGAAGGGGTGCGTTACATTGGTATTGAAGGGAACGGGATTATTGACGGACGGGGTACCCGGGAAAATTTCCCACCCTTACCCCGGGAGCTGCAACGTCCCGGCCTGGTGCGCTTTACCGATTGTCAGTTTGTTCAGGTGAAGGATGTAACCATGCGTAACTCTGCCTGCTGGACTTTTCACCTGCGACATTGCCGGGATGTTTCCGTACAGAATATTACCCTGGATAGTAATACTAACCGGAACAATGATGGGATTGATATAGATGGTGGTAACCGGATCAGCATTGTGGGTTGTACTATTAATTCGGAGGATGATGCGATTGTACTTAAATCGTTTGTACGGGAAAAGGTAAGTGATATTGTGATTGCCGATTGTATACTGACAAGTACCTGTTCTGCTATCAAGATCGGGACAGAAACAGTGGGTGATTTTGAGAATATCACTATCAGTAACTGTGTAATCTATGGTTCCCGGGGGATTAATCTGTTTTCGGTAGATGGTGCGGATATAAATAATGTGACTATATCGAATATCTCCATGCGTAACTCTAAATCGGCTATTCAATTGCGATTGGGTAACCGGTTGCGTCCTTACTCTATGCCTAAAGACCAATATATTACTACCCCTGGCCGTCTCCGGAACATCCTGATCAGTCATGTACAGGCTACGGGTGTGCAGGATAGCCAGGATTTTATGTGTGGTATTCCGGGGTATCCGCTGGAGAACATTCAGCTGTCTGATATCCGTATCTCTTATTATGGCAACGGTACCATGGCTCAGGCTACGCGTGAGATCCCGGAAGAGACCAGGCTCTATCCTAAATTAGGTATGTTCGGGGATCTGCCTGCTTACGGGTTTTATATCCGCCATGCCAAAGGGGTGCGGCTTCATAATGTGCGGTTTGATCACCTGAATCCGGATATGCGCCCGGCTCTGGTATTGGATGATGTTGCGGGACTCAATATCTCCGATTGTATGCTTCAGGGTGGTAGTACCCCTGCTCCTTTGATCCGCCTGCACAATGTACGGGATGGGGTTATCCGTGACTCCCGCCCGCTGGATGGATGTAATCTTTTTGTCGGTGTTTCCGGAAAGGATGCCAAAGATATTATTCTGCAAAATAATGTACTCCGGAAGGTGAAAAAAACAGTGGAGCCGGCCAAGGAGGTAAAAAGCGAAGCAATAAAGGAAGTGGGTACTATTCAATAGTATTAGCTGAAAAATAAACTAATAAAACCAGAGATAACCTATGAAATCATTTAGTACAATTTTTTCTATCATTCTTTTTCTGATGTTTCCGGTGATCATACATGCACAGGCTACCCGGCTGGGTGATTTTCCGGAAGGATATACTCCGAAAGAGATTGGCGGGAAACTCAGTAACCGTTTTATAGAACTCAACAAACATGTGCTGTACCGGGGAAAATATATTAATTACCAGGAGGTTTGTGTATATATGGGAGCATTAAAATATGCTCAGCTTACCCAAAATGCGAAACTGACCGGACAGCTGAAAGATCGTTTCGAAACTTTTTTCACTACGGAGAAGCACCTGGTACCTACCCCTTTTCATGTGGACCTGACCGTATTTGGCTCTGTTCCGCTGGAATTATACCGGATCACCGGGGAGCAGCGATATTATGAGATGGGAATGCCTTTTGCCGATGAGCAGTGGATACTTCCTGCAGAAGCTACCGATGAGGAGAAAGCATGGGCTGACAAGGGATTTTCGTGGCAAACCCGTTTATGGATCGACGATATGTATATGATCACTGTCATCCAATCTCAGGCATATAAAGTAACGGGCGATCTGTCGTATATCGACAGGGCTGCCAGAGAGATGGTGGTTTACCTGGATGAGTTGCAACGACCCAACGGATTGTTCTATCATGCTCCGGATGTTCCTTTTTTCTGGGGACGGGGTAACGGCTGGATGGCAGCCGGTATGACGGAGCTTTTGAGTATTCTTCCTGAAGATAATCCGGACAGGCCCCGCATCATGAAAGGATATCTGACGATGATGAAGAGCCTGAAGGACTATCAGACTCCTTCCGGTATGTGGAACCAATTGGTGGACGATCCTGAGTGCTGGGCGGAAACTTCCGGTTCTGCTATGTTCGCCTATGCTATGATAACCGGAGTGAAGCGTGGCTGGTTACGTGCGGAAGAGTATGATAAGGTAGCCCGTAAAGCGTGGATGTCTTTGGTGAAATATATCAATGAAGATGGCGATATAACCGATGTTTGTGTCGGGACGAATAAGGAGAACAGCCGCCAGTATTACTATGACCGGTCCCGCCAGACGGGAGATTATCACGGACAGGCTGCGATGTTGTGGTGTGCCTGTGCATTATTGGAAAAATAAAGAGGCCCGGATGGCTTCCACTTAATAGATCAGAGTATATGGTTAAGCAAATTTCTATTTACATACTATTTATTCTTCTTCCCGGTTTTGTTTTCCCGCAAGTTGCCGGCGTCTGGGATGTGTTTGATTATGGTGCCACAGGCAATGGAGAGACTTTAGATACCGAAGCTATTCAGGGGGCTATTGACTCCTGTCATCAGGCCGGCGGTGGAAGGGTGTATCTGCATAACGGTCGTTTTCTCTCCGGGACTATCTATCTCAAAGACCATGTCTCTTTGTATATTGAGAACGGAGCAACCCTATTGGGAAGTCCTTATCAGAAAGATTATCCTGTAACAGATTCGAAGTATCCCTCTTATCACGGGTTGTACAATACCAACCGGATGTTGATCTATGCGGAAGATGCGACAGGCATTTCCATTGAAGGAGCTGGCACTATTGACGGACAGGGGGAGGAATTTGTGGGGATTGATGAGCTGGAGGCTTTGAAAGAACGTCCGAGGATGATCCATATGCGGGCCTGCCGGAATGTGAAGATCAAAGATATTACGCTACGTAACTCTGCTTCCTGGGTACAATCTTATATGTTGTGTGAAGATCTGTTGATCGAGGGTATTACGGTAGAGAGCCGGGAAAATGTAGATATAGGGAAGCCCCGTTTTGCGGATGCGCCGGGAAGGAACACAGACGGGCTGGATATTGTAGACTGCCGCAATGTACGGATAGCCAATTGCTTTATCAACAGTGGTGACGACGGGATCTGCCTCAAGAGTCTTTCGCGTAAAGAGGCCTGCCGGAATATAACTATCACCAATTGTGTCATTACTACCAATGCATCGGGTATTAAGATCGGTACGGAATCAGTAGGTGGCTTTCAGGATATTGTGATCAATAATTGTACTATTTATGATTCGCGCCTGGGAGGAGTAGATGTGATGTGTGTGGATGGAGCCCGGGTGGAGCGCATTCTTGTTTCCAATATCACACTCCGCAATATGAAAGGTACGGCTCTTTTTGTACGGTTGGGTAACCGGGGAAGAATGCACCGACAGGACGAAGAGCCGGTCCAGGGGAGTATCAAGGATATTCTGTTCCAGAATATTTATGGAACAGGAATAAACCGGTATGGATGTTCTATCACGGGAATACCGGAGGCCAAAGTGGAAAATGTAACGCTGAGTAATATTCACCTTACGTTTGAAGGGGGCGATGAGCCGTTACTGTTTCAGGGAGAGCCCGGGAATCCCGTGGAGGAACTGACGGTAGAGAATGTGCCGGAACATAGTACCAAACACCCCCGTGGAGATATGTTCGGGAAACTCCCGGCTTACGGATTTTATGTACGTCATGTCCGTACTATTGAATTTCACCAGGTACAGCTTTATACGGAGAAAGAAGAAAAACGTCCGGCTGTTATTACGGACGATGTACAGGGACTTGTGATTAATAACTCATTCAATAACCTACAAATAATACAAACCCATGAAACAGATAAACCTATGTAAATTGATGATGCTGGCACTTTTGTGTGGCTC
Organism: Bacteroides sp.; assembly: GCA_021203405.1. GTDB lineage: Bacteria > Bacteroidota > Bacteroidia > Bacteroidales > Bacteroidaceae > Bacteroides. The sequence continues at coordinate 4,259 of JAJQBG010000401.1, forward strand.
TCCGTTCCTGAGAGTAAACAGCCGGTCAGGTACGCAGCAGATCTTGAATGTGCATGACCGGGCAACGATCTCTCTGGACGGAAAGTGGCAGATCATTATTGATCCGATGGAAACCGGATATTATGATTACCGGTATGAGCCTAAATCCGATGGCTTTTTTGAGAACCGGAAGGTGGCTGATCAAACGGAACTGCTTGAATATGATTTTGATGCCGGGAGTACACTGAATGTTCCCGGTGACTGGAATAGCCAGATGCCGGAACTTTTGTGGTATGAAGGAACCATCTGGTATAAAAGAGACTTCACTTACCGGAAAAAAGCGGGACAGCGGGTGTTCCTTCATTTCGGAGCTGTAAATTATGAGGCCAAAGTCTATGTGAATGGCCGGAAGGTGGGTGAACACCTGGGAGGATTTACCCCCTTTAGTTTTGATATTACCGGTGAAGTAACAGAAGGAAATAACTTTATTGTGGTAAAGGTTGACAATACCTGTAAGAGAGAGGCTATTCCTACTATTAACAGTGATTGGTGGAATTTCGGTGGTATAACCCGTTCGGTTAATCTGGTAGAAGTGCCTCAGACTTTTATTCAGGATTATTTTATTCAACTGGCTAAAGGGCAGAATGATAAAGTGGAAGGATATATCCGTCTGGCCGGTATGGATACCGGAGAAGAGGTAAAGGTTACTATTCCCGAACTGAAGTTTAACCAAACCTTCCCTACGGATGGATCGGGATATGCAACGATCAGTTTTCCGCTCAAACCGGTGTTGTGGTCGCCTGAAAATCCTAAGCTGTATGATGTAACCGTGAGTGCAGGCAGTCATCAAATTACCGACCGGATTGGATTCAGGACCATAGAAACCCGTGGACAGGATATTCTCTCAATGGTAAACCTGTTTTCCTGAAAAGGTATCTGCATCCACGAAGAGGCTGCTTTCCGGGGTGGTTGTGCCCATAGTCCGGAGGATGCCCGGATTTTACTTGACTGGGCCAAAGAGATGGGATGTAATTTTGTTCGTCTGACCCATTATGCGCACAACGAGTATATGATCCGGGAGGCCGAACGTCTGGGTATCCTGGTATGGGCGGAGATCCCTCTTTACTTGACTATACAGTGGGAGAATCCTGCCGTATTGGTGAATGCGAAGAACCAGTTCTCTGAAATGTTTAACAGGGATAAGAACCGTGCGGCTGTTATTCTCTGGGCCCTTGCCAACGAGACACCGCCTGGTGATTCCCGCCTGGGCTTCCTGAGAGAATATGCACAGTATATACGTAGCCTGGATAATACCCGTTTATTGACGGCTGCCCTGGAAACCCACACCGAAGAGAGCGATCCGAATACCGTTATGATCAATGATCCGCTTGGAGAGTATCTGGATGTGTTGGGCTGTAATGAGTATTATGGCTGGTATACAGGACTGCCTGATAAATCTCCGGCGCTCACCTGGAAAACAACCTATGATAAGCCTCTTATCATGAGTGAGTTTGGTGCAGGGGGCCCTGTATGGAAAACGGGGCGACAAACTGGAGCGCTGGACGGAAGAGTATCAGGAGTATTTTTTTACGGAGAACCTGAAAATGTTAGAACAGATACCCTTCTTACGGGGTACCACTCCCTGGATATTGATGGATTTTCGTTCACCTAAAAGACCTCTGTCCCGTGTGCAGGATTATTACAACCGGAAAGGGGTGATCTCTGACCAGGGAATGAAAAAGAAGGCTTTTTATATTATGCAGGAGTTTTATAGTCGTCATTAACACAGAACGCGATTCGCACAAAGAATAAATTCCTATGATAACAAAAAAGAATATAATCAAAGCTTTGGTGGTGATCTGTGTAGTTTCTTCCTGTTCATCGGGGGGAAAGGATCTTTTTGATAAACCTGATAATGAGGCGATCACTCAAGCAGATCCCTTTACCCGATTGTATGTTCCTGCCAAACGGATCACGGCAAAGCCGGGCTACCATTGGTTTGCTTATTATGATAAGATACAATGTGATCCTTCAGGCAGGTACGTACTGGGTATGCAAACCAGTTTTGAACATCGTTCGCCGCAGCAGGGAGATATGATCGAGATCGGTATGATCGATCTGCAGGATCATTGCAGGTGGATCAGGCTGGGGGAATCGCGTGCGTGGGGATGGCAGCAGGGATGTCAGTTGCAGTTCATTCCCGGTACCACCAATAGGGTGTTGTGGAATGATATGGAAGAGGGACAGTTCGTGTGCCATATTATGAATATGGAGACCCGGGAAAAAAGAACCATCCCATGGACGGTATATGCTTTGAGCCCGGATGGTAAATGGGCTGTAACTACGGATTACCGCCGTATTAACGATACTCGTCCCGGTTACGGGTATGCCGGAGTACCCGATCCGAACAGCAATGTACTGGCTCCTGAAAATTCCGGAATCTGGAGAGTTGACCTGGAGACCGGCGAAGCCCAGCTTATCATTTCGCTGGCACAGGCAGCTGCTGTTGAAAATCCGTACGAGAAAGAGTTTACGGAGGCTAAACATTGGTTTAATCACCTATTGGTAAATCCCGATGGTACCCGTTTTATTTTTCTGCATCGCTGGAGATATCCGGATGAGGCCAGGAACAAACCTTACGAAGATGTAGGTGGATTTGGTACACGTATGTTCACGGCTTCGACAGAGGGAACGGATCTGCGCGTGATCGATCCGTATAACTATACCTCTCATTTTATCTGGCGCGATCCCTCGCATATACTGGCCTGGACCCGTATTCCTGAAAGAGGTTTTGGCTTCTTTTTATTTGAAGACTCTTCTGTAGAGAATATTCAGCAGATCGGTGCGGATGCGATGCCAGTCAACGGGCACTGTACCTATCTTCCGGGTAATGAGTGGATCCTGAATGATACCTATCCCGATAAAACAACTCACCTGCAATCGGTTTACCTGTATCATGTGCCTACGGGCAGACGGGTTCCGCTGGCCGATTTTTATTCTCCGCCTGAGTACGAGGGCGAGTGGAGATGTGATACGCATCCCCGCAGTACGTTGGATGGAAACTTTGTGATTGTAGATTCGCCGAACTGGGATGGGAGACAAATGTATATGCTGGATATCCGCGAACTTATAAAATAAACTCTTTAAAAAATAGTAGTATGAAAGTACATATAATTAGAAAAGCAACCTGGTTACTGCTTTGTTTCGTGTTGGTTTCCTGGATGGTTCCTTCCCGACCCGGTATACATCTGATTGGTGACAGCATCTCGGTACAATACTGGCCTTACCTGAAAGAGTATCTGGCTGGCCGGGCTGATATCGATAGAAAAAAAGACGATGGGCAAGCGGAGAAAAACCTGGATGTACCTACCGGAGCCAATGGTGGCGACTCACGCATGGTGTTGGAGTATCTCCGGGCAAGGTTTAAAGACCCTTCTTTTAACCCGGATTACGTATTGTTGAATTGCGGACTGCATGATATTAAACACGATCCGCAAACGGGAGTTATACAGGTAGAAGCGGATAATTACCGGGAGAACCTGAGCATTATCTTTACCATGTTGCTTCAGAAAGGAATAAGACCCATCTGGATACGTACTACCTGGGTGGTGGATAGTGTGCATAACTCCCGCTCATCCTCTATCGTACGGTATGCGGCAGATGTAGATAAATACAATGCTATTGCCGACGAGATGTGCAGAGAGTATAATATTCCTTCGATTGATCTGTATGAATTCAGCAAAGGGCTGGGTATTGAACGGGTTATTGATCATGTGCATTACGATGATGCTACCCGCTCCCTGCAGGCTGCCTATATTGCCGGATTCGTTCAGAATATTCTTTCCGGAGGTCGCCGGTGACCGGAAGTATATATGTATGGATAACCAGATAAAAACAGATAAACAGATGAATAAAATTATATGTATAGCTTTAATATGGTTGTTCCCGTTAACCGGCATGGCTACCGGTATCTGGGATGTCTATTCGTTCGGAGCGAAAGGGGATGGAAAGACACTGGATACACACGCGATACAACAGGCCATTGATGAGTGCCACCGCAGGGGAGGTGGAAAAGTGTACCTGCACAACGGAACATTTCTTTCGGGTACTATTGTACTCAGGAGTTATGTAACACTGTATGTAGAGTCTGGTGCTGTACTATTAGGCAGTGATTCGCCTGCTGATTATCCGGTTGTGTCTTCCCGGTACCTTTCGGTATCGGGAGAGTATCTGACGGATCCTGCATTGATCTATGCTGAAGGGGCAGAAAGTATTGTGATCGCAGGGAGCGGTACCATCGACGGACGGGGAGACGATCTGCATACCATGGAAATGCCTCGTCCGCATATCGTTCATTTCAGGAATTGCAATAATGTGAAGATACGGCACATACGGCTCTATAATGCTGCCTTCTGGGTACAGAAATATCAGGCGTGTAATGATCTGCTGATAGAGGGTATCACAGTAGAGACACGCGAGAATAAGGATATTGAACAGGCCCGTTTTGCGGATGTTCCCGGTGGACGAAATACGGACGGCTGTAATATTGTGGATTGCCGGAGGGTCCGTATTGCCAATTGTAATATTGATAGTGGAGATGATGGCATTGTATTTAAAAGTTTCTCACAGAAGGAAGGATGTTCCGATATTACTGTGACCAATTGTATTATTACCACCAATGCTTCCGGTATTAAGATCGGTACCGAATCCTCCGGTAAGTTCAACGACATTACGATCAATAATTGTGTGATATACGATACCCGTGGAGCCGCTATTGGTTTTATGACTGTAGACGGCGCGGCCATGGAGCGGATATTGGTGTCGGATATTACTCTGCGAAATATTAAAGGGACGGCTATTTTTCTGCGTTTAGCTAACCGGGGAACTGTATACCGGGCCGAAGAGGGTGTTCAACCTCCCGGAAGTATGAAGGATATCCTGATCCACAATATATATGGAACTGAAATTGAACGGTACGGTTGCTCAATAACCGGGATCCCGGGAGCATTGCCTGAAAATATTGTACTGGATAATATCAATCTCTCCTTTACTGAAAGAGAGACTCCGCTTCTGTTTGAAGGATATGAAGGGCGGATCGTACAGCAACTGGATAAAGATAGTGTACCGGAACTTGAAACAGTCTATCCCCGGGGTGAAATGTTTGGTAAACTACCGGCCTATGGTTTTTATGTGCGCCATGTGGATGGTATTACGTTTAATAATATCCGGTTAACATGTGGAAGGCAGGAGAAGCGTCCGGCTCTGATAACTGACGATGTAAAGAGACTTTTTGTTAACGGATTCCGCTCCAATGGCCGAGAGGTGGGAGAACCGGAGGAAAATAAAAGATAAGAGGAGGGTATTTGTGCTCAGAAGGCAGGAGACTACTATATAAAAAACAGGGTTAAAATTTTGATCTGATTTTAGTGATTTTACAATCTAATTCCTATATTTGTTATACGAGGCTATGAAAATAGGTTAATGATCGGAAAAACTGAAAAACACATGGAGTTTGAACGGATATATCTGGATTATTTTTCAAAGATGAAGAATTTTGCAAAAGAGTATGTCCTCTCTGGCGAAGATGCAGAGAACATTGTACAGGATGTTTTTCTGGAACTTTGGGAGAAAAGAGAACTATTCTCCATGCAGATCAATCTGATAGCTTATTTATTTACTGCTGTCAAAAATCGTTGTATCGATCTGTTGCGCCGCAGGGTATTGGTCAAAGAGGTTGCCGATAAAATGCAGGAAGAACACCGGTTGACTCTCAGGCTTAAGCTGGACTCCCTGGAGGAGTTTGACCAGCATCTGTTTATGGAAAAAGATATTGAACAGATCATTACCCGGGCCATTGACGCACTTCCCCCTAAATGCCGTGAGATATTTATTAAAAGCAAGATAGAGGGAATGAAACAGCAAGATATTGCGGCCCGGATGAATATTTCGGTAAATACGGTAGAGACTCAGATGGGAATTGCTTATAAAAAGCTGAAACTCGAGTTAAAAGATTATTTCCCCCTTTTCCTGCTCTTCTTATATTTATAACTGATGGTATGAGTTTATCTGCCGATAATTAGCTGTTCCATAGTGTTGGCACTGTTGTGTCAATGTGTTGGCATTGTTATACCAACAGGATGGAACAGGTGTGCCAAAGTGATGGCACAGGAAGTATTTGTCTGTTAACGTTTTTAGTTGACTGTATTTTGTCTTATTAATAAAGTAGGTTGA
>JAJQBG010000281.1 GCA_021203405.1 Bacteroides sp.
CAGATACAAATAGAGGCCGTCTCACAGGATGAGATGGCCTCTATTTGTATTATAGATTCTTGCTTATCATTTAACATTTCTCTGCTATCTTTATAAAATGTAATATAAAATGACTATTACACTAAGCAGATAGCTAAAACCCCAGACCAAGGCGTAAATATAAATAACCGCCGCAAAAGACAACTTACTTTTGCGGCAAAACATTTTTGAAAGAGGCTGCCCCCTCTCAGAAGCCTCACAGAGAGGATTTCTTCATAGTTGAGGTAAAAATTGCCAAAAAAATGTGTTATTTTTTTTAACCAGTCCTATAGCTAATTACCCGCTCTGCTTTTTATTATCCTTAAACACCTTTCTTTACAGAATACACAAAAAGTCCGGATGAACGCTATCCCTGCAAATACCGATCCCAACTTTTCAAGTGTGTAATTTCCCGGGCATTTTTGAGTGCATACGTTTCGCAAAGAAAGGAAAGGACTTCTGTTCCATTTTCCAGCGTTACTTTGCCAAAACACAAGGGAGCCGGTATTTTAGAGATGAATCCACCCAGCTTTGTGGCAGGAATTTTCCATACTTCCACTTCAATTTTACCGCCTTTATCCGGATCCCGGATCAATCCCGGTCGTACCGGAGATAGATGTTCCAACGCAAAGAAGCGATAATCCGCGGAGGTATAAGTGGTTTCCTTATAAACAGCATTGATAGCTGTTAACTGACCATTTAAACTACCGCCCCTTCTGTGTGCGCCACAAACCGCCAGATCTATATAGACCTCTTCCTTACTCCCACTTAACAGCCCATTTGCATACAGGCTTTCGCTCAATTTTATTAAATCACCATCGTGAAAGGCCGGAGCAAAAGCCGTAATACCAAAGGGAAGATTGTTTTCGGTAATGGTTACCGGCAAAGCAATCGCCGCACAATCCAACAAATTCATAAAGTTAGTGTAGTATCCCAGATTAGAGTTAAGCAATACAGGATCGGAGTTTACTTCCTCAATTGTATAGATCGTTCCGGCTGTCGGCATAATGAAGAAGGAGAACTCCCGGGTATACTCCCCAAAAGCTTTTTGATAATTCTTTAGCTTATATTCTGCATCGAAATAACTCTGTTCCGAAAGTCCCTGCCTTTGAGTATGATCTCCTGGGTTACAGGAAAACTTTATCCGGATGCTGCTGAATAAACTCTCCTACCGCATGATACCTTTCAGCCACCCAGGGACCGTTATATAACAATGTAGCAGCTTCAACCATCGGCGTAAAATCAATTTCCTGAATGTGGTAACCACATTGCCTCATTCTTTCCAATAAATTCCGGTAAGCCTCTTCATAGGCTCTATTGCCGAAGAATTTTAAATTTGAATCCAGCGGAACAGCGATCTTACTCCCTCCTTCATATACACATGGAGGCTTTTTCCTGCTATATACATCCTCTTTATCGTACCGGCTTGTTAACTGAAGAACGGTACCGGCATCCTGCAGGTCAGTGGCAAAGATAGATATACAATCCAGGGATCTGCAAGCTGCTACCAATCCTGTAGTAGAAAGAACTCCTTTGGTAGGTTTTATACCGACAAGGGATTGAAAGGCAGCAGGGATTCTGCCCGACCCTGCTGTATCGGTACCTAATGAAAAGGGTACATACCCTGCCGTTACCGCACTGGCCGAACCGGAACTTGAACCACCCGGAATATAGTGCGGGTTGAAGTAATTCTTCGTGGTTCCGTAGGGAGACCGTGTTCCCACCAATCCGGTGGCAAACTGATCCATATTGGTTTTACCAATGCAGATCGCGCCGGCTGCTTCCAGTAACTGAACAACAAAGGCAGATCTTTGAGGAGTATAGGCAAAGGCGGGACAGGCAGCGGTCGTTTCAAAGCCCCGGACATCGATATTATCTTTTACCGCGAACGGAATGCCTACTAACGGATATTCAGCCGGCGACATCTCCCTCTGTGCCTCGATCTTTTGTTCCAGTGCCTGTACCGCCAACGCCGAAATGAATATGTTCTCTTCCTTCTTTTGGGCCAGGATCTTTTCCTGGTTGTTTAAAAGCAACTTTTTATAAGTTGCATGATCACAATCCCGCAACGACTTTAATTCGGTTATTTTCATGCTGTTTTACTCTTCGTCAATGGCAAAAATCACATCTCCAACGGTCATTTCCTTTCCGCTATTTCCATGTTGCAGCTTAATAATCCCATTGACATGACTTTGAAGGGTTATTTCCATCTTCATACTTTCCATAATAAGTAAAGGTTGCCCCTGTTTTACTTTATCTCCCACCTTCACCAGCATCTTCCACAAAACACCCGATACGGAAGCAACCACCGGAGTCAGATCGGCCGGGATTTCGTTATCCGATTCACTTTTATTCCCCATGCAGGTATCCTGCGTAAAGTTAAGTTTTCCGGTGCGTATCCAATCATTTTTCTCTGCTTCGAATGCGCTTGTTTGTTTCTGTTTAAACCGCTGTATGGTTTTACTATTTTGAAGCAGAAACTGTTTATATTCTTTCAGGCTGAAGATTGTTTCTTCTATTTTTAACGGATACTGCCCCTGGGGGAAATCGCGCCTTATTCTCAACAATTCCCCGGCAGAAACCGGAAAGAATCTGATCTGGTCAAAAAAGCGGAGCAAATAGGGTTTTTCATCCGAAAAGAGCTCTCCTTTCGGATAAGTATTCCACATTTGCAACGTGCGTCCGCAAAGCTGGTATCCTCCGGGCCCCTCCATACCATATACACACATATAAGCTCCTCCGATACCTACGGCATTTTCGGGAGTCCATGTTCGTGCGGGGTTGTATTTGGTTGTAACAAGCCTTTGCCAGGGATCCAACGGAGTAGCAACCGGGGCTCCCAGGTAAACATCGCCCAGGCCCAGTACCAGGTAATTAGCGTTAAAGAGGATCTCTTTTACCTGATCGACCGAATCCAGGCCGTTGATGCGGCGGATAAATTCGATATTGTCGGGGCACCAGGGAGCATCCTGATGCACGGTAGTCTGGTATTTTTCCATCGCAAGCCTTGCCTGAGGATCATTCCAGCTGAGTGGCAGATATACAATACGTGAGGGTATCGTAATATCTTCGTTCTCTTCCAGTTTACCCAGTGCCAGTTCAAGACTTTGCAGAAGGGTGTTCCTGGAAATGCGACAGGGGTCAAAATGGATCTGTAAAGACCGGATACCCGGAGTAAGGTCCACAATTCCCTCTGCATGTTCTTCTTCAAACAACTCAAACAATTTATGGATGATGAGCCTTACTTCGATGTCTAATTCCAGTTTTCCCATTTCGATCAACATATTTTCATCGCCTGCCTGTCTTACTACCACAGGGTGTTGCTGAAAGGTATACTGACCGATAACAGGGTTCACTGTTTCGATGGCCTGGCCCAATAGTTCAGGGATTTTCCCCCCCCCGGAGTTCTTTGATAAACTTTGTCTGCTCTTCCTCTTTCTGGCGGGCCTGCTGGTAAGTGACTACTTTGAATCTTATTTTTGAGTGGACGGATAGTTGCCCCATTTTCCACAGATCGGCTTTAATAATGGTAAAAGAACAGACAAATCCCCCCAGGCTTGGCCCGTCCGGGCCTAAAATAATAGGCATATCACCCGTAAAGTCGATGGCTCCTACCGCGTAGGCATTGTCATGGATATTGGATGGATGCAAACCTGCTTCACCTCCATCGGAACGTGCCCATTTTGGAGTAGGTCCGACCAAGCGGACTCCGGTGCGTGAAGAGTTAAAATAAACCGTCCAGGTAGCATCCAGAAACTCCTGTACACTTTCCAGTGTGAAGAATTCGGGAGCCCCGTGAGGACTATACATTACATCGATGGTAACGGAGGAGTCTATGGGAAGACGCTTAAACTCTGTTACTTGTATGGGACCAATAGCAGGATTCAGGTGGATGGCATCTCCTGCCCGGAGGGTTCTTCCGCAATGCCCGCCAAATACACCCAGGGAAAAAGTAGATTTACTTCCTAAATAATCCGAGACTCTTATTCCACCCTGAACAAGCAGATAGCTACGCTGGCCTACATCTGAAATTTTACCGATGGCCAGCATATCTCCCGGGTGGGCGGTATAAACCGTATATGTCTGGATAGGAGTTTTATTCAGCGTGCTTTCTATTTCCGCACCAGTGATAACAAAATGTACGGTAGAGCGGAACTTGATAGTGGGTCCTATAGCCGTTATTTCCAGACCTGCATCACTCTCCTGATTGCCAAGCATCACATTCCCGATCCTGAAAGAGAGATTATCCATAGGACCTGAAGGTGGAACACCTACCTGCCAGTAACCGGTTCTTCCGGGATAATCCTGAATAGTGGTAAAGGTTCCCGGCGATACGATCTCAAAAGCATTGCTTGTATAGGTAAAAGAATCGAGAAATTTGGTGGAGAGATCGGCTTGCATAAATTGGCTGCTCCGGGCAATGTTCTGCAGGAATTCCAGGTTGGTCTCTACCCCTTCTACCTTTACTGCCGATAAAACGTCAATCGCTTTTTTGACACACTCATCCCGATTACCGGCAGTCACTACAATTTTGGCAAGCAATGGATCGAAAAAGGGAGAGACCTCTATCCCTTCCCTGATCCAGGTATCTACACGGGCCTGAGAGGGAAAAGAGACTTTTGTTAACAAACCTGTGGAAGGGATATAATTCTTATACGGGTCTTCGGCATAAAGACGGAATTGCATAGCTGCCCCCTGAGACACCAGGTTATCGGGAAACCGGTAAAGCCCCTCCTGTAACAGGATCATGGCCTCTACAATATCTATCCCAAAGACCTGTTCCGTAACAGTATGTTCAACCTGCAGGCGGGTATTGACTTCGAGGAACCAGAACGTTTGGTCCACATCATTATAGAGGAATTCAATGGTTCCGGCACTGCGGTATTTGATATAACTCATTAAATTACGTGCGCACTCATGAAGTTTTTTTTCGGATGTGTGCAGGAATGTCCGGAGCCGGGGTCTCTTCGATGATCTTCTGGGAACGGCGCTGAATGGAACAATCTCTGTCACCCAGGATCATCCCCCCTCCTTTCCCGTCTCCAAATATCTGAACTTCCACATGGCGGGCTTTAGCTATATATTTTTCGAGAAAAACGCCTCCATTGGAGAAATTCTTCTGCGCCAGTGATACTGTCGAGTCGTATACGGCAGATAATTCCCGGGAGGAAGAGCAGATTTGCATCCCTATTCCGCCACCACCACCCGTACTTTTCAGGATCACAGGATAGCCTATTTGGGAAGCCGCTTCCATGGCTTCGTCTACCGAACTGAGAATGGCAGTTCCTTCCAGAACTGGTAAACCGCTTTTCAGGGCAATCTCCCGGGCCTTGTGTTTCAATCCGAACAGATCTATCTGCCGGGGAGTCGGGCCTAAGAACACAATGCCCATTTCTTCGAGCGTGGATGCAAAGGCGGTATTCTCGCTCAATAATCCGTATCCCGGATGTACGGCATCAATGCGGTGCTCCTTAATGATACCGATCAATTTTTCCTGGTCCAGGTATGTCTGCGTACTGTACCTGTACCGAGGAAGTAAGCTTCATCCGCTTCTAATACATGGGTTGCATTGGTATCGGCTTCGTTATAAACAGCCACCGCTACTTTTCCCATCTTCCGGATGGTAGCAATGATCCGTACGGCTATCTCCCCACGGTTAGCTACTAATATTCGGGTTATCATATCATTTTAGTTTTTTAATTCCAGACAATAAGTTCGATCGGGGTAGGATTGTAAGCGTTGCACGGATTGTTGAGCTGGGGACAATTGCTGATGATGCATAAAATATCTGTTTCTGCCTTCATCTGCACATACTTTCCGGCTTCAGAGATGCCATCCGAAAACTCCGATTTGCCGTTTGGGGAGATGGGAACATTCATAAAGAAATTGATGTTACTATCTAAATCCTTTTTTTCCGAGTTCTACACTGTATTTCCGTAATGCGGCCAGGAACGAATCGCGGCAGTTGTGCATGTATATTTTTTGCAGGTCATAGCGTACAAAGTTATTTCGGCCGAACAAGCTCCCCCAATGGTATCGTGCCTGCCGCAGGTATCGTCCGTAATGGTTAACAATACATTTCCCAGGTTAGATACTAATGGGCTACCGGTGGTTAGATACACATTGTTTTGATGGTTTATAGTAGCTTGCGCACTGTATCTCTCGTCGGTATTTGCCAACGAATAGAATAGGGTATCGGCAGCCTGATTGCCTTCAAGATCGACAATACGAAGTGTCTGGCCTGCCTTAAGAATGTACGACCAGTTATCACCGGCCTCTACTATTTCTCTATATATAGCGTTATCTGGATGAAATTTCATAGTTGATCACTTATTTATAGTAATTAATTGTATTTATAAATCCCCGCTTGTTTTGTTCGCATGTGTGGTAACACGGATTTTCTTCGGGCTTGCAATCCGACCTCCAGATGGTTACCTTTACAGGTTTGGGAGCATATACCGGCGATAGGTCTAATGGATGAGGGCAGGTATTGAGTACGACCAGCGAATCCATTTCTGCCTGCAAATCTACGTATGATCCTTTTTGGGGCTGGCTGGTAAACGATAAATTACCGTCGTTATCCACCTGAACAGCAGTAAAGAAATTGATGTGTGAATGAAAATCGCGAAGGGTCATTCCATATTTTGAGACTTCTGTAAGCAAACTGGTCAGCCCGTCTCTGTAATAAGCATTCCTGAATTGCTAATACTTTCTTTCTCCATACTTTTCCATAATTGACTGCGGAGTACTACACGCAGTTATTGTATCGTGCCATCCGCAGGTATCATCGATAATTGATAACAAGATACGCCCCATATCCGAAAGAGAGCGTGTCCTTTTGTCAGGTAAGAGGTAAACTGAGCTTTCAGCGTATCAGCCATATTATATCGTTCACTATAATTCGCATTATTATAGATGAGCATAGACGCATTGGCTCCGCCTTCAACATCTGTTAATCTCATACAGGTTCCCCGTTTCAGTGGATGACTGAAGTTCCAGCCACCGGGAATCATTTCTTCAAACAGAATTAAGTTCTCATTCATTGTTTTCATATTATATTCTTTGTTTATTTGGATTGAATAGGGGGTAAAATTCTTGTTGTAAGCGGGAGGTTGCCGGTTTCAACTCCTTTAATCTGCAGGAATTGCTTTTTAATCTCTTCCAGCCTTCTTACTTTACCCTGTACTACTATTATCTCCATAATAAAGTTATCTTCCAGGAGTACCCGGGTTGTATTGATCACTTCTTCAATGTTTTCCCACTGTATCCTGGATACTTTGGTCAGTAATTCCCGCTGATCTTCCCTGTAGAAAAGTGTGATCGATCCGGCTACCAGTTCATCGTTTTTCAGGGAAGCCAGATAGAGGTATTCATTCCTGATAAGGCTTGCAATAACCTGGGACCTGTTTTGCCATTCGCTGATATCCATGATCTCCTCTAATTGTCCGAATGTCTGGTCCGGAAGAGAAACTGTAAATCTTTTTACTCCAATCATATAGCCTCGTCTCCTACCTGGGTTAGTTTGAAAAAAGGGATTTTGTCTTCCTTCTCATCCGAAGCAGGATGGATCAGTTCTTCCAGCCGTTTTTTGGTAGCCAGAAATTCCGGACTCAGAAATTGCGCGGAACTTCGGGGACGCGGCACAGGGACTTCAATGATCTCTGCTATTTCACCCGGATTGGCTTTCAGCACAATAATGCGGTCAGATAAGTAAATAGCTTCATCCAGATCGTGCGTAATGAACACAATACTGATGTTTACATTCCTCCATATCTGCAACAGGTGAGACTGCATTTTAGCACGGGTCTGGGCATCCAGAGCACCAAAAGGTTCATCCATGAGCAGCATTTCAGGATGAGTAGCCAGCGCGGGCAATAGCCACCCGTTATTTCGTCCCTCCTGAAAGCTGTGACGGATAAGAGTGCATAAACTTTTCAAGGCCAATGAGTTCGATCCACTCTTTTGCCTTGTTCTCCGCCAGCGCTCTTCCTTTTTGCAATCTTAAACCATACATCACATTCTCCAATACGGTAAGCCACGGGAACAGGGTATATCCCTGAAATACCATTCCCCGTTCGGCACCGGGTCCTTCTACCGGTTTATCTTTCACCCATATCCTGCCTGAATCATAGGGTTCCAATCCGGCGATCAGGCGTACCAATGTAGATTTACCACATCCGGAGGGTCCGATAATGGAAACGAACTCCCTGCGGTAAGTCTGGAAAGATACATTCTCTAAAACCGTATGCGTTGTTTTTAAAGACTGGAACGATTTGGTTACATTCTCTGCTTTGAGTATGACAGGTCGTTGCTTGATTTTGGAGAAACGTGCTTTTACCTCCGCACTTTGTTCCTTATAACTGGGTAGTATGATGTTTGTCATATATTTATTTTTCGTTTATGTATTTCCAGTGAAACAACCTTTTTCCTAATCTGGCCAGCAGCAGATCGGAAACTACTCCGATAAGACCAATAATAAAGATGGCGGCAAACACTTTATCGAAATTCCGGTATTTGGCTTGCTGGTTAATAAACCAGGAAATACCTGTACTTGCCCCTACCACTTCGGCTACAATAAGATAGGTCCACGCCCAACCCAGCAGGATACGCATATCGCGATAGAGGTCCGGAAGGATAGCGGGAATGACCACCGATCTCATGATCTCCCTTTCAGACGCGCCTAATGTCTGGGCAGCTTCTATCAAACTTACATCCATTTTACGGGTAGTATTGGCTATGACCAGTACCTGCTGAAAAAAGGTTCCGATAAAAATGTGGCTATCTTAGGCCCGTCATTGATACCCAGAATGGCTACTGCCAGTGCGGCGAACACCGGTGCCGGCAAATACCTGAAATACTCAATGAAAGGTTCGAACAAATGGCTGAAAGATTTATACGTACCACATAAAATACCCAGTGGAACCCCGATGATGGAAGACAAAAAGAAGGCCCAGAATATCACCCGTATACTATGCAGCAGACTCTCGTACAGCCAGGGCTCATCCTGCCGCAGGGGTGGGGTAGTAAATGACTTTACCAGACCGACCGCCACTTCGTGAGGTGCGGGCAGATAAACCGGATTGGCCGGAATACCCGTCGCCTCTTTCAGCCCTTGTCTTTTCATCAACTGATTCTGCGCTACAAAAACACTTTTCTCAGCCAACATATCTTCCTTGAAAAAAGGGACCGCTCCGGGATCGGAAATTTTCATCATAGGATGCCATACAAAGGGGACATAGCTTACCACACACCATAAGAGGACAGGAAGTATAAATGAAAGTGTACAGAGTACCTTACGCTGTCCCGCAGAAAGGTTTTTTCCACAATACAAACAATCCTTGTTTTTTCATGCGCCCCCTCCTATTTTAACAACTCCAACACGAGCGATGGTTCCATGTAAGCCTCTATATTTTGTGGTAGGTTATATACACGATTAGAGACGTTGAACTCATCCACTATTTTTGACGATCCATACACCGATTGAAATGAATCTCCTTTTTGCCATACTTGTTTAGCCTCTTCTCTGGTCAAAAAATGGACACCTTCCATATAAATAGCATACTCCTCAGGCGAAACTCCGGCACGTGCCGACATAATTTTCAACGCTTCCTGCCGGTTAGCAGGATCAGCCAGATAGTCGGCAATACGGTACCACACTTTTGACTACTTTTTCCCAATCACCTCTCCGGGCATTCAGGCTTGCCGGCGAAACTTCCAGGGCATCATAAATAAGACCGGGCACATTGGCACTGGTATATATGGCTTTTGAGCCGGGTACCGCCTTTAGCGCTTGTCCCGAATTAGGCTGCCAGGCACCAATAGCAGCTACCGACCCGGAAGAAAGAGTCTGCGCGGTTTGATGGGTTGCGACATTTACCAACTCTATATCGGTATCTTTCATGCCTGCACTTTCCAGCGCCTTCAATAGTAAAAGGTGCTCCACAAAACCCACCTCAATACCTACCTTTTTTCCTTTCAGACCGGCTATACTATCAATACCCGGAGCAGCAACGATCATATCATTTCCGTTACTATAATCCGAAACTAAAATGATCTGCCCTCCTACACCGGTAGCTCCGATCACCAGGGCGTCTCCGTTAGTAATAGTTACGGCATCTATCTGTCCGGATGCAAAAGCATCCATAGAAGCTGCGTATTCAAACCAGGAGAATGCAACATTTACACCCTCTTCTTTAAACCAATCTTTTTCGATCGCAATTTGCTAGGCCACCCAACCCGGCCAGTCACTAAAACCAATTTTTAAAGGAGAATCTTCTTTCCTGCAACTACATACAGCCACTAATACCATTATCCATACCATTAATCTTTTCATAACTTTACTTTTTAATTGTTACCTGATCCTTATAATTCCTGATAAGGAGATCATTGTTATTACGAAATTCCACAATCGTAACACGATATTCAAAACGATGTATGCAAAGT
>JAJQBG010000290.1 GCA_021203405.1 Bacteroides sp.
CACTATGCATAACCGTTTTTCCGCCGGCATATTACCTCCTCCGGTAGCCTGACAGGCTAAATAACCGGATCCCTACTGAGGTTCTTCCCTTTTCCGGGAAGAGAGATTTCTATTGCCCGGATCTTACCTTTCAACATTGTTTAGCCTGTTTACCCACCTATCATTTGATATACCGGTTTTTTAATAGACTAAACAATTATTTCAATGAAAAATTTTAAATATATAGCCATGGTCCTTCTGGGAGGGGCCCTATATGGTACCCTCTCTTCCTTTGTTAAACTATCCTATTCATATGGATTTCATGCAGCCGAGATCGCTTTTTCACAGGCTCTGCTCGCTGCCCTATTCCTGGGGATATACGCTTTGTTCACCTCTCGGAAAAAGCCCACTAAGAAACTGACCCGGAAAGATTGGGTCTCCCTGCTCCTTACAGGGAGTGCCATCGGGCTTACCAACTATTTCTATTACTATTCCGTCTACTTTATCTCTGCCTCCCTGGCCATTATTCTGCTGATGCAGTTTACCTGGTTCAGTTTGCTGATAGAGTGGGTCTGTTTTCGTAAAAAGCCCTCCCCTCTGGAAGTAGTAACCGTCTTTTTTATACTGGCCGGTACCCTGCTGGCCGGTAATCTGTGGAGTGCTCAAACCCTCTCTTTCTCTGTACAGGGTATCCTGCTCGGACTTGCCGCCTCCGTATCCTATGCAATCTATATTGTAGCCAACAGCCGCACCGGGAAAAGTGTCCGGTGGCAAACCAAGAGTACCCTGATCATGACAGGATCTGCCCTGACTATCTTCCTGGTAAATACCGGAACCATTATAAACGATCATCATTTCGGAGGGATCTTTTTCAAATGGGCACTTTTCCTGGCTATTCTGGGAACCACCATTCCGACGGCACTCTTTGCTGCGGGTATCCCTAAAGTCGGCGCAGGGGTCAGTTCCATCTTAATGACCATTGAACTGCCGGTCGCTGTATTGTGTGCCCATTTTATAGTGAACGAACCGGTCACCCTTCCGCAAATAGCAGGGGTTGTAGTAATGCTCGGTGCCATTGCTACCATGAATTATTACAGGTCCCGGACATCCTGACCCAAGTAGGGATGAGCTGTACCCAGAGAGTTATGTCAGGAGTCTAATACTATTTTAATAAGAGTCTAATAGATCTCTAACGATACTCTTTGGGGTGCTTTTTTACCTTTGCTCCCGTAAGATCAACTAAAGAACGACAAGTATGAAAAAGCTACTTAACAGAGTGATCATTCTGAGTCTTGCCGGAATGATATTCGTTTCCAATTCCGTTATTGCGCACCCGCACGGGCAGGTGGAAGGAGCCGGTAACCCTGAGCAATCTTTTCCCAACGCTATCTATATCAACAAGGAAGATATTGACGGCGTACTATCCGGAATAGAGGTAAACTCTCCCTATGGCATTGCCTCCATTCTCTCACTTAAAACCGGAATGACCTTTATGAACACCGGAGATATCGGTGCCGAAACCTGGTTCAATATACGGGGATTCGGACGCGATAATAGCCGGCTTATCTTGGTATTGCTGGATGGATGTCCGCTGAACCTGGCTACCAACGGTACGGCCGAGTTGGATGATATTCCTTTGAGTATAGTAAAAAATATCACCGTATACCCGGGCCCTGTTCCGGCACAATACGGCGGCTATCAAACCGTTATTGATATAAAGACTATCCACAACGAAGAACTGGTACAGGCGAAAACCAGTATTTCTAGCCTCAGTACCTATCGGTTCTCTACTACATTGAGTAACAACGGACGCTTTTACTACCTGGCAAACTTCGATGTGGATCTCTCCCGGGGAGCATCCGATCAACAGCTCAGTGGTGTTTTATCCGATTTTCACTATGGCGGCCGGCAGGTATATACCATGCTACCCACCCTGAAAGCCGGGTATGAACTATCCAAAGACTTTGATATCTCTGTGAACGGTAGCTTTGTAGATTTCAAAAAGAACTTTGATTATAAAAACTACCTGGATGAAGATACCTATCGCCGTCGCCGGATGCAGAACTACTCCCTTCTGTTACAACCCGGGAAAGGCTCTTCCCTCGACTACTCCTTCTCCTTTTTCCATAACCGCGAAAAAGAATTCCAGCACTGTATATTCCCGGAAAATACCGATTACAATATGCATTGGGGTAACCAGAAAAGATACCTCACAGGCTTCCGTGCATACTACCGCCATAGCTTTGCCGGTCTGGTAGCGCTGAAAGCCGGGGGAGAGGCCCAGTGGAGTAAAGGAAATACCGATGAGGATTACATCTACTTTAAATACAAAAATAAACAAAACTACTACAGCGCTTTTGCCCAGTCGGAACTTACCCTCTGGAAAGGGGGATATGTCAATGCCGGTGTACGCATAGACGGGCAGAAAGATATCAGTAAAACCTATTTCAGCCCCCTTGTAGCTGCCAGTCAATCTTTCTTTGACGGCCGGTTATCCCTCTATGCCGGTTATGGAGTGACCAGTCGCTGGATCCCACTCAATGAAGTCAACACTTACTACCGGCCCATCAACACGATCGTATCCTTTGGTCCACCCGTATCTTCGGCCGACCAGCTGGAGCTCTCCCGCCATACACTCTCCATGGAGCGTACCAAAGCCTTTGATGCCGGAGTGAAAGGAAAACTATTCGGTGGAAAGATGGATCTGGGCGTTACTTACTTCTCTATGAAGAACGAAGGCCAGCTGGGTACTACCATCTTTGAGATAGCCCGGGTAAAAGATACTGAATACTTAGCCATGGCTAAAGTAGACCGTAACTTTCCCGGATACGATACCAGCCGGGGATTAGAACTTGAGGCTGGCTATAAACCCTTCCGTTCCTTATACCTGTTTGCCAATGCTACCCGTTATATAACCTCTAAGACAGAGCGTTATAAAGAGATTGAAGTGTTTGAGTCGGCACCTTCTGCCGGTCAGTATGTACTTGCCTACGATGGTAATCCCATTATTCCGGGAAGATATAAATGGTTAGCCAACTGGGGGAGCTACCTATCGTCCGGTAGAGGACGCTATGCTCAACCTGGTAGGCCGGTACCGTTCCCGTATGGATGGTCCTATTATGAAGATGGGGTTTGATCCGGAAACTGATCATATCCCCGGATTTGTAACCGTAGATATAACTGCCTCTTACAATGTCATCCGTAAAGAGAACTATACAGTAAAAGCAACCCTCTCCGCTTATAACCTGTTTGATAAATCGTGGGAGACCTTTGTGCATTATCCCATGATCGGCAGGTTCCTCTCTGCCGGGTTTACCCTTACTCTTTAATAGTCCGTAAAGGGATGTGTTCCGGGGGTGTCTGTCCAAACAGGCACCTCCTTTCTTTGTTATACCTGTCTACCCGGAAGAAACAATACTCACCGGATAGTGGTAAGGATTTACCATATCTGTGGTATTGGATGGTCGTCCCGGCCCCTTTACCTTTGCACCTATAAACTATAGAGCCCATGAACGTTATCTTTTTTTCACCACACTTCCCTAAAAACTCAACTGAGTTCTGTTTCTACCTCAAAGAGGCCGGAGCCAATGTCCTGGGGGTCGGGGATGCCGGATATGATTCGCTCGATGAGCGGTTAAAAGCTTCCCTGACAGAATACTATAAAGTGACCGATCTGGAGAGTTACGACCAGGTAGTACGGGCGGTAGGATATTTTACCCATATCTATGGAAAGATAGACCGCTTTGAATCCCTGAATGAATACTGGCTGGAACTGGAGGCTCATATCCGGACCGATTTCAATATCCCCGGTACAAAGAACGACTTTATTGACAACCTCAAACAGAAGTCGAAGATGAAAGCCTTTTTCCGCAAAAGCCGGGTAGAGACCGTCCGGTATCATACCTATGAAGATAGGGAAAGTGCCTTCCGGTTTATCGGGGAGGTGGGTTACCCGCTGGTGGTAAAACCCGATTCCGGTTCGGGGGCTAATTTTACCTATAAGATCCATAATGAAGCAGAGTTGGATGCCGTTCTATCCAATCCCTGCCTGCAAGAGAGCCGTTTCATTATCGAAGAGTTTGTGGATGGTATTATTTTACCTACGATGGATTGATAGACCGATCCGGGAACATTCTGTTTGAGAACAGCCACCTCTTTGAGCAAAGCATTATGAAGGTAGTCAATACCGACGATAATTTATACTATATTTGTCTGCCGGATGTCTCGGAGAAGGTCCGTAAAGCCGGGCATAATATCCTGAAAGCTTTTAATGTGCGGGAAGTTTTCTTCCATATAGAACTCTTTGAACGCAGGCGGGATCGCAAAATTGTAGCACTCGAAGTAAATATGCGTCCTCCCGGTGCCTGGATGACCGATGCCATTAATTATACCTACGACACCAATGTGTACCGGAAATGGGCCGATATGATCGTGCGTAACCAGGTAGAAGCGCAGACACCCGGAAAATATTTCACCGGATACGCTTCCCGGAAAGACCATAAGACCTATACCTACTCTCACCAGGATATCCTGGATAAATACGGCGATTCCATCCTTTACTTTAACCGGATCGAACCCGTTTTCAGCCGGGCCATGGGCAACTCTGCCTACCAGTTCAGGGCAGGTAGCCACGAGGCGGTAAAAGAGATCATAAATTATATACAACATACAGCATAAAACGATATGCAGATAAACTACTACAACGATTATAGCCACAAGCTGGGGAAAAATATGGAATACAAAGTGTACGGGCACCAGGGAAAACCGGTGCTTGTATTCCCCACCTCCAACGGACGGTTTTACCAGTACGAAGATTCAGGGATGATCCAGGCACTGGCCCCTATATCGAAGCCGGGAAGATACAACTCTGGACGGTAGACGGGATCGATTGGGAAACCTACTTCTGTGATTCCTGGGATAAACTACAACGCATCCGCAGGCACGAACAATATTTTGCCTATATCAACGAAGAGATCATTCCTTTAATTCTTTCCCCAAAGTAAAGAGAACAACGGGGGAGACGATCAACAGCTTGTGGTGACCGGCTGCTCCATGGGAGCCTTTCATTCGGCCAATCTCTTTTTCCGCCATCCCTGGCACATTGATACGGTGATCGCCTTAAGTGGCGTCTATTCTACCGACTATTTTTTCGGCGAATACAAACCCACCGATATCCATCTTAATTCCCCCCTGGATTACCTGACCGAAAATCACGATATGTACTATTTTAGACCGCTTTAAAAAAGCCAACCTGATCTTCTGTTGCGGCCGGGGTGCTTACGAGGAGCTTATGTTGCACGATACCCGCAAGTTGCAGGAGTTGTTAGGCTCCAAGGAGATACCCGCTTGGTTCGACTATTGGGGAACCGATGCCATACACGACTGGGAGTGGTGGCAGAAGCAGATCGTCTATTATTTTGACAAAGTATTGGCATAAGGTTTATCGTGAAAGAGCATCAATACTCTTTCACACACCTTACCGTACCGGCATTGATCGTATTACTTGCCTGCCTCATTGTGATCCCCAGCTCTTTGCCTGCATTGAAAAGTATACTATAATTCCCCGATATATCGTTCGACCACGACATTACATATATACACTTGTCATGGAATATACCATTTCTCCCCCGGAATTGATCAGGTATCCGCTAAGTTGCCAGTTCCCCAGACCCGAAAGCGTCACATAAGTATCATCCGGATTAAATGTCCGGGTTACATTCAGCCACAACGACCGGTTTGTATCATTAGGCGGCAATCGCCACCCTTCCGGACACGGATCCTGTGCTCCCTTGCTGCCGTCACTCTGTTTCCAGAGGTAAGAGTTGGCTATCGGGCGGCTACCAGTATAGAAGGTAAGAGGATTCCGTATCCCCGCTTCCAGGTTGTCTCCCAGCGAGGTAGCCTCTACCGTTGTGTAGACGGAAGTATCGTTTGTCAGGTAGACAGGATAATCGCTTAATTTGGGGGCACCTACCACATATTCCAGTACCGTAGGATAGATGAAGGGATCTTTCCGGGCCCACTGGAAATATAATCCGTGAGCCTGATAGGTATCTACCTGGTCGGTAGAGGCACCCAGGTTCCTGTCCATCACCGTAAAACCATTGGCACTGTACGTCCTGCCTCCGTTATTCGGGTCATAATCGGTTACCCAGATCAGCCAGCTCCAGGCCAGGTTCTCATTTACTTTTACTCCCACTACCGCATTACCGACAGCACTTCCGGAGGTTACGACCAACTCCCGGTTTACTCCCAGTTTGTCAATTTCCAGTTTCTGCACGGCACCCGAGGAGGACATACCGGCCTTAACATCCGTCCAGACAAACTCTACCTCCACCTCATCGGTCGGAAGAATACGTTTCACTCCATCCTTATTGGCCCAGTTTATCGGTATGGCTACCTGGTTACCACCCGGCTTTACCAGGTAAGTGTTGGCACCCACTATAGGCGGATCGGCAGAGGTAGCATCAATGGTATACTCTTTGGTAAAGGTATCTCCATGCTCCGTTGTACACTCAAATACAATAGTAGCTGTACCGGTACCGATCAGCTTGTTCGGATCAGCTACCATCCGGAAAGTAACCAGCTCTCCGGTGGTATTGTTTCCTCCCGAAGTATCGATCAACTCATTCACTACCACATTCGTTCTGAATTGTGCCGTCCAGGATACATTCGATCTCACTTTCATTCCCTGGACAGAACCATCCATATAGTAAATATCTTCCAGATCTGCTACCAGGTCATAACTTACCTGGCGAAGCTCCAGCGATTCTGTTACACTCTCTGTCCCTTCCTGTAAAGTGAACCGGGCGGTCGAAGCCTTTTCCAGGAAAGGATTATTTGCGATCTCACTCTCGGTAAAGGCCGGAGGCAGGATTGTAAACTGGTGGCTGCCTCCCGTAAGCGTACTCAGCAAAGAGATATTATCTCCGGAGCCATAATCAAATCCTATGGGGAGATGGTTGGTATGAGATACGGCTACTGAAGTGGTGGCAGGAGCCCAGGTTACATTTACTTCCCGGGCAACAGGCGTATTAGAATCCGGGTAACGGACAAACAACAGCTCTTTTATAGCTATTCCCTGCGCATCGGTAACTGTTAAGTAGAGTTGATCCTCTACATCTTGGATAACCGTAATAATAAATTCCAGTGTTCCGGCAGTTACATGAATATACCCGGTCCGTATCTGGCCGCTATCGTTGTCTCCTGTCCGGAAAACCAGCGGGTCTTTGTTATTGGCCCCTGTAAATACGGAGGATACAACCGTCAGCCAGGGGTAGAGGGAGCTATCTACCGTAGCTTTCCAACCGGCCGGATAGTCGGTAGTGACTAGTAGTTCATTGACCGAGCCCGGTTTGTTCAGGTTGAACTTCAACTGGCTTACTCCCAGCACATATTGAGAATTAAAAGCAAAATGGCTGATCTCTCCCTGATCCCACTCATAGAGCTTTACCCCCAGGTTATATCCTTCAGAATTCAGTGCCTCTTCTACCGTACTATATCCCCTGCCATCTACCCGGGTAATATTAAAAACATACCGGTGGTTCCGTAAAACCGGCTTATAGGCATCCAATGTTCCATCTTCTTTCAGCGAAACAAAATCCAGCCTATAGTAGGTTGCATCGGTATCGCTTCCATATACTGCTTTTATGATCAGGCAGGTAGCATCCTCATACGTAGTACCCGCTTCTGCTTCAAAGAGATATACAGAAGGCAGCGCATCGGTACTGCTATCTGCCGGAAAGGTAAGGGGTGTTGGTAACGGCATCGGGTTGGAAGGCAGCGTGGGAGCCTGCACTTTATAACTATTCTCTCCATTCTCATAGATCAGGTGGGAGGGATCAGGCAGAATGTATCCCCGGGAATTAGCCCAGTATACTTCCAATCCCTTCAGGGTAAGATCCTTAATATCCTCTCCCAGGTACACATCCACCCGGGCTGCCATACGCAATAACTTAGTACTGAGAGCCGGATTGTTATCGGTAATAGTTACCTCCGGAGTCTCTCCCCACATAGGTATATAGGCAAATTGCTCCGCGTCGCCTGACCATTCCTCATTCCGCGTATAAAGTAATCCACTTAGCAAACTCTCTTTATCCGTTCCCATAGTGAGAGTTCCCAGGCTCTCTATCTGCGGTACCAGCATTGGCTATTAATACAAAACATTGTGGAAAATCTTTTTTCTGTACAGTCACCGTTACCCGCCTCTGGTTATCTGTCGCTGTATTATCTATCTTTACATTGCTCCCTTTATAGATAAATTCATGGGTCGCATTTTCAGCAGAAAAAGCCAATATATCCAGGGTGTGGATTGTATTCTCCGGCGTAGTACTCACCAGGGCCCGGGTAGGCAGTGACATCGGAGTATCCAGCAAAAAGGAGAGCGTGGTCTCGCCCGAAGGAGACGGAACCTCTATATTCAACCCTGCATTGTCTCTTGTACAGGATGAGATAGCAAGAATAAGAGCCAAAACGAATGTTTGGATCGATATTTTTTTAGTAAGTCCATATCTATTTAATACATAACTTACTAAAATGTTTTGGGTATAGGCTTAATTAACCGATCATATAGTTACTACCCGGCAGGTAAGAGAGTAACTTAATAGACAAATAAGAGACCACAAAGGTAAGTACCGTAGTAACAGGAATACCACAGGCAGCATCCGGCAACAAAGGCATCATATATCCCTGGATAATCTCCAGCCAGATAATATGGATCAGGTAAATACCAAAACTCTTTAAAGAGATGTCTGTAATGAGTCTTCCCACTGTACTTTTTCCCGTCGCACGGATATTTTTAATTAACAGAAACAGTCCCACACTCATCATAGCTACATTGATCGTTTCATAGCCCCAGG
The DNA here is from genome assembly GCA_021203405.1 of Bacteroides sp. Classification (GTDB taxonomy): domain Bacteria; phylum Bacteroidota; class Bacteroidia; order Bacteroidales; family Bacteroidaceae; genus Bacteroides. The sequence continues at coordinate 8,838 of JAJQBG010000290.1, forward strand.
TTAACTCCAGATCCGGCACCATCGTTACCCGGCTCCCCAGAAAAGCAAATCCTCCATAAGTAATGGCATATCCTACGACGAGTAGTGCAAGACCCACCGGGAAATTCCACTTTCGGGAAACACTCCAATAGGTTTTGGCATAGTAACCCAATACCGCATACCCCAGTAAACCCGAAAAATAGTAAAGCATAGGTGTACCGTTCCAATAACATTCGCCCCATACTTCAGGGAAGATTAAATGTATGTAAGGCAGTAAAAGGGTTACTGCCCAGAGCGAGAGGTAAAATTCAATGCTTCGGCGGGAGGCACTCTGTAACCAGGGCGATAGAACAGGTGTCGCCAGGTAAACCCCGATCAGCATATACACATACCACAAGTGCCCTATCTCGGTTCCGGTATTCACCGGTATCTGTGCGATCTTTATCAGGGCCGTGGTAAGATCAGTCTGTCCCGTAAGCCAGGGAAGAAGCGAATAAACCAGACACCATACCACGAAAGGGAACAACACCCGGGTAAACCGTTTTTTAAAGAAGTCCGTCATTCCGGTCTTTACCGGCAGCAGAAAATAACCGGTAAGCATCACAAACAGAGGAACAGCCGTGCGCCCATGGAATTATAAAGATTCACCCAGAAAAGAGAATCTCCGGTAATCACTTCTCCTTCACTACCAATATAAAAACCCTCGCCCATATGTACCTGTACCACTAAGTAACAAGCTATGACACGCAATATATCCAGACTAAAATTTCTCTCTTTGATCGTTCCCATGGTAAAAATGTGTTTGTGAATTTCCCCCGCAAAAATAACACTCAATCCCCTGTTTTCTTTTAAACCAGTTTAAAAAATCATTTGCCCGCCCGGAGTTTACTCAGGGTTACCTGCGAAATTCCCAGGTAAGAAGCAATATACCCCAGATTTACCCGGGCAAAAATATCAGGATGTTCCTCCAGCATTTTCTCATACCGCTCCCGGGCACTCTCATACAACCGGGAGATATGGCGCAGGTGCATCGTGCGGTAAGCCTCCTGGTGGATTACCCTTCCCCAATTGGCAATTTCAATATTCCGGTTGTATAACTCATTTAGCGTATCAATGGGAATAGAGTAAAGCACACAAGGTTCCAGCAGTTGTACATTCTCTGTGGCGGGCTCATTGTGATAAAAAGTATCCATGCCAAACGTAATATCTCCCTCTTTACTGAACCAGTGGGTGATCTCCCTGCCATCCCGTACAAAATAAGAACGTGTAATCCCTTTCTCGATAAAGAAGCAGAAAGGAATATACTGCCCACTCCGTACCAGATGATACCGCTTGGGATACTCCCTGCGGGTAAAGGCCGAAGTAAGTTCGGTAATGGCGGAGAGGCTAAGGGCAGCCGGCCCGGAGGTTAGAGATCTCAGGATGTTTTCCATAGGTTACAAAGATAATGATTTGTATAGAGCATAAAAAGTTAAGTTCTTGAATAAGAGAAGAACCTGACCAGGAAATATTACTATTCCTCGTAAGTATTATATTTCCTTAAATAATTTTACTGTTGTTCTAA
>JAJQBG010000150.1 GCA_021203405.1 Bacteroides sp.
CTCCCACCCTGCCCCAACGCGGGTCACGGGCAATATCCACATTGGGAGTAAAGGCCCAGTGGGCACCGGTAGCCCTGACCTCATAAGCCGTTTGCCGGGAGGCCTCTTCCACCAGTTCCGTATTAAAAGAGGAAGCCTGCCCGATGGGTGTAGGGTAGATCGTTACTCCCCGGCAAAGGCCATTCCCGTGAATAGCATCAATCCCGATCAATAGAGGGATACGCAGGCGACTCTTCTGAGCCAGAGATTGCAGGTAGTTAGCCTCTTCGTGATCCAGTACATGCAGAAAAGAGCCGATCAACCCCTCCTCTACCATCTTCTCCACCTCCGAAGAGTGCAGTCCGGGATAGAATCCCCGTGCATGACTCTTCTGCATCTCCTCAATCGTCATATTCTTCTCAGAAGAACGCATATGCTTTACCCCTACATACTGGCACATCTGTGCTACCTTCTCTTCCAGGATCATTCACCGGAGAAGGTCTGCCGTGCGCTTCTCAACCAATTGGGTAGCATCTAAGTAAAGGGGAAATTCGTTATCACTGTTCCTGCATCCCGCAACCAGCAACAGGGCCATCAGATAAAAACCTATCCTGTATTTCATAGTAACCATAACTTTATAGTATAGACGAACAACTCTTCCGTTTGTAGTACCTCCAAAGCAATATTTTACCGTTTTTATATACAATATCCGAATTTATTCCTATCTTTGCAGCGTATCTGACCTTAAAGTAAAAGAGTTACAATAATATAATTATTAACCAACACAAAATCTCTATTTATGTTAAAACGAATCAGTATCCTCCTGATGGGTATTGCGCTGATCATCGGCAATACCAGCTGTACTTCTGAAAAGTCAGCCCATTCTGAAAAGATCACTCCTATTGTTCTTCCCGCTCCTGAGCGTCCCGCCGGACAAACAGATGTAGTAAACCTGACCGTTCCCAAAATGGATGTAGTACGCGTAGGCTTTATCGGCCTGGGTATGCGCGGACCGGGTGCCGTAAAACGCTTTACCCACATTGAAGGAGTGGAGATCGTAGCCCTTTGTGATATTGTTCCCGAACGGGTAGAAAAATCCCAGAAGTACCTGACAGATGCCGGCATGCCTCAGGCAGCCGCCTATTCAGGCAGTGAAGAATCCTGGAAAGAGCTTTGCGACCGCGATGACATTGACCTGGTATACATTGCTACCGACTGGAAGACCCACACTCCGATGGCTGTATATGCTATGGAAAAGGGGAAACATGTAGCCTGTGAGGTTCCCATTGCCATGACGGTAGAAGAGTGCTGGCAATTAGTGAACACAGCAGAAAAGACCCAGAAACACTGTATGATGCTGGAGAACTGCTACTACGACTTCTACGAGATGGCGACTCTTAATATGGCACAGAAAGGTCTGTTAGGCGAGATCGTACACGCCGAAGGAGCCTATATCCACGACCTTCGCTCGCTGCTTTTTAAAGATCCGGAGACCGGTGGTTACTACGACTGGTGGCGGCTGAAAATAAACGAAGAGCACGATGGCAACTATTATGCAACCCACGGCTTAGGCCCGGTTTGCCAGGCACTGAATATCGGCCGTGGCGACCGCATGGATTACCTGGTATCTCTTTCCAGCGATCAGTTCGGACTGACCGCGTATGCCGCAGAGACATTCGGAGCCGATTCTCAGCAGGCTAAACAGGAGTATAAAAAAGGAGATATGAATACGACGCTGATCAAAACAGCCAACGGAAAGAGTATTATGATCCAGCACGATATTACCAGCCCGCGTCCCTACAACCGGAAACACGCCCTGAGTGGTACCAAAGGATATATCGAAAATACCCACGCAGAGGGATCACCCTCGATCCGAACGACCAGCTTGCTGAATTCGACAACCTGAGTACCCACGGTTTTGTACCGCAGGATGTTTTTGAGAAACTGATGCAAGAGTACGAACACCCCATTACCAAAGAGGTAAGGGAACAGGCCCGCAAAGTGGGTGGACACGGTGGTATGGACTTTATTATGGATTATCGCCTTATCTACTGCCTGCGTAACGGACTACCTCTGGATATGAATGTATACGACGCTGTTGAATGGTCCTGTCTGGGGGAACTCACTGAGATCTCCGTTCAGAACAACAGTGCTCCGGTAGCCATTCCGGATTTTACCCGCGGAGCGTGGAATAAACTGAAAGGATATTCCCACGCATTTGCGAACTAAGGAACAGAAAACATGCTTTTTTCATTTTATTTATGGATTTAGACCGATAGAGATGCCTCTCATCAGAGAGGTGTCTCTATCTTTTTAGTACCTCCCGGAAAACCTATTCACGGATCACTCCCAACACGGAAAAGATCTCCCCGCATAATGTCTTACGCAGGTTTACAAAATCGCGGGATGCCTCCCCGGTGTCAGGTTCTGCCAGCAAAACAAAGAAATAAACCCCTGAATCTTTTTCCAGGTACCCCACATACCAGCCATACTCTTTTCCATCATACCGGTTAGTTCCTGTCTTGGCACTCAGGCGGTACTCCTCCTTCTCTTCCTGAACCATGATTTCACGGGTCAGACGCATAGCCTCCTGCGATACCGGCAACTCCTCCTGGTATAATTTCCGGAGAAACCAGATCTGCTGGAACATCGTAATGGCAGAAGTACCCTCCAGCCAGAAAATATCATGATTCTGCTCATCAATATCCATTTCTCCATAATTGAACAGACGGATATACTCCTGCATACGCTTTGTCCCTATCCGACGGGCCATCTCCTGGTAAACAGGAACGCACGATAAATTAAATGCCTCCTGAAGGTCCATATCTTTTTCCCACACCGGGAAAGTACGTTTCTCCCCCTCCCACCTGAAGATGGTTTCCGGAGTGACCACCCCTGTTTCCAAAGCGATCAAGGTATTGGGTATTTTAAAAGTAGAAGCCGGAGAACGGGGAACATTCCACCAATCACTATTACAGCCCGATCAGGGATCCTCATCCTGTGAATGATACATCAAAAAAGAACCGGTAAGCCCGGCTTTATCAAAAAGAATTTTCAACTCAGGCAACTCCCGGGGGATGGCTGCCTTCACAGAAAAAGTAAACAGGACCGTTACTAAAAACAGCCCCAACATCCTAAACCGTATCATATCCATGTAGGTAAAAAGTTACTATCTATTATTTCACAAACCATTAAGCAGAGACAAAGTTACTCTTTCCCGGAAGGATTCCATACAAAAAAAGAGTTTTTCCTGGAAGAGCCGTGGCAAATCCATATAAATAACTATTTTTGCAGGGATAACGTGAACCTAATGACAATAAAAAAATGAATAAATTTTGCCTGCTTATCTTTTTCTCTCTTTGCACCCTAATAGGTCCGGCACAGACAGGTAAACCCCTGGAACTGACAGAAATTATCGATGGAAAATTCCGGCCCGAAAATATCCGGTCAGCAGTTCCGCTACCGGACGGGGAACACTATACACAAATGAACAGCGAAGGAACCCAGATTATCAAATACTCCTTCCGCACCGGTAAAGAAGTAGAGGTGATCTTTGATGTCAATACAGCCAGAGAGTGCACCTTCAATCAATTCGATGGCTATGAATTTTCACCGGGTGGAGAAAAGATCCTGATCCGCACTAACACAACCCCCATCTACCGTCACTCCTACAGTGCCGTATATTATGTATATACCATCAAAAGGAACCTGGTAGAGAGCCTCTCCGACGGCGGTCCCCAACAGGCACCCGTTTTCTCTCCGGATGGAGAATCGGTAGCTTTTGTACGCGATAATAATATCTTCCTGGTAAAAATGCTCTACGGTAACAGTGAATCCCAGGTTACCGAAGATGGCCAGGCGGGATCCGTATTGAACGGTATCCCGGATTGGGTGTACGAAGAAGAGTTCAGTATGGGCCGGGCCATGGAGTTCAGTCCGGATAACCAGATGCTTGCTTTTATGCGCTTTGAAGAAGAAGATGTACCCGAATTCTCTTTCCAGCTCTTTGCAGGAGCAGAACCTCATATTACTCCACTGGAAGATTACCCCGGCCTCTACAGCTATAAATACCCGAAAGCCGGTTATCCCAATTCCAAAGTTTCAGTCCACACGTTCGATATTAAAACCCGGGTAACCCGGAAGATGGACCTTCCGCTGGATGCAGACGGATACATTCCACGCATCCGTTTCACCCGGGATCCCAACCAACTGGCTATTATGACACTCAACCGCCACCAGAACCGGTTTGATATGTATTTTGCCAATCCACGCTCTACCGTATGCAAACTCATACTGCGGGATGAGAACGAATATTATATCAATTACCACATTTACGATAACATCAAATTCTATCCGCAAAATTTCAGTTTCCTGAGCGATCACAGCGGATACCATCACCTTTACTGGTATACCACCGGCGGGAACCTGGTCAAACAGGTAACCAGCGGTAATTTTGAAGTAACCAGATTCCTGGGATGGGACCAGGCAACCGGTACCTTCTACTACGAGAGCAACCAGGAGAGCCCACTGCGTCAGGCTATCTACAAAACCGACAGCAAAGGAAAACAGACCAAAGTTTCTCAGCGGGTGGGTACCAACCAGGCTCTTTTCAGTAGCAATTTTAACTATTATATCAATACCTATTCCACTCTCAATACTCCTCCAGTCATTACCCTGAATGATAATACCGGAAAAGAACTGGTAACCCTGGTAGATAACCAGCGTGTGATCAACCTGATGAAAGAGTATACGCTTCCTTCCAGAGAACTCTTTACTTTCAAGACCTCCAAAGGAACAGAACTGAACGGCTGGATGATCAAACCGGCTAACTTCAATGCTTCGAATAAATATCCGGTGATCCTTTACCAGTACAGTGGCCCCGGTTCACAGGAAGTAGTAGACCGCTGGAATATCGGTGGAGATAAATCGGGTATCGGCTGGGACTCCTACATGGCCAACCAGGGATTTATTATTGTGTGTGTAGACGGACGCGGAACCGGTGGACGCGGAACCGAATTTATGAAAAGCACCTATCTGAACCTGGGTATTAAAGAAGCAGAAGACCAGGTAGAAACGGCCGGCTACATAGCTTCCCTTCCCTATGCGGATGGAACCAGGATCGGCATCTGGGGATGGAGTTTCGGAGGATATACTACTATTATGAGCATGAGTGAAGGCACACCGGTATTTAAAGCAGGAGCCGCTGTAGCCGCTGTAACCGACTGGAAATATTATGACACCATTTACGGCGAACGTTATATGCGTACACCCCGGGAAAATGCCGAAGGATACCGCTTAACTTCTGCCTTTACACGGGCTCCCAAACTAAACGGCAGATTACTACTGGTACACGGTACAGCCGATGACAATGTACATCTTCAGAACTGTCTGGAATATGCCGAATGCCTGGTACAACTGAATAAACAATTTGATATGCAGCTCTACACGAATCGCAACCACAGCATTTTCGGTGGCACTACCCGCCTGCATCTCTTTACCCGGTTAACCGATTTTTTCCGTACCAATCTCTAACCGGCCCGGCAGACCTCTGTGGAAAAGAAAAAAAGAGTAGAAAAACCCGAATGGCTAAAGGTGGATTTTACTACCAATAGCCGCTATACGGAGACCAAACGGGTGATAGATACCTACGGTCTGCATACGATCTGTAGCAGCGGACGGTGTCCCAACCGGGGCGAATGCTGGGAAAAGGTACAGCCACTTTTATGATCGGGGGCACTATCTGCACCCGCAGCTGTCGTTTCTGCAACACAGCTACCGGCAGGCCTCTCCCTCCCGATCCTGACGAACCGGTAAAGATAGCCCGTTCCATTGTGTTGATGAAGCTCTCCCATGCCGTCCTTACTTCGGTAGATCGAGACGACCTTCCCGACCTGGGAGCCTCCCACTGGGCTTCTACTATCCGTCAGGTAAAAGAACTGAATCCCGGTATCACCCTGGAGGTATTGATCCCCGACTTCCAGGGAAAAGTGGAGTTAATAGACCGGGTTATTGAAACAAAACCCGATATTATTTCCCATAACCTGGAAACAGTGGAACGCCTCTCTCCACAAATACGTAGTGGAGCAACCTACCGGCGAAGTTTGCAGGTACTCTCCTACCTGGCATCCAAAGAAGTTATCACCAAAAGCGGGATCATGGCAGGATTGGGAGAAACACCGGAAGAAGTGGCAGAGACACTGGAAGACCTCTGGCAGGCAAATTGCCGGATCCTTACCATCGGTCAATACCTGCAACCTACACACCGGCACTGGCCGGTAGCAGCCTATATTACTCCCGGTCAGTTTGAACGCTACCGGGAACAAGCCCTGGAAAAAGGATTCAGCCAGGTAGAAAGCGGCCCGTTGGTTCGCTCCTCTTACCAGGCGGAGAAACACATACCAATAAAAAGATAAGTGGTAGAACTTAACATATCTTTTTTTGTTATTAAAACAAAACGCTAACAAATGAGTTTTAAGAATGTACTTCCCGTGGCATTCAACATGTCGCTCGGATTGGTTCCGGTTATTATTACTATGATCTTCTCAGCGGTAGTAACACCGGTTACTGCTCTTCTGCTGGGTGCCGTTACCGGGATTATTTATATAGTAGGTAGTCACTACCTCTTTCAGGAAACACTGATCCGCTTTATTTTGATCCTATCCACCACGGTATTGCTGTTGCTGGCATTACTGGGACTCTCTCCGTTTCAGTTCTATTCGTCAGAAACACTTTCCATTGGGCTCGAAACAGCGATCATTCTTTTACTGATCACCTTTTATATATTCAGCAACCGCATACGCAAAATGCTGACCCGCAAAAAAGGAAATCCATTCCGGCAGATCGTGGTCCGTAGTCTGGATGCTACCGCTGTATCCATCCGGGTAATATCCATTCTGGGAATTATCCACCTGCTCCTGATGATCCTGGTGGTCCTGTTCGCCTATCCGCTTACTCCGAAGATGAGTTTCCTCTTTTACCGGATCTTCCCTCCGGTCATCTTTATACTGGCTATCCTCTTCAACCAGGCAGGGCTCACCTATTTTAACTCCCTGATGAGCGATACAGATTTTATCCCCATCGTAGATGAAAAGGGGAATGTAACAGGCCGTACTCTGAAGGTAGAAGCACTCAACTATAAGAACAGTTTTATCAATCCCGTAGTACGCATTGCTGTTATCTGTAACGGGATGTTATTCCTGTGCGATAAATCGCAGAAATGCACCATCGATCAGGGGAAAATAGATATTCCGCTGGAAAGCTATCTCAAGTATGGGGAAACTCTGGACCAACGGGTAAACACCATTATGGAAGATGCCTTTCCGGGAGTCGAAGAGCTGGAGCCCCGGTTCAGTATCAAGCATAAATTCAAGAATGAGATGACCTACCGGCTTATCTACCTCTACACCCTCGAAATTACAGACGACTCACTCCTGAAAAATCCCCGGTTCAAAGGCGGGAAACTCTGGACGATCCACCAGATAGAGCAGAATATAGACAAAGGGATTTTCGGCGAATGCTTTACGGAAGAGTTCGACTACCTGAAAGATATTATTTATATAAAAGAAATATACAAGGACGTTTAGCAAGATCGGGCTTCTGCCTTTTCCACTCTTTCACAGTCAACGTATGGATATATTCTCCCTCACAGGTCAGGTCAGCAGCCATGCAAAGACGAGTCTGCGGGCGGCACACCTGCACAATCTCTTCAAACATCTTCTGGTTCCGGTAAGGAGTCTCAATAAAAAGCTGGGTCTGATCCTCCTGGTAGATCCTGTTCTCCAATTGTTTCAGTTTCTTTGCACGCTCAGCAGGATCAATAGGCAGATAACCATGAAAATCGAAACTCTGTCCGTTAAATCCGGAACCCATTAAAGAGAGTAAAATAGAAGAAGGCCCTACCAGAGGAACCACTTTCAATCCCTTCTGCTGAGCCACCGCTACCATATCCGCACCCGGGTCCGCAATAGCAGGACAACCCGCCTCCGACAAAAGCCCTACCGGCATTCCCTGCTGCAAGGCATCCAGGTAAGAAGACCGCTCCTCAGCAGTAGTATGCTTATTAAGTGTATAAAACTCCAGCGAATCTATATCAATACTCTTTTCCACCTTTTTCAGGAAACGACGGGCCGAACGGACATCCTCCACAATAAAATGACGGATCCCCAGTATAATATCCCTGTTATAAGCGGGTAAAACCTGCTCCAGAGGAGTATCTCCCAGTGTGACCGGGATCAGATAAAGCGCACTATCCATATATAGTTGAAACTTATTAATTAATGATCCAATGCAGTACTGAATCCGGACTCATGCAAAATACGCAGGTAATCCTTATCTTCAAGCAGCTGCCGGAAGGTTACCTTCCGGTTATTTTTCATATACGACTCTATGATCCGGGTCCCCATCCAGATCCCGATAAAAGGCGGTGCCTCTTCTCCCGAAAAATGGACCGGCTGCGGAGAAGGACGGGTATAACTCCGGACGATCATAGGATCCGTCGAACGAAGATGCCCCCGGGCCACCATTCTCTCCCAGACCAGGTTTTTATTTTTCCGGCACCACTTTATCTCCTCCGGTGTATAGCCCAGTTCCTCTTCCATCGAACTATATCCCAGAACACGACTTACAATATAATGTATCTTACCAAAATAGAGGATCACATTCAGCAGAGAAGGCCTTGTCATAAACCCGAACGGATATTCATACTGCAGATAAAAAGAGAGGCAGTCAGGAGCGATCCGGTCGGGAGTCATCGTACGGCACTGGTAGTCGTAATAATAGTCCCGGTAAAGCGGATAGTCACGTCCCATATATTTATCCAGGCTGATACCGATCAAACTATCCTCCACAATGATCGACTCATTCAGGGCGGAGACCTGGGTGTAAATACGGGGAACCGTTAAAGAAGGGATCTCTTTTTTAAGCTGCCGGAAACTCCCGGCCAACTGTTTTTCCAGAAAATCCAGGTTACGGTACTTCTCTTCCACATCATCAAAAAGCTGTATCAGTACACTATCATTAAAATAACTGATCAGTTGCTGGTTAATAGAAGGCTCCATCACACTTCCCAATTGCAGTATATCCTCGATCAGTAGCCGGGTAATACGGGTATAGTCCGTATTCATTTTCTGCCAGGCAACCACTGAATGAGCAGAAACATATTCGTAAAGCAGACGATCATACCGGGCAATAGCGATCTTCTCTTCTATCTTCTCTTCCTTACGCTCAAGCATAAAATCGCACCCACCTGTAAAAAGCAGTACTAAAAAAGCAGGGAACGAATATGTTTTTGCATGGTATATAGTATTGAACAGAGTCCGGAGCATCCGGATGAATATACCTGTTAGGATATACTCATCCGGAGAACAGCTTATCCGTATATTATTTCCCCTTGTTCATCCTTGTATTCATCCAGTCCTTTTTCATAAGTAGCCATAGCACGCAGACTCATACCTACACTCGAGAAACCTCCGTCGTGGTATAAATTCTGCATGGTCACCTTACGGGTCAGGTCTGAGAACATCAGGATACAATAATCCGCACACTCCGCAGCATCCGCATTTCCCAGCGGAGACATCCGGTTGGCAAAATCAAAGAGTTTATCCATTCCCTTTACACCCAACCCCGCAGTAGTCATGGTAGGCGACTGGGAGATCGTATTCACCCTTACCCCCTTTTCACGACCATAGATATATCCGAAACTACGGGCAATAGACTCCAGCAGGGATTTGGCATCCGCCATATCATTATAACCGAAGAAGGTACGCTGGGCAGCCACATAACTTAAAGCAAGTACCGAACCCTTCTCGGCAATGGCATCCATTTTCTTAGCCACCTGCATCATCTTATGGAACGAAACAGCAGAAATATCCAGGGTCTTATTCAGGAAATCATAATCCAGGTCATCATACGTTCTTTTCTTACGTACATTAGGAGACATCCCGATCGAATGAAGCACAAAATCAATTTTTCCACCCAGTAACTCCATCGAGCGCGAAAATACCTGCTGCAGATCCTCCACACTGGTAGCATCCGCCGGGATCACCTCACAACCTAATTTCTGAGCCAGGGCATCTGTCTCTCCCATGCGCACTGCAATGGGTGTATTGGATAATGTAATGGTCGCTCCTTCTTCTACCGCTCTCTCCGCCACCTTCCAGGCAATGGATTGTTCATTAAGAGAGCTCCGAAAATAACACCTTTTTTACCTTTTAATAAGTTGTAACTCATACCTGATCGTTATTAGTTAAATTTCGTTGCAAAGATAGAAACTTTTCCAGGAATACAAGTTGAACCCAACTCCGAAAACC
>JAJQBG010000192.1 GCA_021203405.1 Bacteroides sp.
CTTACACCTCTTTTTACCGGTATGTCCTACCTGGTACACTCTACCAGTAACGGGACGATCTTTCTGATCAATCTCCAGAAGAGTATCTCGTAAGCTCCCACTATTCCTCTGCTTTGGGCTATGATGGGTGATGTGGCTGACCATTCCGAATGGGTCAATCATCGCCGGGCTACCGGTTTTATCTTTGCCGGTATTGTATTTGCCCTTAAATTTGGTCTGGGGCTGGGTGGATTTATCTGCGGAAGCATTGTAGATTCTTTCGGGTTTGTAGCCAATGCTGTACAAACCGACTCTGCTATTACTGGGATCCGTATTTCGGCGAGTATTATACCAGCTATCTTCTTTTTTGTAGGAGTAATGGCCCTTTTCTTCTACCCGATATCCAAGAAGAAAAATGAAGATATCCAGGCAGAATTAAACATCCGGAGAAATAATAACGCTTAATCCATAAAAATTATGAAATACAGAACTATATTTGCTGTTATGCTTGCTTCTTTGCTGCTGGCAGGATGCCACTCTGCACCAAAGCAGGAGGAGAAGATTACACTAAAAGATGCTTTAAAGGATAAGTTCCTGATCGGTGTTGCTATCAATACAGACCAGGCTGCCGGAAGAGATACCGCCAGTGTACGGGTTATTGTGGAGAATTTTAATGCTGTGGTGGCTGAGAACTGCATGAAGAGTGAAGTGATCCATCCCGAAGAGGACCGGTATGATTTTATCCTGGCTGATCAGTTTGTAGATTTTGGCGAAAGGAACGATATGTATATTACAGGTCATACGCTTATCTGGCACTCCCAGCTTTCTCCCTGGTTCTGTGTGGATGAAGAGGGGAATAATGTATCTCCTGAAGTATTGAAAGAACGGATGCAGAACCATATCCATACCATTGTAGGACGCTACAAAGGTCGTATCAAAGGATGGGATGTGATGAATGAAGCAATTGAGGATGATGGTTCTTACCGTCAGAGTAAATTCTACCAGATCCTGGGTGAAGAGTATATTCCGCTTGCTTTCCAGTATGCTCACGAGGCTGATCCTGATGCGGAACTCTATTATAACGATTACTCCATGGCACATCCGGAAAAAAGAGAGGGTGTGGTCCGCCTGGTTAATCAGTTAAAGGAAAGAGGGCTCCGTATCGATGCAGTGGGTATACAGGGACATCTCCAGAAAGATTTCCCTACTCTGGAAGAGTTTGAAAAGAGTATGCTCGCTTTTGCCGAAACCGGTGTGAAAGTGATGATCACCGAGCTTGATATGACGGCTTTGCCTTCTCCTTTCCGGAATGTGGGTGCTGAGGTGTCTGCTAATTTTGAATATACTCAGGAGATAGATCCTTATCCGCATGGGTTACCGGCAGAGATGGATAAAGCATGGAATGACCGGATGAATGATTTTTTTAAACTCTTCCTGAAACATGCAGATATCATTACCCGGGTAACTGTGTGGGGAGTAGCCGACGAGGATTCCTGGCGGAATTACTGGCCGGTAGAAGGGCGTACTGATTATCCGCTCCTTTTTGACCGGGATCACCAGCCAAAACCTGTAGTAAATATGATCATTGAAGAAGCAACTAAATAAAACCAATAAAAACAGATAACCATGAAAAAAGAACCGAGATACCTCGTACCGAATGATTATATGGCAGATCCTGCCGTACATGTATTTAACGGAAAACTCTACATCTATCCCTCGCATGACTGGGAGAGTGGAATTCCTGAAAATGATAACGGTGATCATTTTAATATGAAAGATTACCATGTTTTTTCCATGGATGATATGGACGGTCCGGTGACCGATCACGGAGTCGTATTGGATACCAAAGATATTCCCTGGGCGGGACGTCAGCTCTGGGATAGTGATTGTGCTTATAAAGATGGTAAATACTATCTCTACTTTCCACTGAAGGACCAGAATGATATTTTCCGTATCGGGGTAGCCATCAGTGACCGCCCGGAAGGTCCTTTTATTCCACAGGATAATCCGATGAAGGGAAGTTATAGTATTGATCCGGCCGTACTGGACGATGGAGACGGAAATTACTATATGTACTTTGGCGGTATCTGGGGCGGACAATTACAACGCTACCGGAATAACAAAGCACTGGAATGTGCACACCTGCCCGAGGGCGATGAACTGGCTCTCTGCGGGAAAGTGGCAAAATTACGGGACGATATGCTGGAATTTGCCGAAGAGCCCCGGGATGTAGTGATCCTGGATGAGAAGGGCAAACCTATGCTGGCCGGTGATACGGAGAGGCGTTTCTTTGAAGCCTCCTGGGTACATAAATATAAGGGTAAATATTACTATTCTTACTCTACCGGGGATACACATCGTATTTGCTATGCTACCGGTGATAATCCGTACGGGCCGTTTACTTACCAGGGAGCGATACTGACTCCTGTAGTTGGGTGGACTACTCATCACGCTATTGTGGAATTCAAGGGAAAATGGTATCTTTTCCACCATGATTGTGTCCCTTCCAACGGACAGACCTGGCTCAGGAGCCTTAAAGTGGTGGAACTGGAATACGATGAAAATGGTAAAATTGTTACTATTCAGGGAACAGCGGAATAATAATAAGGTTAGGTTAAGGTAAAAAGTTCAGGAGTTTATCAAGGACCAACTTTTACAGTGCCGGAAATGGCTATACGTTTCCGGCCTGTTTTTTCTTAATATACTATTACCCATGAAAAACTTACTCTTTTTTCTTTGTTTCACAGGAGTTGTATCCGTTACGGCGCAAACCACTACTTCTATTCCGGCGTTCCCTCCCGATAGTGTAACAGCTCGTATGGACCGGGATCAGATATTACAGCAGTTAGGTATTACGCTGCCTGGGTTGCCTTCCGTATGGGAAGATCCTAACCGGCCTTCCCACATTAAACCCATGGAAAAAGAAGATCCGCAGAACCCCCACCGGTGGACCGATGATACCGGTTATCTGCCGGATTCACCTTCTGACTACCTACTTATTAACCGGGCTGAAACGGGCCTGTGGCTTAATTACCGCAAAGATCCTCTCTATACCGGAATCTATACTCCCCTTCATTTACTCCGTACTAATACAGGAAAAGATATTACTACCGCAGGAGAGTGGAAAGAGAAACGCTATCCCGAACTGATGCAGCAGTGTAAGCGGGAGATATGGGGAGAAGTTCCTGCTGCGGCTTCCGGCTTGCAGGTAAACTGGAGCCGGGAATATGTAAATACTACAGATACTGTTTACGGACGGTATGAAAAATATATACTGACCGGAGAGGTGGATACTTCTTTGTGGCCCCAGGTAAAGAATAAGCCGGTTATTTACGGGGAACTCTATCTGCCGGAGGGAAAAGAGGATGTGTCGGTTATTATCCAGTATGCCTGGTTCCGTTTTCCTGCTCATCCGGTCTATCTGGAGGAGTGTATTTCCCGCGGGTGGGGCTTTTTCCGTATGGATTGTACCGCTTTGCAACCCGATAACGGAGCTTACCTTACAGCTTACCTGATCGGATTGGTTAATCAGGGTAACTGGCGTAAACCTTCTGATTGGGGTACGCTGGCCGCCTGGGGATGGGGTGTCAGCCGTCTGCTCGACTATTTTGATACCTGGGAGCGTACGGATGCTACCCGTACCGGTATTACCGGACACTCCCGTTATGGAAAGGCTTCTCTGGTAACTATGGCGTATGATCCCCGTATTACAGTGGCCTATATCAGCTGCTCCGATGCAGGAGGAGCCGCTCCTATCCGTCGCCACCTGGCCCAGGACCTTGAAAGCCTGCTTATCCCGGGCGAATTTCATTGGCTGGCCGGGAATTTTATGAAGTGGTGCGGACCGCTCCGGGAAGGAGAATATATGCCCCGCAAGTGCGAAGAACTACCGGTAGATGCTTCTGCACTGCTTGCGCTGTGTGCACCCCGTAAAGTTTTTATAACCGGTGGTACAGAAGATAGCTGGTGCGATGCTTATGGTATGTATCTTACCTGCCGGGATGCTTCTCCTGTGTACGAAATCTTGGGAGTGAAAGGTTTAGTAATGGAAGATGAGGTCCCTGTACCGGAAACCCACTATATGGAGGGAAATGTAGCTTACTGTAACCACATAGGAGGACACGTTGATTTTCTGGACTGGCCTGCTTTTGCAGCCTGGGCCGAAGATGTATTTAAAAAATGAAGATGATGAAAAAATTAAAACTGGGAATAATCGGTGCCGGATGGATCGCTGAAAAGATGGCAATTACCATCCGTTCTATGGAAGAAGTGGAAGCGTATGCAATTGCTTCCCGAAGACTAACTGATGCACAGGAGTTTGCTGTTAAGTACAATTTTGCAAAAGCATACGGTTCCTACGAGAAACTGATGCAGGATGCAGCTGTAGACCTGGTCTATATTGCTACTCCGCATTCTCACCATCACGAACATGCCCGGATGGCCCTGTTACATGATAAACCGGTGTTATGCGAAAAAGCTTTTACAGCTACGGCTCCCCAGGCAGAGGCGCTTATTGAACTTGCTCAGGAACGGAACCTATTTATTACCGAAGCTATCTGGACGCGTTATATGCCTTTTTCTGCTACTATTAAAGAGATCATGGAGAGCGGAGTAATAGGGAAGCCTGTTTGCCTTTCTGCCAACCTGGCTTATCCGGTAGGGTATAAAGAGCGTATGCAGCGGCCTGAACTGGCAGGAGGGGCTTTGCTGGACCTGGGTGTTTATGCCATTAATTTTGCCTCTATGCTTTTCGGCACTGAGATAAAGGAGATCACAACCTCCTGCATAAAGACAGAGACGGGAGTCGATGCCCATAATACGATCACTCTCCGCTTCCGGGACGATAAAGTGGCTATGTTGTATAGTAATATGTATGCCATGAGTGACCGTCAGGGAATTATCTCCGGAGAGAAAGGCTATATTCTTGTAGAAAATATCAATAACCCTCAGTCTGCTACTGTAGTAACTACCGATTATAAAGTGGTTGCCCATTACCAGGCTCCTCCTCAGATAACGGGGTACGAATACCAGGTATATGTCAGTATCGAAGCACTCCGTAACGGATGGATCGAATCTCCTTATATGCCCCACGCTGAAACGATTCGGATCATGCAGTTGATGGATGATCTGCGAAAAGAGTGGGGGGGTATATTATCCTTTTGATGATCAACCTTTATAATAATAAAATATGAAGAACTGGACAGTACTACTTATTGCAATGATTATGTTTACCGCTCGTAAAACAGAGAACCGGCAGCTTACTCCGTGGGAACAGGGAGCTTTTGAGACCGGAAAGTACCGCAATCTTTTTGCAGAACTGGGATATCCGCAGCAGGAGATCGACCGGAAACTCAGTGAAATTTTTGAATCGCTTTTTTACGGACCCAACCGGGTCTATTTTGAAGTAGAGGACTCTTTGGCCTACATTTCCGATGTCAAGAATAACGATGTACATACCGAAGGTATGTCTTATGGAATGATGATCGCCGTACAGATGGACAGGCAGGATATTTTTGACCGGTTGTGGCGATGGTGTGTCAGGTATATGCAGCACCGGGAAGGGCCCTGGGAGGGATACTTTGCCTGGAGTTGTGCACTGGATGGTACCCGCAATGCACAGGGTCCTGCCTCTGACGGAGAACTTTACTATGTAACCTCTCTTATTTTTGCTTCCAACCGCTGGGGTAATGATACCGGTATTAATTACCTGAAAGAGGCTCAGTATATCCTGGATTGTGCCATGGCTAAAGATGGTACTGATGAAGTAACCAACTTTATCAATATGGAGCATAAACTGATCACTTTTGTTCCTACGGTATGGGGAGGTAGTTTTACCGATCCTTCCTACCATGTTCCTGCTTTTTATGAAGTATGGGCACGCTGGGCAGATGACGGCAGATCGGAACTGTGGCAGGAGTGTGCACGCCGCAGCCGGGAGTATCTTCATACTACGATTCATCCCGTTACCGGGCTTAATCCTGACTACTCCGAATATGACGGTTCTCCCCGGGTGACCGGTCGCATTATCGGTGAGGAGTTCCGGTTTGATTCCTGGCGTGTACCTATGAATATAGCCCTGGACTACTCGTGGAGCTGTGCTGATAAAGAGTGGCAGCAACACTATGGAGAGAATATACAGAACTTTCTCTATTCCAGGGGAATCGATACTTTTGTAGATCAGTATAATATTGGCGGTACGCCTGTCAAAGAGATATTAGGGGCCGGAGGCTATACTGCTTTGCGCCATTCCTTAGGGTTGGTCTCTACTTCAGCAGCTGTATCGTTGGTTTGCAGGCACGAAAAGAGCCTGGAGTTTATAGACCGTCTCTGGCATGCAAAACATGTGCCTTATGAGGATGGCTATTTTGATGCCTATTACGATGGACTGCTCTGGCTTTTTGCTTTTATGCACCTGAGTGGAAATTACCGGATCATTACACCGGGAACGATTTAAAATAACTGTTTATGAAAAGATTATTCTTCTTTGCGTTGATTTGTATATACTGCCGGTTGCTTTGTGCCGAAGATGGTAGCCGTTTGTGGCTCAGGAGCGAACCTGCCGGAACAGCTGAAGTTTCGGTTAGTGCTGATTCTCCTACTCTTAACTTAGCCCGCCGGGAGCTTCAGGCATATTGGAAAGGATCACCGGTAAAATTGGAACGTACAGGCAACCGCAATATCCGGGAACTGACCCCGGAAGGGTTTGAGATCCGTACAGAGGATAACCACCTTGTGATCCGTTCTTCCGGAGACCAGGGAATTCTTTACGGAGCTTTTCATCTCCTTCGTCTACAGGAAACAGGGGCTGATCTCTCTGCATTGGATATCCGGGAAAAGCCTTCTTACCAGTACCGGGTACTCAACCATTGGGATAACCTGGACCGTACCGTTGAAAGAGGCTATGCCGGACGTTCCCTTTGGCTGTGGAATGAGTTGCCGGGCACTCTCTCTCCCCGGTATGAAATGTATGCCCGTGCCAATGCCTCGTTGGGTATCAATGGTACGGTGCTCAATAATGTAAATGCCAGTCCGCTTATTCTTTCGGCAGAGTACCTGGAAAAGGTAAAAGCATTGGCAGGATTATTCCGTCCTTACGGTATTAAAGTCTATCTTGCTATCAACTTCTCTTCACCTGCCGAATTGGGGGGATTGGATACTTCCGATCCTTTGGATCCTGCCGTACGAAAATGGTGGAAAGATAAAGCGAAGGAGATCTATACCCTTATTCCCGATTTCGGAGGGTTTCTGGTAAAAGCCAATTCCGAAGGACTTCCCGGTCCTCAGGACTTTGGACGGAGCCATGTGGATGGTGCCAATATGATAGCCGATGCCCTGAAACCTTTTAAAGGAATTGTGATGTGGCGTGCTTTTGTGTATGAACCGGAAGATGACGACCGTGCCAAACAGACCTATCAGGAGTTTGTACCTTTTGATGGTCAGTTTCGTGACAATGTAATTATTCAGGTAAAGAACGGGCCGGTTGATTTCCAGCCCAGAGAACCTTTCAGTCCGCTTTTGGGAGCCATGAAAAAGACTCCTACCATGGTTGAGTTCCAGATCACCCAGGAGTATACCGGTTTCAGTAATCATCTGAACTACCTGGCACCCATCTGGAAAGAGTGCCTGGAGAGTGATACCTGGCAACAGGGGGAAGGCTCTACTGTAGCCCGGGTAACAGACGGCTCTGTTTATCCGCAGAAGTTAACAGCCATTGCCGGAGTGGCTAATATCGGCGATGATATCAACTGGTGCGGTCACCATTTTGCCCAGTCCAATTGGTACGCTTTCGGACGTTTAGCCTGGAACCACCGGCTTACTTCCGAAGAGATTGCCGGTGAATGGCTCAAACAGACTTTTTCCCTTACAGGAGTTGAACAACGGAACAGTGTCAATGTATACAACGAAATTAAAGAGATGATGCTTACTGCCAATGAGACCATCGTAGACTATATGATGCCGCTTGGGTTGCACCACCTCTTTGCTTTCGGACACCATTACGGACCGGAGCCCTGGTGTGCTATACCCGGTGCCCGTCCCGACTGGATGCCCTCTTACTATCACAAGGCAGATAAGGAGGGAGTAGGTTTTAACCGCAGTACCAGCGGTAGTAACGCTGTTTCTCAATATCACGCTTCGTTGAAAGAGATCTTTAACGATCCTCTCCGCTGTCCGGACGAGTTGCTATTGTGGTTCCATCACGCCCCCTGGGATCACACCATGCAAAGCGGCAGAACTTTGTGGGATGAAATGTGTCATCGCTACAGCCGGGGAGCCGCTCAGGTAAAAGATTATCAGAAAGTTTGGGAAAATGCGTTGGATTTTATAGATTCGCAACGTTTTGAAGAAGTGCGCCACCGGTTGAAGATACAGGCCCGGGATGCTGAGTGGTGGCGGGACGGTTGTTTGCTTTATTTCCAAGAGTTTAGTGGTATGGAGTTCCCTCAGGGAATGGATGCTCCTGTACACGAACTCAAAAATATGAGGAAATATAAATTAGATATTACCAACTTCGAAAATCCTACTTATGAAATGTTATTTAAAAAATAGATAGATGAAAAAGACCTGGAGGTGGTTTGGCCGGAATGATACTATTACCCTGGATATGCTACGGCAGATCGGTGTAGAAGGAGTCGTTACTGCATTGCACGCTATTCCCAATGGAGAGATCTGGCCGCTGGAAGCCATTCAAGAGCACAAAAAGTATATTGAGTTTTTTGGGCTGCGCTGGTCGGTAGTAGAGAGTCTGCCGGTAAGTGAAGCGATCAAATATGGAGGTCCGGAGCGTGACCGCCTTATTGAAAATTACAAAATAAGTCTGGAAAACTTAGGGAAAGCGGGAATACGGACGGTTTGTTATAACTTTATGCCTGTTATAGACTGGATACGGACCGATTTGTTGTATAAACTACCTGATGGTACCTCTACACTCTATTTTGATAAAATACGCTTTGCCTATTTTGATTGTTATATCCTGGAGCGTGAAGGAGCGGAAAAAGAGTATACCGCGGAGGAGATGGCACAGGTCAGGATCCTTGCTGGTACCATAACTCAGGAGGAGAAAGATCAGCTGGTAGATACCATTATCGTAAAGACACAAGGCTTTATCAATGGCAATATCAAAGAAGGTGATCTTAATCCGGTAGCGATCTTTAACCGATTGCTGGCTCAGTATAAAGGTATCGACCGCGATCAGTTAAGGGAAAACCTTATCTATTTCCTTTCTGCTATTATGCCGGTATGTGATCAGTGGAATATCAATATGTGCATCCATCCCGATGATCCTCCTTATCAGGTATTAGGGTTACCCCGTATTATGACAGGTGACGAAGATATCCGTTATATTCTGGAATCCGTGGATAATCCACATAATGGGATAACTTTTTGTGCCGGATCTCTCAGTGCGGGTCTTACTAATGAAGTGACTCAGTTGGCTGAAAAGTATGCCCGGCGGACTCATTTCGTTCACCTGCGTAGTACCAATGCCACCGCCGACGGTAATTTTATGGAAGCTTCTCACCTGGAGGGGCGTGGACATCTGATCGAACTGATCCGTATTTTTGAAAAAGAGAATCCCGGATTACCTATGCGGGTAGACCATGGAAAACTGATGTTGGACGATGCCGGTAAAGGATATAATCCCGGTTACTCCTTTCATGGGCGTATGTTTGCTTTGGCGCAGGTTGAAGGGATGATGGCGGTTATCAAAGATGAAATTCTACACGGGAAGTGTAAATAGAAACCTTTTTACTATAAGTGAAAAATAAAATGCCCTGTAACGGCTGTGGATACTCAGCTGTTTACAGGACATTCTTTTACAGGGAAAAACTATTTTCCCATTGAAAATAAAAACTTTACGACATTCCTTCTTCTAACCGATCTTTTCCTCTGTGGAATTTTTCTTTTACGTCGTCTGCTGCCTCCTCTGTCTTTTCTTTGACTACATTAGCTGCATGACGGGTTTTGTATTTAACTTCTTCACCCAGTTCTTTGGTGTTACTTTTCATACGTGCGGCATCCATTTTTGCATCCTCTTCTGCTCTGCTCGCTTTGTCACACATGTGATCTTTGGATGATTCATTCATCCAGGTTTCATTATAAGCCATAACTTCTTTATATTTAAAATTTGTAGTTATTACAACAGGAACCGGGGCTGGGTTTGTCCTGTTTACTATTTTTATTTCTCTTCTGGCAGGATTAAATGTTTAGTAACATTTATAGGAACTTTTCTCAACGGAAAAAAGGAAGGCCTTTTCTTCTCCTTCCGGTGTTAATTATATAT
>JAJQBG010000062.1 GCA_021203405.1 Bacteroides sp.
CCCTTGTGTGTTTGTTCTACCTCTCCTTCTCTTTCGTGACCCGCTATTACGAGAATAAGGCGCGGGATTATACGAAAGGAGATCCGACGCTGGAACAAAACTATCTTGACTCTTTGTCAACTAAGAAAGTATGGTTAGGTACATATACGCTTAAACAGGCCCGTGAGATGGAAATCGGGCTGGGGCTTGACCTGAAAGGTGGTATGAACGTTATTCTGGAAGTATCTATTCCCGATGTCGTGAAAGCACTTGCAGACCACAAACAGGACGAAGCTTTTAACCAGGCACTGGCATCAGCAACTAAACTACAGGCTAACAGCCAGGACGATTTTATTACTCTTTTTATCCGTGAGTATCATCGTATTGCTCCGGGGGCCCGCCTGGCAGAACTTTTCGCCACTCAACAATTAAAAGACAGAGTAACCCAGAAATCTTCTGATTCGGAAGTAGAAAAAGTACTCAGGGATGAAGTAAAGACTGCGGTTGCCAACTCCTATAACGTTCTTCGTACCCGTATCGACCGTTTTGGTGTGGTACAACCCAATATCCAGAGCCTGGAAGATAAGATGGGACGTATTATGATCGAACTTCCTGGTATTAAAGAACCCGAACGTGTAAGAAAACTGTTACAGGGTTCTGCTAATCTGGAATTCTGGGAAACCTACGAAGCGCGTGAAGTGGTTCCTGGTCTTCAGGTGGCAGATGCCAAACTGCGTACACTCATCTCCGGTGATGAAACTGCGGAACCAACGGTAGAAGAGCCTGCTGAGGTAGCCGAAGAATCTTCTTCTGTAAGCCTGGCGGATAGTCTCGCTGCTGCTTTAAGAGGAGAAAGCGCCTCTTCCTCTTCTGTTGCTACGGAGCAGGCCCGGAAAAACAATCCGTTGCTTTCTGTTTTACAACTTAACTACAGCGGACAAGGCCCTGTAGTGGGGTATGCTCACTATAGAGATACGGCTGAGGTGAACCGTTACCTCACTATGCGTGAAGTTGCGGCCGACCTTCCCAGAGACCTCCGTCTGAAATGGGGTGTGAAAGCTTTTGATGAAGGGGGCCAGATCATGGAACTCTATGCGATCAAGGCAACAGACCGTACCGGAAAAGCTCCTCTGGAAGGAGATGTGGTAACTTCTGCCAACGATGAGTTCGATAATTATGGTAAGCCTGCCGTAAGTATGGCTATGAATACCGAAGGTTCCAGAAAGTGGGCACAACTGACCAAACAGAATATTGGTAAATCCATTGCTATTGTACTGGACGATTATGTATACTCTGCTCCCCGTGTAAATAATGAGATAACAGGAGGACGCTCGCAGATCACCGGAAACTTTACACCGGAAGAGTCCAAAGACCTTGCCAATGTATTGAAGTCTGGTAAGATGCCGGCTCCGGCCCATATTGTACAGGAAGATATTATCGGTCCTTCGCTGGGACAGGCTTCCATTAACGCCGGAATTATCTCTTTCGTTGTGGCCCTGATCCTCCTGATGGTTTATATGTGCGTGGTATACGGATTTATTCCGGGTATGATCGCCAACGGAGCCTTAATACTGAACTTCTTCTTTACACTGGGTATCCTTACCTCCTTCCAGGCTGCACTTACGATGTCGGGTATTGCTGGTCTCGTATTGTCGCTGGGTATAGCGGTGGATGCGAATGTACTTATCTACGAACGTACCAAAGAGGAGCTTCGTGCCGGTAAAGGAGTGAAGAAAGCGGTTGCTGACGGTTATTCCAATGCATTTTCAGCGATCTTTGATGCCAACGTAACTTCTATTATGACAGGTATTATCCTGTTCAATTTCGGTACAGGCCCGATCCGTGGATTTGCTACTACGCTGATCATCGGTATTGCTGTATCCTTCTTTACTGCCGTATTCCTGACTCGTCTGGTATACGAGCACTTCCTGAATAAAGATAAATTCCAGAACCTGACTTTCACTTCAGGGCTTACAAAGAACCTGTTACTGAATCCGGGATATGACTTCATGGGTAAAAGTAAAAAAGCACTGGTAGGGATAGGGATATTCCTGGTGATCTGTTTAGGTTCTATTGCCGTACGCGGGCTTAGCCAGAGTATTGACTTTACAGGTGGACGTAACTTTGTGGTTCAGTTTGTAAACCCGGTGGAACCGGAACAGGTACGTGAGTTACTGGAAGATAAGTTCGGGGACGCTTCTGTAAGTGCTCTTGCTTTGGGTACTGATAAACGTACCATCCGTATCAGTACCAACTACCGTATTGACGAAAGTTCCAATACGGTGGATTCAGAGATAGAAGCCTTCCTGTATGATGCGTTAAAACCCCTTCTGACAGAAAATATTTCCCTGGAGACATTTATTGACCGGGATAACTATACAGGAGGTAGTATTATCAGTTCGCAAAAAGTAGGACCGAGCATTGCAGAAGATATCAAGGTTTCAGCATTCTGGTCGGTACTGCTTTCACTGGTAGCTATCGGTCTCTATATTTTGCTGCGATTCAGGAATATCTCTTACAGTATCGGTTCGGTAGTCGCACTGGCAAGTGATACCTTGATGATCCTGGGTATATACTCGCTTTGCTGGGGATGGATGCCCTTCTCGCTGGAGATTGACCAGACATTTATCGGAGCTATCCTGACGGCGATCGGTTACTCTATTAACGATAAGGTGGTTATCTTTGACCGTGTCCGTGAATTCTTCGGACTCTATCCGAAACGTAACAGAAAACAATTGTTCAATGACTCACTGAATACTACACTTTCCAGAACGATCAGTACTTCATTCAGTACCCTGCTTGTTCTTCTGTGTATCTTTATTCTGGGTGGAGATGCTATCCGTAGTTTCTCATTCGCTATGATCCTGGGAGTAATTGTAGGTACGATTTCTTCTCTGTTCATTGCTGCTCCTATTGCGTATGGGGTACAGAATAAGTTAGCTAAAAAGAGTGAGGCCAAAGAAGCATAATTCATAATTGCATACGTTTGTCGAAAGGTGCCCGTAAAGGGCACCTTTTGTTTTGATGGCCTGAGTTGGATTAAACAGGTGAAAAAGAAAGATTTGTTTTAATAGCTCTAAAACTTGCACTTCCTAACATTTGTGCTTACATTCGCAGCAGCAAATTCTTCCGGGATACAGAGTCACTCTGCTTGTTGGAAAAGTTTGCTGATTTTTTAAATATATGCATCCGGAAAGAGTTTCAAGACCCTGGTGGTTTTAGGAACTCTTTTTAATTTATTTCCGGCAGGTACTTAGCATAATTCTTTTTAATATACATCACTACAAAGATTTATATTGTATTTTTGTACATTCATAACAATCGTGTTGTATGAATGCAATTAACCGGCACATATACTCCGGACTAACCCGGGAAGAAGTTTTAAAGAGCAGGGAACTATACGGTGTCAATCAGCTGGCCCCTCCGCGCAGACCCTCTGTGTGGAAGCTCTATCTGGAGAAGTTTCAAGACCCTATCATCCGCATTCTTTTAGTGGCTGCTTTTCTTTCCCTTATCATATCTTTTATAGAAAAAGAGTTTACCGAAACGATTGGTATTATCTGTGCTATCTTACTGGCTACCGGTATCGGATTCTATTTTGAATACGATGCAGGAAGGAAATTTGATCTGCTGAATGCCGAAGGAGAAGAGTCGCCGGTAAAGGTACGGAGGAATGGAAAAGTGACGGAGATCCCCCGGAAAGAGGTGGTCGTAGGCGATATTGTGCTACTGGATACCGGCGAAGAGATACCTGCGGATGGTGAATTGCTGCAGGCTGTTTCCCTGCAGATAAATGAATCTGCCCTTACGGGTGAGTCGCTGGTTGAAAAGAGTGCAGATACCGAAAAAGCTGATCCGGAAGCTACCTATGCTTCTGATCGGGTTATGCGGGGAACAACGGTAGCCGATGGATACGGAGTTATGCGTGTTCTGCAGGTGGGAGATCGTACCGAGATCGGTAAAGTCGCTATTCTCTCTACGGAGCGGGTAGAAGAGCCGACCCCTTTGAATAAACAGTTAGATAAACTGGCAGCTCTGATCGGTAAAGTCGGTTTTACCGTTGCCATTGCTACCTTTATTGTCTTTACGGCCAAAGATCTGTATGCTTATTTCTCGCTGTATGGAATAACCGGCTGGGACCAGCTGCTACCGGTAGTGCGTATTTTGCTGAAATACTTTATGATGGCCGTTACCCTGATCGTGGTGGTTGTTCCGGAAGGTCTTCCTATGAGTGTAACCCTAAGCCTGGCACTCAATATGCGGCGTATGCTGGCAACCAACAACCTGGTGCGTAAAATGCATGCCTGCGAGACGATGGGAGCCATTACGGTGATATGTACCGATAAAACGGGTACCCTGACCCAGAACCGGATGCAGGTGGCTGAAACCCTCCTTCCGGTAGAGGAGGATCTGGTACCGGAAGCGATGAGTGTCAACACAACTGCTTTTCTGGAGGAGAGTTCCGCAGAAACAGTCAAAGGAGTAGGAAATCCTACGGAGGTGGCTCTGTTGCTCTGGCTCAGGAACCGGCAGATAGATTATGAAGAGATCCGCAGAAAGATAAAAATGATAGATCAGCTTCCTTTTTCCACGGAACGTAAATATATGGCTACCCTGGTTCGTTCGGAAGCATTCCCCGGAAAGAACATCCTGTATGTAAAGGGTGCTCCCGAGATCGTAGGTAAGAAATGTTCTCTTTTTGCGGTAACAGGAGCGGATGGTTCTTCTATAGGGGTACGGCAACTCGAAGAGCAACTTTTAGCCTATCAGCAGAAAGCGATGCGAACGCTGGGGTTTGCCTGGAAAATTGTTCCGGAGGAGAGAACCGGAATGGCTTGTGAGGAACTTGTAGCGGAGGGAGGATTAACCTGTATGGGAGTCGTTGCTATTTCCGATCCTATCCGTCCCGATGTGCCTGATGCAGTTGCCCGATGCCGGAATGCCGGTATTGGTATTAAGATAGTAACCGGAGATACCCCTGCTACGGCTACGGAGATAGCCCGTCAGATCGGGCTCTGGGATCCGGGAACAGATAGCGGGGAGAACCGGATCACGGGAGCTGAATTTGAGTCTCTTACGGATGAAGAGGCGCTGGAACGGGTCGGTTCCCTGAAGATCATGTCGCGTGCCCGTCCCGGTGATAAACAACGTTTGGTCCAGTTACTTCAGCAGCGGGGAGAAGTGGTAGCTGTTACCGGTGATGGCACCAACGATGCGCCTGCTCTGAACCGGGCTCAGGTAGGGCTGAGCATGGGCTCGGGAACTTCAGTTGCCAAAGAAGCCAGCGATATTACCCTGCTGGACGACTCTTTCAACAGTATTGCTACCGCTGTAATGTGGGGGCGGTCTCTCTATAAAAACATACAGCGGTTCATCGTTTTTCAGCTTACTATTAACCTGGTTGCCCTGCTGATCGTACTGATCGGCGCCTTTATGGGGGCGGAATTACCGCTTACAGTGACCCAGATGCTCTGGGTGAATCTTATCATGGATACTTTTGCCGCTATGGCTCTTGCCTCTGTTCCACCTTCTGCAGGTGTTATGAAGGAGAAACCCCGTAAAAACACCGATTTTATTATTTCATCCCGTATGATGTGGAATATTCTGGTTACCGGTTTTATCTTTGTAGGACTCCTGCTGGGACTCCTCTGGCACTATAACCATAGCAGTGAAGGGGTCACTCTCTATAGATTAACCTTCTTCTTTACGGTTTTTGTTATGTTGCAGTTCTGGAATCTTTTCAATGCCCGGGTATTTGGAACCACCGGATCGGCTTTCCGGGGGCTGACAGCTTCTTACGGCACCTTGCTGGTTGCCGGAATTATTCTGGCAGGACAGTATTTGATCGTACAGTTTGGGGGAGCAGTATTCCGCACTGTGCCCCTTACTCTTCATACCTGGCTTTTTATTATAGGTACCACCTCACTGGTATTGTGGGGCGGTGAAATGGTTCGTTTCATTCAAAGACTTATAGGTAAATAATATGGTATCAGGTAACATTAAAAATTTGATCATTGACCTGGGTGGCGTGCTGCTTGATCTGGACCCTGCCCGTTGCGTGGAAAATTTTAAGAAACTAGGCTTAAAAGAGTTTGAATCCCTCATTACTCCCTTCCGGCAATATGGCATTTTTATGGATTATGAACAGGGGAAGATCGCTCCGGATGATTTCCGGGATGAACTCAGGCGCTTTACCGACCGGGAACTGACCGACGAGCAATTAGATTATGCCTGGAATACCTTTCTGGTAGAGATACCTTCTTACAAACTCGATCTTTTGCTTCATCTGCGGGAACACTACATGGTTTACCTGCTTAGCAACACCAATATTACTCACTGGAACTGGGCCTGTAAGAACTGTTTTACCTATAAAGGATTTACGGTAAAAGACTTTTTTGAGAAAGTATATCTCTCTTTCGAACGGAGATGTGCCAAGCCCGGAAAAGAGATCTTTGAGTGGGTGCTTGAAGATGCAGGACTTTTACCGGAAGAGACCCTCTTTATCGACGATTCTCCGGAGAACTGCCGGACAGCCCGGTTACTGGGCCTTTCCACCTATACTCCTGCTCCCCAGGAAGACTGGAGCCATATTTTCAGATAATTATCCTATGCAGATCCTCTATAATATACCCGATACTCTTTTATCCGCCAGTGTGGCCTCGGTGGGATTTTTTGACGGAGTTCACCGGGGACACCGGTTCCTGATCGATCAGCTTCTCCGGAGATCCCGACAGGAAGGGGCCGCCTCTATGGTGATCACTTTTCCGGTCCATCCCCGCAAGGTGATCCGGAGCGATTATCAGCCGCAACTCCTGACCACCGGAGAAGAGAAGCTGCAACTTCTGGCAGAGACCGGAGTAGACTATTGTGTCATGCTTGATTTTACTCCGGAGCTGGCTGCTTTGACAGCCCGGGAGTTTATGCTCCTTCTCAAAGAGCGGTTCCGGGTCAAGGGTTTACTCTTAGGGTACGATCACCGGTTCGGCAAGGGGCGGGAAGCCGGTTTCTCTGCCTGTGTGGAAATAGGAGAGGAGATCGGGATGAATATTTACCGGGAAGAGGCCTATGAGATCGGTGAGATCAACATCAGTTCTTCCGTGATACGCTCTCTGCTGGCAGAAGGAGAGGTTTCTATGGCGGGTCGCTGTCTGGGATATCCCTATTCCCTGGAAGGAACAGTTGTAGATGGATATAAAGTGGGACGTACCATCGGTTACCCTACGGCTAATCTCAGACCCTTCTCACCCGATAAACTGATTCCGGCTCCCGGTGTATATGGTGTATATGCAGAGGTAGAAGGTAAGATCTATCGCGGAATGCTGAATATCGGTCATCGACCCACGCTGGATAATGGAACTCATACATCGATAGAGGTGCATATTCTGGACTTCTCCGGTGATATTTACCGGCAACAGATCCGGGTGAAGTTCATTAAGCACCTGCGTTCCGAAAAGAGGTTCCGGAATGTACAGGAACTGATCCTTCAGCTGCAAAAAGATGAGAACCAGATACGGGAAAATCTACCCGAAATACCGGATAAGTTACTTTAACCATACCGCTCTGATAATATTCTCCGTAATTCGGCCACCCCTTCCGAAGCTCCTTTGGAAATGACCTCTATCTTTTTAGAGGATTGTACCTGTACAGGATTGGGATCAATTAAAAAGACCGGTACTCCTGCGGGAACATAACTTAATAATCCCGCAGCCGGATATACATTCATAGAAGTTCCGATGATCACGAATATATCTGCGGAAGAGGTAATTTCAGCTGCTTTTTCAATCAGAGGAACCGCCTCGCCGAACCATACGATATAGGGACGAAGCTGAGAACCATCGCCTGCCAGGTCTCCCGGTTGGATCTCATACTCTTCCGGGGCCAGTGTGCGGATATAACGCGGATCATCCGGGTCGCGGCTGGAACAAACTTTAGCCAGTTCACCGTGCAGGTGGATCACCCGGCTGCTTCCTCCCCGCTCGTGCAGGTCGTCTACATTCTGGGTAATGATGTGAACCTCGAAATCCTTTTCCAGTTCTCCCAACAATCGATGTCCTTTATTGGGTTCTACTTCCAGCAACTGTTTTCTGCGCTGGTTGTAAAACTCCAGTACTAAAGCCGGGTTCCTGGCAAAACCCTCCGGTGTAGCCACCTGCTGTACCGGGTATTTCTCCCACAAACCGCCGCTGTCCCGAAAGGTGCTGATCCCGCTTTCGGCACTCATACCTGCCCCTGTAAGAACCACTAATTTTTTCATAAATCTCAAATAATTAACTGATATACGCAAAAATAAGAAAAATTAAAGGATCGGAAAGGGCTACATTGAAATAAAACCCGTACTTTTGCCACTTGTGAATACATTATAATTACAAAATGGATAAATTTAGTTATGCTATCGGCCTGGGTATAGGTCAGAACCTTATGAGCATGGGTGCCAAAGGATTATCAGTCCAGGATTTTGCACAGGCCGTATCGGATATTTTGAACGGGAACGAACCCGCCATCAGTCACAACGAAGCGCGTGAGATTGTGAATAAATACTTTGCAGAACTGGAACAGAGCATGAATGCAAAGAATATTGAAGATGAAAAAGCATTCCTTGAAAACAACAAACAAAATCCGAATATCGTAACTCTTCCCAGCGGACTACAGTACGAAGTCCTTACCGAAGGTACCGGTAAAAAAGCCCAAGCAACCGATCAGGTGAAGTGCCACCACGAAGGAACTCTGGTGGATGGAACCCTTTTTGATAGTTCTGTAAAACGCGGACAACCTGCCGTATTCGGTGTGAACCAGGTGATCCCGGGATGGGTAGAAGCATTGCAACTGATGCCCGAAGGTTCCAAATGGAGACTTTACATTCCTTCCGAACTGGGGTATGGCGCACAGGGTGCCGGCGATATGATCCCTCCCCACAGCACACTTATCTTTGACGTAGAATTAATTGAAGTTTTATAAAAATCAAAAAGCAAAATGAAAAAAGTTACAATTTTGTCGGCTATTGCTGTGGCAGCAGGTTTAGCCTCATGTACAGCACAAGCTCCTAAAGCAAATCTTAAAACAGATGTAGATACACTGGCTTATTCACTAGGTGTTAGCAACACTACCGGATTGAAAGATTATCTTTCTCAGAGAGTAGGTGTGGACACTACTTATATGAACGCCTTTATTGACGGTCTTCTGGACGGAGTGAACAAAAAAGGTGATAAAGATGTGGCTTATATGACAGGTCAGCAGATCGGTCAGCAGATCAGCCGCCAGATGCTTCCCGGTATGAGCAATGAGATTTTCGGTGAAGAAGGGATGATCAGCCAGGATAACTTCGTGGCCGGTTTTATCGATGCGATCAATGGAAAAACAAAAATTTCTCCGGTGGAGGCCAGAGAGTTTGCAGATACTCAGGTAGAGGCTATCAAGAGCCGTGCACTGGCAGAAAAACATGGTGAGTCCAAAGCTGAGAATGAAAAGTTCCTGGAAGAGAATAAGAATAAAGAGGGAGTTATCACTACAGAGAGCGGATTGCAGTATAAAGTGATCAAAGAAGGTAAAGGTGCTATTCCTGAAAGTACGGACCGTGTAAAAGTGAACTACAAAGGTACACTGATCGATGGTACTGAGTTTGATAGTTCTTACTCAAGGAACGAGCCGGCTACTTTCCGTGCTAACCAGGTGATTAAAGGATGGACTGAGGCTCTTACTATGATGCCTGTAGGTTCAACCTGGGAGCTTTATATTCCGCAGGACCTGGCTTATGGTAGCAGCGATACAGGAAAGATCCCTCCTTTCTCTACCTTGATCTTTGAAGTAGAGTTAGTTGAGATTGTGCAGTAAGATCAGATCTGAATTGATATACAGACCCGTCATATTTATTTATGGCGGGTTTTTTGTGTTTATATGGGTGGGAGGTATGTTTTTTTCACTCAACATTGCTTCGCTCGTTGCTTTGGGGGAGTATATGTATTAGAGATTTATAAACGAACATTTCTTTCATTCTATTTGGATAATTTTTCGTTTACCGGGCATTTGCTGATGAGAAACCGCCCATTTTCCCATCAGCAAATGCCCGGTAAACGATGGGAAACCGCTCGGTAAACGACTATTTATCCGGGAAAAAAAGAAGAAAGAGTCGTTTATGAAAGAGGAGCCGAACCTTATGGAAGGAAATGATGTTGGAATAAAAGGGAAAAAGTACTGGTAAAGCCGGAGGGTTATTTCTATCCTCCCGGCTATAAACCCTTTCTTTTATCTGTCAATATCTGTAAATTTCTTGGC
>JAJQBG010000353.1 GCA_021203405.1 Bacteroides sp.
GTATAGTATCTGTAATAAGTGTAGCAATAGCCCGGGCAGCTTCCTCCCGGCAGGGAGCAAAACTGGGCCAGTCGTTGAAATCAATCAGTCGGATAGTCCCATCCGGGCTCACTACAGCGTCTCCCCCATACACATGTACCTGAAGTGCCCGGGCAGCCTGGTTACAGATATCCTGTAATTCCTGGATAGAAAAAGATATTCCGCGGGCATGTCCGTTAATACTTTCAAGTCCGAATTTGCTGTGTTGATGTTCATAAGGATAAAACCAGTGAAAAAAAGGAGTCCCGTTCACACCATAGAACTTGATAAGATCTCCTTCCAGATGTTCATTGATCACCACTCTCTTTATACCACGCAACGCATATTCAGGTAGTATGCCGGTTAATTCCTCCCGGTTACGGATATAGCTTACATCTTCCCGGTGTATGGCATGAAAATCTCCTCTTTTAGCCCAGCAGGGAAAAGTAATGGGATGCTCTTCTCCTATCTCTTCCAGTGTACTGATGATGCAGCTTTGCGGGTGCGGAACCTCATTCTCTACCAACAACCGGGTCATTTTTTCACGGGTACAGTTCTCAATGCCAAAACCGGAATTAATGGCAATGCATCTTTTACCAGACTCCAGACGTTGTAGTTTCTGTACTGCCTGCTCATTGCGAAGCATCCCAAAAACCACTTTCTCCTCTATCGGAGCAGCCATAAATTCATTCTCGCTATAGACACTGACCTTATACCCGGCTTCTGTAAGCAGCCCGGTTACAGCCCGGAATATAGCCGCATCATTCCCGATGTGATTAGGTGAAAAAAGAGAGGCACGCTCTACTCCTGCTATTTTTATCCGGCTCATTTTTCTTCCTCTAAAAATATCCGGGCCTTCTCTATATCCGCTACATGATCCACATCCACGATCTTACTGAACGGATAGGCCTTTACTTTCAAATTCTTCTCAATAAGCATCCGCTGGAAGTTACGCATCCGGGAAACACCTGTCCCTACAGCCTCTTCCAACAAAGAAATTACATTTTCATTCAGGCAATAAATCCCTCCGGAAACATACTTCACCCCCTCTTCAAAAGTATCCAGAAAGCCTTCGATGGACAGATCTGCAACTGTTTTTATATAAAGTGGTTTCTCATCATCTATATAATCGGTCACAGCCATCAGAGCATCCGGAGAATCTGTTTTTTTAAAATCTTCAATATAGCTTTTAAATTCCTCTTCCCGGAAGATGGTATCAACGGTAGTCAAGCAAAACTTTCCACCCTTAAGAAGGGGAGAGAGTTCATAAAAACTACGCATGGAATCGGGAGTAGATTTTATAATATAATGAAGAGGAACAGGTAATTGTAAATGTTGGAGATGCTCGCGGATATCCTTCATCTCCTCGTTAATAATAATGTTTACCGATTCAGCTCCGCTCTCTATAAAAATACGGATCAACCGGTCGATCATCCTTTCATTACCAATCTGTAAAAGTGGTTTTGATGTTTTTACTCCCTCCCTGGCAAGGCGGGAACCTTCACCTGCTGCTATAATGGCAAATTTCATGCTGTATCCCTATCTATATGATTAATATGCCAATCCACTGATCCATCCTCATAAAAAGGCTGAAATCAGCACATTGGCATATTGCTTATAAAGTAATTCTATAATTAGTCGAGATAATCGAGTGTTTCTTCACCGATAAGCTGACGCAGTGTATTTTTCAGCACTGTGTTCTGTACAAACAGATCATGTTCGGGAAGTTCATCGGGCTTGTGTATCGGGCTTTTCAGATAGAATGAAAGCCAGTACTGGATTCCTGACATACCGGCACGCAATGCCAGGTCAGAAAGAAGTACCAAATCCAGTACAAGCGGAGCAGCCAGAATTGAGTCACGGCAAAGGAAATCCACCTTTAACTGCATCGGATAACCCATCCAGCCAACAAGATCTATATTGTCCCATCCCTCTTTGTTATCTTTGCGGGGAGGATAATAATTGATACGTACTTTGTGATAAATGCTTCCGTAAAGTTCCGGATACATTTCAGGCTCAAGAATAGTATCGATCACAGAAAGCTTACTAACTTCTTTGGTCTTGAATGAATCAGGGTCATCCAGTACTTCTCCGTCACGGTTACCCAGAATATTGGTAGAGAACCATCCGTCAAGACCCAGCATACGGGTTTTAAGCATAGGAGCCAACACTGTTTTAAGCATTGTCTGACCTGTTTTAAGATCTTTTCCGACAATGGGTACACCTACCTTTTCAGCAAAATCCCACATTGCAGGAATATCGATACAAAGATTGGGAGCACCCATAATGAAAGGAGCTCCTTCGGCAATAGCAGCATACGCATAGCACATACTTGGAGCGATTACCTCTTTCACACCCTCCTTCATGGCTTTCTCAAAAGCTTCAATGGACTCATGTTCTTTACTCTGCGGCAGGAAAATTTCAGTACTGGCAGCCCAGATTACCACAATACGTTCGCAGCTGTTCTCTTTTTTAAAGGTACGGATATCTTCCCTCAAAGCCTCTACATACTCCCAACGGGTCGCATCTTTCTTTACATGCAATCCGTGCAATCTTTTTACAAAAGTCTGGTCAAAAACCGCCGGAATCGGTTTTATAGCTTCCAGTTCTTCTTTCACACCAAGCAGGTCTTTTTCAACCAACACTTCCGCATGAATTGCAGCTTCGTAAATATTCTCTTCAAAAATGTCCCATCCTCCGAACACAAGATCATTCAGTTCTGCCAAAGGTACAACATCTTTTATCTTGGGATTTCTGTTATCTGATTTTTTACCCAACCGTATATTGGCCAATTGGGTAATAGAACCGATAGGAGTAGTGAGCCCCTTACGTACAGCCAGTGTTCCAACGATAAAAGTGGATGCCACTGCACCGCCAACTCCCACAACCATAACCCCTAATTTTCCGGTAGCCGGTTTCACATTTTCTTTCATTCTTTAATAAATTTTTTTTGAGTTCAAACATTGTGTGCAAAATTAGATATTTGCTTTAAACCTGAAAAGTTCCAAATGATGGCTAAATTGGTCAAAAAAGAATGTTTTTCGGAACCAAAATCAATTAATATGGTTTTAAATTCATTTTTATTGGTTAAAAATATAATTTTTGGCCCGGTGTTTCTATAATAAGCACTAATTTTGTTACTTCAATCAAACACATCAATTGTATGAACAACACACAACAATTATATCCTTTGACCGATCTTTATACAGAGCAGGAAGAACCTACGGATATAAACCTGGTAGAAAAGGGATTTTTAATTGATGAAATAAGTGTCGGGACCGATTCTCCCATGAATATTCCTTTCCGCACAGATGCTATTCTGGTCATGATCGTAGTAAACGGTTATGCCAATCTTTCCATTGACCATGATATCCATCGTCTGAGCGAGAATAACATTCTGACCATTGTATCGGAACACCTCATTCATTTCCGTGAAAAAAGTCAGAATTTTTCAGCCAAACTGTTTCTGATAGAGAAAGAGATCTTTAATTTTACCTCACTTAATATTTCACCGGATATCTACCTGTTCCTGAAAAAGAACCCGGTACAACGGTTCCTCCGAAACGAGATCACCACCCTGACAGAAATATACGACCTGATGCTAAAAAGAACCCGGCAAAAAGAGATATTGATCGGAAGCAAATCCCTTTATTTCCTTATTTTCGCCTTTTTCAGCGACCTGGCCGGATTAGTCAATAAAACAGGACGCAATTTCCATCAACCCTCTTTCTCGCACAAAGAAAATATTTACCGGAATTTTTTCAACCTGCTGCGGGAACACGTAAAAGAGAATAAAAACGTCTCTTTCTATGCTAACCAGTTATGCATCACCTCTCAATACCTCTCTTCCGTATTAAAAGAACTAAGCGGACTTACAGCCAATAAGTGGATTGATGAAATGTTACTGGCCGAAGCCAAGATGCAACTCCATTTTACCCAGAACAATATACAACAGATAGCCAATAACCTGAATTTTCCCGATCAGTCTTCTTTCGGAAAATTTTTCAAAAAAATGACGGGTAAGTCCCCAAAGGCCTACAGGATGGAAAGATTTTCCTGAATACTTGCCGGACCTCCCATAAAATATTGCTATTTTTGTCTGTTTTGTAAGACCAACCGCCATAAAGACTTTCAAGATCATAACCCAATGGATTATCGGTATGATAACAATTTGTTATATCGGGATCCTTATTTTGCTGAATATCCCTTCTGTTCAGCGAAAAACAGCGTCATTCGTCTCCCGGGAACTGGAAAAGATCCTGGAGACAGAACTACAGATCGGCAGGATCAACATGGGTTTTCTAAACCGTATCATTATCGATGACCTTCTGGTAAACGATCAGCAAAATACTGAGATGCTGCGTATCACCCGTTTGTCTGCTAAATTCGATTTTCTCCCCCTGCTGAATGGAAAAATATCCATCGGTAATCTACAGCTGTTCGGTTTTAATATAGCATTAAATAAAGCTGAAAAAGAGTCAGACCTGAATCTTCAGTTTATCATTGATGCCTTTAAAAGTGACAAGCCTGCGACCGGGTCCAGCCTTGATCTGTGTATAAATTCTATACTGATCCGGAGAGGCCGCCTTTCATTTGATGTGCTGTCAGAACCGGAGACCCCGGAAAAATTCAATACGAATCACCTGAAATTTACCAATATAATAGGCAATCTCTCCATTAAAGCTCTCCATAAAGATTCCATCAACACACAGGTCAAAAGATTTAGTTTCAATGAAGAATCCGGTCTGGACCTTCAGAAACTATCATTCCGGGCAGTGGGTAACCGCCAGGGATTGAGTGTGGAAAACTTCTCCGTAGCTTTACCGGAAACAAAACTGAAGATGGATACCATCCGGTTAAAATTTAACGATCCGGAATCCTTTCTGAATTTTTCCGAAGAGGTGAGTTTTTCTCTCAGGATCGAGCCTTCGGATATTATCCTGAAAGATATAGCCCCTTTTGTACCTGCATTCAGGAATTTCAATGAAACGATCCGGTTCAGCATGGAGGTAAACGGCACCCTGGATGATCTGAGTTGTCCATACGTAACAGTAGATGTCGGAGATCACATCCGGTTTAAAATGGATGCGTCGATACAAAATCTGGTAAACCCGGAAGAGGCTTTCATTTTCGGGAATGTTTCCAGACTTTTCATTGATCCTGCCGGAAGCAATTTTATATTCAGGAATATAGATCCGCAAAAACCCACCTCTCCCTATATAGAACGCATGGGAACCCTCTCTTTTGCCGGAGAAGTTACAGGTTACTTCAATGACCTGGTGATGTATGGAAACCTGAATACATCCATAGGAAATGCCCGCACCGATATTAAACTGGGGTATGATCAGCAGAAAAATATATTTCACTATTCGGGAGCACTGCAAAGCCGGGAATTCGAACTGGGCAAGCTAACGGGAAGGCCCGACATCCTAAATAAAATAAGCCTCAATATAGAGGTAGACGGAGAGCACACAGCTGCCCGTCGTTATCCCTCCATGAAAGCAACAGGATATATTTCAGCTTTTGATTATAAAGATTATACTTACGAAAATATAGAGCTGGATGGTGAGTTTAAAGAAGGAGGATTTGATGGAACCGTTGCTATAAACGATGAGAACGGTTCTCTTTATTTCAGCGGGAACTTTAATGTAGCAACTGCTTCTCCCCGCTTTAATGTAAAAGCAGAAATGAGCCGGTTTAATCCGCATGCTCTCCACCTTACAGAAAACTATGAAGGAGCAGATATCTCCTTTATACTGGATGCAGACTTTACCGGAAATTCCATCGACGATATGATGGGTACTATTACGGTAGACAGTATTACACTGGTTACTCCCGAAGAGGTCTTTTTTACGGAAAGGATCCGGCTGGAGGCCAGTCAGCAGGAGCAGGAAAAAATATTAACTCTTACTTCCGAATATCTGCACCTGCTGGTAAAAGGTGACTATTCCTACCAGACCCTGCCGGTAAGTATAATCAATATCCTGAACTCCTACCTTCCTTCACTGATAAGTCGCAAAGGAGAGAGTGAAAGTAAAAATAACTTCTACTTCGATCTCTCCCTAACCAATACCCAGCCACTGACACGGATATTTAAATTACCCTTTACGGTTCAGACCCATTCTACCATCAAAGGATTTGTTCATGATCACTCCGGAAAACTACGGATAGAAGGATATTTCCCCCGATTCAACATAGGAAACTCCACTTTTGAATCCGGTGTAGTGATCTGTGAAAATCCCAAAGATCACCTAATTACTCATATCCGGGCAGGAGGGCGCATGAAAAACGGAGCAGCTCTGAATATAGCGCTGCGTAACCAGGCCAAAGCAGACCAGTTGACGACTACATTAAGTTGGGGGAATAACGGGGTAACCACCTACAGCGGTGAACTAACTGCCATCAGCGATTTTCTGAAAAATCCCGGAAAAGACTCTCCGCTGAGCGCCTATATTCAAATTGAACCCACGATCGCTATTCTCAATGACAGTATATGGAATATAGAACCCTCTTACATCCGGATCGACTCCGGTAAATTAACAATTAACAAATTCCGGGTAAGCCACAAAGACCAGCACCTTACCATTCACGGCATAGCTTCGGCAGAAGTAAATGATACGGTAAAAGTAAACCTGAACGATATAGAGATTGGGTTTATCTTTGATATTGTGAACATTCAGGCGGTAGACTTTGACGGTATAGCTACCGGAGAAGTAACGGCTAACCGCCTTCTGAAAACTCCGATCATGAATACAGAACTGGAGATCAAAAACCTTCATTTCAACAATGGGCTACTGGGCGATATGTTTGTAGACGGCCGGTGGGATCAGGTGAATAAAGGAATCGATCTGCATGCCCGTATTTATGAAGATAGTATTGCTAAAACCGAAGTAACAGGTCTTATCTCCATCGGACAGAAAGCACTCGATCTACATATTGACGCAGAAGGAACCAATATTGAATTCCTGCAAAAATATATGGAAGTAGTAGCTTCAGATGTGGCGGGAAGAGCCTACGGAAATGCCCGTTTACATGGAAGCTTCAAAGATCTGAATCTGGAAGGCTCCCTGCTGGCAGATGCCTCCTTTAAGATCGATCTGCTAAATACCCGTTTTGGCGTGCAGGATACAGTACGGTTATTACCAGACCAGGTAGCGTTCCGGAATGTAACGATCTACGATCCGGAAGGAAACAGAGGAACCGTAGACGGGGCCCTCTATCATCAACATCTAAGAGACCTTACCTATAGTATACAAGCCAATGTAGACAACATGCTTGTTATGAATACGCAGGAAGATCCGGATCTTCCTTTTTACGGTACAGCGTATGTAACAGGTACAGCCTTTGTCAGAGGCGGTGGCAATGAACTCAATGTAGATGTAGCAGTCACCTCTAACCGGAATACACAGATGGTATATACCACCGGAAATGCCGCTACGGCAACCAATAGCGAATTTATCCGTTTTGTGGATAAAACACCCCGACGTACCCTACCGGATACCTCTGTTGACCTCTTCCCGGATCATGCTTTTACCGAAGAGACCGGAGAAGAGATGGATATCCGTCTGAACATTCTGGTAGACGCTACTCCGGATGCTACCATTCGTATTATT
Organism: Bacteroides sp.; assembly: GCA_021203405.1. Taxonomy (GTDB): domain Bacteria; phylum Bacteroidota; class Bacteroidia; order Bacteroidales; family Bacteroidaceae; genus Bacteroides. The sequence goes on from JAJQBG010000353.1 coordinate 7,632, forward strand.
ATGGACCCCGTTGCCGGCGACTACATCAGCGGTCGTGGCTCCGGTAGCCTTCGTTTTGACTTTTATAATAAAGGAGACGTAAGAATGTTTGGTAATTACGTTATCAACCAGGGAGTATACAAATTCAGCCTCCAGGAGGTGATCCGGAAAGATTTTGTGATCCGTAATGGTAGTACCATCGTCTTCAACGGCGATCCGTTGAATGCGAATCTGGATGTAACAGCTGCTTATACCGTAAATTCGGTTTCACTAAGTGATCTTAGTGAAGATATAACCAGCATGACCGGAGGACAGAACCGGGCCAAAGTAGACTGTGTAATGAACATCAGTGGTATATTGGTACAACCCACCATCAATCTGAATATTGAACTCCCCACTGAGAACGATGCAGTACAGCGTGCAGTACAAAGTTATATCAATACAGACAAAGAACGCAACATGCAAATACTCTACCTCCTGGGAATTGGTAAATTCTACACACTGGATTATGCTACCCAAAATTCAAATGCGATGTCTTCCGTACTCTCCTCTACCCTCTCCGGACAGCTGAACAACGCACTTTCACAAATCATTGATAACAGCAACTGGAATATCGGAACAAACCTGAGTACCGGTTCGGGTGGATGGGCAGAGATGGAAGTAGAAGGAATGCTCTCAGGACAATTACTGAATAACAGACTCCTTATCAATGGGAACTTCGGTTACCGGGAAACCTTATCCAGTACCACCAACTTTGTAGGAGACTTTGATGTAGAATATCTTCTTACCCCCAGCGGTAACATCCGTCTGAAAGGATACAATAAAACAAACGACCGTTTTTATACTCAGAAGACACTTACCACTCAAGGGTTAGGTGTAGGTTACAAAAGAGAATTTAACCGGTGGAGGGAATTCCGGATATGGAACCGGAAACCCGTTAACGTACAACCTGTAGAGGAAACAAGCAGAGAAAAAGAAGAAGAGTGATCCTTCACTCAATCTGTAAAATAAAATGCCGTAAACCCTTGGTGGGTCTACGGCATTCTCTATTTATTATCTAATCAATAGGATCTGGCAAAGACAACCCGGCAAACCGAATCCTTACCGGTAACCATACATTTACCCGGAGTCTTATCCCTATCCAGTGGAATACAGCGGATAGTTGCTTTAGTCTCTTCCTTTATTTTCTCTTCTGTTTCCGGAGTTCCGTCCCAGTGAGCCAGTATAAAACCTCCCTCCTCAATTTTCTCTTTAAACTCCTCATACGTATCTACGGATATGGTACGGCTATCCCGGTAGTTCAGTGCCTTCCTGAATATATTTTCCTGTATTTCGTCCAAAAGTTCTTTTACATACATTTCAATATTATCGCAGGAAACCGTACTCTTTTCCAGGGTATCACGCCGCATAACCTCTACCGTATTGTTTTCAAGATCACGTCCCCCCATTACCAGACGCACCGGTACCCCTTTCAGTTCATAATCGGCAAACTTAAAGCCCGGACGTTTATTATCTGCATTATCATATTTTACAGAGATCCCCAACGCTTTCAGGTTCTTTACAATCCCGTCAACCTTTTCATTGATCTGCTCCAGTTGTTCCTCATTTTTATAAATAGGAATAATGACTACCTGGATAGGAGCCAGTTTCGGAGGTAATACTAGTCCGTTATCATCCGAGTGAGTCATAATAAGCGCTCCCATCAAACGGGTAGAGACACCCCAGGAAGTAGCCCATACATACTCCATCTCATTGTTTTTATTGACAAACTGCACATCAAACGCTTTGGCAAAATTTTGTCCCAGAAAGTGCGAAGTACCCGATTGGAGAGCCTTCCCATCCTGCATCATCGCCTCAATGGTATAGGTTTCGAGTGCACCCGCAAAACGTTCATTAGCACTTTTAATACCTTTTACTACCGGTACTGCCATGTATTTCTCGGCAAACTCACCGTATACATGCAACATGCGCAAAGCTTCCTCTTCAGCCTCTTCACGGGTAGCATGCGCTGTATGTCCCTCCTGCCACAAAAACTCAGCCGTGCGCAGGAAAAGACGGGTACGCATCTCCCAACGAAACACATTGGCCCATTGGTTACACAAAATAGGCAGGTCCCGGTAAGACTGGATCCAGTTTTTATAAGTATTCCAGATAATTGTTTCCGAAGTAGGACGAATGATCAATTCCTCTTCCAGTTTAGCAGCCGGATCCACTACTACACCACTTCCGTCCGGGGCATTTTTTAAACGATAGTGAGTAACCACCGCACACTCTTTGGCAAAACCTTCCACATGTTCTGCTTCACGACTCAAAAAAGATTTAGGAATCAAAAGAGGGAAATAAGCATTCACATGACCTGTTTCTTTAAACATATCATCCAGGTTACGCTGCATTTTCTCCCAGATTGCGTACCCGTAAGGCTTGATAACCATACAGCCACGTACGGCCGACTGTTCCGCAAGATCAGCTTTTACCACCAACTCATTGTACCACTGTGAATAATTATCACTACGTTTGGTGAGATTCTTTAATTCCTTTGCCATTGATTTAAATCCTTAATAAATTACATTCCTCATTAAGGATGCAAAATTACTAAAAAAGTCATATCTTTTGTGCTTCAC
>JAJQBG010000182.1 GCA_021203405.1 Bacteroides sp.
GAAATACATCGGTCAGGTCTGCTACTGAACCTGCGGGCTGCCAGTCACTCATTCCTTCTCTCCATACCCGGGTAGTACTGGTTACACCGTAGCTGGGTAATAACGTTTTATCTACCGGTCCCTTTTTGTTGGCCGTTAGCATCTACATAGTAATATTGTTCCATACTCTATTGATTAATGATTGTAACTTTATTTGTTTGAACAAAAAACTTTCGATTTTTATTTATCAGGATCTGGTTTTTAATTATTATAAGTCTTATTTATTAGGAGGCGGGGACAATTCTTTATTTAAAAGAGTGTAATTGCAATAATCCGGGAATTTTGTATATCTTAGCTAATAAATTAGTGTATATGAGAAACTATCTTCTGATCCATTTTATTACCTGCCTGATCCCTGCTCTGGTAGTGGTTTATCTTTATCATTTTGTAATACGCGGACAAAATGGACTGGCATTTATATATTTAAGTGTGATCGCTCTCTTTTTTTTATGCATTTTATCAGGTATTATAGGAACCATATACAGCCACAGCATGTGGATCCCGGCTGCCATTAACTGTGGGGTGGTACTTATTGCTATGATACTGTTAGGTCAGGCAAGTGTGATGATGCTGGTACTTCCTGTTGGTATCGTCACTTTTCTTTGTAGCTTTTTTACCTGGCTGATCATCTATGGCTCTTCCGGTATATTTTTACCTAAAATTTATACTCTGCTTTTTGCTCTACTCTTAATGGCCGGTATCTATGTCTTTTTTGCTTTTATCAATGGTCCGGTGCACCGGGGAGACAGTAGTTCCTTTTTCCATACAGAAGAGACAAATGTCCGCTGCGAACAGGTTATTCCCTCCAGGGAGCAATACGAGGATTACCTACAATATGCCGGATCATTAAAGGTAGGAAAATGGATTGAACAAAATTTTTCCAGTGTCTATTCTTCCACTCTATTAATGAATAAGAATGGGATGCCCTATTCGGGAAAGTTATATCTGTATAGTCCAAAACTGAAAATTAATCCCTTACCCCGGAAAAAAGAGGTTTTACTCTATTATATAGATGGTTTTTTATGGGGATATTCTTATGGAGAAACCCATTTACCGACCGAATATACTGACAGAGCCCTCCTGCATTTACCAGGTATGCCTACTTCCCTCCCTTACCTAATTGACAAAACATACGAGAAGAAGGCTCTGGCAGCTTTATCCTTGGGGGGGGAGAATACTATAGTATGCCTGATAACAGGTTATTGGCTATAGGAGAAGATAACAAATTGTATCTGGGAGAGATATACTATCATTATAACGGTCTGTTGAGTTATATTTCATGGAAAACCATGGAACTGAAGGAGGACCTGGACTGGTATCATTTTGAGAGCTCGTCCTTTGATACATTGGGCTATAGTGGTGATAGGTCGGATTGGAAAGCCAGTAATTTTATTCCTATGGATACTATTCCTGAAGTGTTGCAACCCGGAGCAATGAAAGATCCTGAAAAAATAAAATTTATGGAAGAAACTTTCGTTAACCCTATTAGGGTATGGTTATCGGAAAATAACTATACATGGAAATCCAATGAATCCCTTTTCTTTAATTTGTGTGGCTTGTATGGTTTTGCTGAAGAGGAAAAATATCCGGTTAATATCCTGATGGTGGATGCTCGTGACAGATCCATTCACGAGATGGAACCGGATGAGAGAAAATATATCAGGGAGATACTTAACCAGTGTCTCATTGAGCCTCAACTGGATGCCCCACATAAAAAACACCTTTGGTGTAGCGATTCGACTGTCTATTTTGTAGTAGAAGAAAATGGCAGCGGGAAAAACTTTTTATTAGGATATATAGATGGACGGTTTATTATGAAAAATAATTTTTATACCTTTATTTTTCCGGAGGAGAAAGAACCGGAATTTACCGAACAGATCCTCTATTACATCCGGAAATACACAGGACCGGAAGGTATGTAAACAGAAAAAAGAGATCAGACCCTATTGCTTATATACCAGGAAAGAACAAGGGAAGATAAAAGATAGAGCCGACATAAAAAGGAGAGGGTCCTTCCCAAATATTATACCGGCCATTTTTCTTTGAACAGTTTTTCCAGTTTGATCAATTCGTCCCGGTATTGGGCAGCTTCCATAAATTCCATCTTTTTGGCAGCTTCCTGCATCAGCTTACGGGTACGCTGAATACTCTTTTCCATCTGTGGCCTGGTCATATATTCCACAATAGGATCGGCAACCATACTGCTTTCCACAGGCCCTGCATAGGTTCCTGCCATTGCTGTTTCGTTCTCTTTATTCCCGAATATAGCCAGGTTACGTGCTTTTTTAATTTGTTGCGGAGTAATACCGTTTGCTTCGTTATAAGCAATCTGTTTTTCCCGCCGGCGATTGGTCTCATCAATGGTTTTTTTCATGCTATCTGTAATTTTGTCGGCGTACATAATTACCATTCCATTTACATTACGGGCTGCACGTCCGGCTGTTTGTGTCAGAGAACGGTGAGAACGAAGGAAGCCTTCTTTGTCGGCATCCAGAATAGCTACTAATGAAACTTCCGGAAGGTCAAGTCCTTCCCTGAGCAGGTTTACACCTACCAGCACATCGTGGAGTCCTTGCCGGAGTTCATCCATTATTTTTATACGATCCAGTGTATCCACATCACTATGTATATAGGTGCAACGTATGTTGTTGCGAAGCAGATAGTCTGTAAGTTCTTCTGCCATGCGTTTGGTCAGGGTGGTTACCAGTACACGTTCTTCTCTTTCTACCCGTAATTGTATCTCTTCCATCAGGTCGTCTATCTGGTTAAGACTGGGACGTACTTCAATGATCGGGTCGAGTAATCCTGTGGGCCGGATCACCTGTTCCACTACTACTCCTTCTGATTTCATCAGTTCATAGTCGGCAGGTGTTGCACTTACATAAATTACCTGATTGGTCATGGATTCAAACTCTTCGAATTTAAGGGGCCGGTTATCCATTGCAGCCGGAAGCCGGAAGCCATATTCTACCAGGTTGGTTTTACGTGCTTTATCGCCTCCATACATAGCATGTACCTGAGGAATACTTACGTGGCTTTCGTCAATAACCATCAGGAAGTCTTCCGGAAAAAAGTCGAGCAGGCAGTAAGGGCGGGTTCCGGGAGAGCGTCCGTCGAAATACCGGGAGTAGTTCTCTATACCTGAACAGTGCCCCAGTTCCCGGAGCATTTCCATGTCGTATGTAACCCGTTCGTAGAGGCGTTTAGCTTCAAAAGGTTTACCGATCTCTTCGAACCACGCTACTTGTTTTGTGAGGTCGTCCTCTATCTGGCGGATAGCTCGTAAGGTGGTTTCCTTGGTAGTCATAAAGAGATTGGCCGGATATATTTTATAATCGTTGAAAGTAGCTGTGGTATGTCCTGTTACAGGATCTACCTCTTCAATTCCGTCAATTTCGTCTCCCCAGAAGGTAACCCGGAGCACATGGTCTGTATAGGCCAGGTAGACATCTACCGTATCACCTTTTACCCGGAAGTTTCCCCGGCCCAGTTCAAGGTCGTTGCGTGAATAAAGACTCTCTATCAGTCGTCTTAAAAAAACATTCCGGTCCAGAAGTTTACCACGGGTTACTTCAATTACATTTTCATAAAAATCGGCCGGGTTTCCCATACCGTATATACAGGATACGGAAGCTACTACAATTACATCCTGTCTTCCTGAGAGTAAGGCAGAGGTAGCGGCTAATCGTAACTTATCAATCTCATCATTGATCTGAAGATCTTTCTCAATATAGGTATCACTACCGGGAAGATAAGCTTCCGGCTGATAGTAGTCGTAGTAGGAAACGTAATATTCTACAGCATTGTTAGGAAAAAAAGACTTAAATTCACTGTATAGCTGGGCAGCCAGTGTTTTATTGTGGCTTAGTATCAGGGTGGGCTTATTAACACGACTGATCACATTGGCAATTGTAAAAGTTTTACCCGAACCTGTGACTCCCAAGAGGGTCTGTCCAGGCACTCCTGATAATACCCCTTCTGTTAATTGTTCGATAGCCTCCGGCTGGTCACCGGTAGGTTTATATGCAGATGTCAGTTCAAATTTCATGTGTAAAAAATATAGTTAGTTTTGTAAAGTTAATGCTTTTATACAGTACTAACAAACTTCGCCGCAGCATAATGAACTTATTTAAGAATTGACTTGTTTTACAAGGAATATTTAAGTAAAATATAATTAAACCAGTAAATTATGGACCACGAAATGAATAAACAACCGGAGATTGATCCCCGTCAGGATCGCAAACCTGAAATGTCTGAAGTGAATCCGCAGCAACGTCCCGATGAGGCACCCGTGCGTAAACCTGAAGAAGTACCTGATATGTCTCATCCCCAAATGCCGGATCGGGAAGAGAAAGAAAGTAATGGGAAGAAATGGAGTGATATCTCCGATCCTGAAATAGGTGAAGGAGTTTGCTAAGCTCTTTTTTATAACGAGAAAAGAGTGTCGTACAGACTCGCTTTCCGGAGTTTGCCTGGAACTATAGGCTTGGTTCCCGGCACTCTTTTTATAGTTCCATCCGCATAAAACAATTGTTCATATAGAATCCTTCTCCGATATAATCATTGCTCTCTTTGTAGATAGACATTCCTTTTTTCTGATAAAATCCGATAGCTCTGTTTTTTCGGTTGACGTTCAGTTCAAGCAGACATTTTCCCGGATGTATGGATCTGATAAATCGTATCACTGCAGCAAATAGAAAACTTCCTGCTCCTGTACCCTGGGTTTCCGGCATAACATAGAGTTTTTGCAGGTAAAAAAGTGAATTCTCTTTCTGTTCTATGGCTACATATCCAATGGGGTCTTTTTCCTGGTAACCGATAAAATAGACTTGTCCGTTTTCCATATCTTTTGCCAGTTTTTCCGGACTATACATCTGTTCGAACATATATTCCAGTTGGCTACGGGTATGAATTTCATGATATGTTTCGTACCAAACCCTGTCTGCCAGGGCTGTGATCAGGGGAATATCTTCCCGGGTGGCTTCTTTCAGAGAGAACTTTTCCATAGTTTATAAAAATTTGATAAGCTGAGATGGCTTTATTGTTCGCTGAGACAAATAAACAACAAAAAGAGATGAAAAACAAGGGGGTAAGATATTTTTGGGGAGATAAACTTCAATCTGCTTGGTTGCTAATTTCGTTTTCTCTAATTTTACTGCTTATAAGTAGTAAAAGAGCTGAAAATAAATGAAACCTACTGAATTATTAAAATTACTGGCGCTGGCTGAAAAACTCAAATGTGATATAAGACATTCTTCTACTTCTACCGGTCGTCCCGAAAGTGTAGCCGAACACTGCTGGAGACTCTCATTGATGGCCTATTTTGTACAGGATGAATTTCCTCAGGCGGATATTAATAAAATTATTTTAATGGCAATTTTTCATGATCTGGGAGAAGCCATTACAGGGGATATTCCTGCTTTTGAGAAAACGGATAGTGATGAAGGAAAAGAGCTGGAAGAGGTTATGGCCCTTTTACATACCTTGCCAGAGCCTTACCGGAACCAGCTTGTTGATTTATTTGTAGAGATGAACGAACTTCAGACGCTGGAAGCTAAAATTTATAAGGCACTTGATAAGATGGAAGCTGTGCTTCAGCACAATGAAGCAGATATTTCTACCTGGCTTCCGTTGGAATATGACCTGAATCTTACTTACGGATGGGAAGAGACTGAGTTTTCCGGTTATATGAAAGAACTCAGAGAAGAGATATTTAAACAGACACAGGAGAAAATAGCAGTTTCTGCTGCTTCGGAAAAAGTATAAACAAATATTAAAGCCTGAAAATCACAGAACTAAATATTTTCCTTCTTGTTTCCTATACAGAAAGCGATGTTAAATGTATAATAAGAAATAAGAGTATGGAGAAATCAGAATTTCACGAGTTCTTTATTGATGAATTAAAAGATATTTATTGGGCAGAACAGCATCTGGCTAAGGCTTTGCCTAAGATGCAACAGGCTGCTACCAGTGTACAGGTATCCGCTGCTTTTGAAAAGCATACCATTGAAACCAATGAACATATTGCTTTGGTGGAACAGGTCTTCCGGGTATTGGGTGAAGAACCGGATAGTAAAAAGTGTGATGCGATGGAAGGGCTAATTGACGAGGCAGAATCTATCATTAAAGACACAGATAAAGATAGTTTTATCAGAGATGCCAGTTTAATTCTCGCTGCTCAGAAAGTTGAGCATTATGAAATTGCCACTTATGGTACTCTGCGGGTATTTGCCCGGTATCTGGATAATCAGCAGGCAGTAGAATTGCTGGAACAGATCTTAAATAATGAAAAATTTACTGATGTTTCGCTTACCAAAATAGCTGAAGGTTTTGTGAACGAGCGTGCAGCAGCAGAATAACAACTCTTCTTTATGCGCAGTGACCGGCGGAATCCCGGGGTATTAAATCCCGGAGTTCCGCTGGTTTTTTATGTCTATTTTAAATGATCCTACTGTTATTTATGGGAAAAACCACTAAATTATTATTTTGGCCAAAATAATAAAGTATGATACCAGCTACCCGTATAACAGCCCAACAGTTAACACAACCACAGTTTGAAACTCCCGGTCAGCTTATTCAATGGATGGGTGTCATGCAGGCACAAGAGTATTCTATGATGAAATGGGCGGTGGGTATACGGCTTGCTTCCGGTAGCCTCACACAGGTAAATGAAGCGTTAAACAGAGGTGAAATTCTTCGCATCCATGTAATGCGTCCTACCTGGCATCTGGTAGCCGTAGAGGATATTCGCTGGATGACAGAACTGAATCGTTCTCGTCTGCGTCCTTCTATACTTTCCTGGGCCAAAGAGAAGGGAGTTACTCCGGAATTTTCCTCCTTAGTGAACCGGCTGCTTGAAAAAATGCTGGAAGGAACTTCCGGCATGACAAAAACAGAGATCATGACCGAATTACAGTATCAGGGAGTAACAGTAGATACCCCTATGATGAATTGCTTTCTGATGCTGGCTAAAATTGAAGGTGTGATTTGCAGTGGGATAGAAAAGAATGGAAAACCCACTTATGCACTTTTAGAGGAAAGAGTGGCTCCTACACCTGCTCTGAACCGGGAGGAAGCATTGGCAAAACTGACACGCAGATATTTCCGGAGTCATTCGCCCGCTACCCTGCAGGATTTTGTCTGGTGGTCGGGACTTACGCTAACCCAGGCCAGAAAAGGAATTACTCTGATAAAACAGGAACTCAACCTGGAGAAGTTTCGGGACCACCAGATGTATATTCATCATAGCTGGAATGAAATTACCTGTTGCGATAAACACCTTCATCTGCTTCCTTCTTATGATGAATATCTGATCAGTTATAAAGATCGTACTCATGTACTTCCATTAGAATATTATCGTAAAGCCTTTAATCCTTACGGTATTTTTTACCCGGTTATTGTTTGTAACGGACAGGTCGTGGGAAACTGGAGCCGAAAGAAAACAAAGAAAGGTTTTGCACTTGAAACCTCTTTTTTCGATTCTACATTTCCTTTTAATAAAAAATTATTGCAAAAGGCCGAAAAGAGATATCTTTCATTTCTGGAAATATAGGGATGGTGAAATAAATTCTGACTCCATAGGTGTGGATGGAAGAGTAAATAGAAGGTAATAGCGGTTTTATGATTTTACCACCACTTTTTAAACTCCTGAGTTTCGTCCTTTAAAAAGATCTTTTCACCGATCATTGGGTGTAATAACCGGCTGCCTAAAGAGTTTTTCTGCCCGTATAGTACTTCTAAAGGTTCATCCCATGCATGATTGGCCAATGCAAATTTAGAATGATGGACCGGTAAGAGAGTTTTGGCTTTTAAATCTTTGGTAGCTATAGCCCATTCGTCGGGTAGCATGTGAATATATCGCCAGTCCTTATTGTACTGTCCTGTTTCCAGAATAGCCAGATCAATGTTTTCAAATTTTTTTCCAATCTTTTCGAAGCGATGATCATAGCCACCATCTCCACCTATATAAATATTCATCGAAGGGGTTTTCAATAGAAAAGAAGCCCATAAGGATTGATTACTTTTCAATCCTCTGCCTGCAAAATGACGGGCGGGCAGAGCATAGATATGGAATCCATCTTCCAGATTTTCTTCTTCGTACCAGTCCATTTCGATGATCTGGTGAGGATTAAATTTCCAGTATTCAAAATGTGCACCTACACCCAGCGGACATATTACTTTTCCGACACGTGGCTTAAGTTTCATCACAGTAGGATAGTCCAAGTGATCCCAATGGTCGTGAGTAATGATCAGATAATCTATTTCCGGAATATCTTCCGGAGTGTAGCTGTAACTTCCTGGGAAAGCTTTATTAAAGGCTTTTACCGGAGAGGCGGATTTGCTCAAAACCGGATCGATCAGAAAGCGTATACCGTCCAGTTGTATAAAAAGGGAGGAGTGACCAAACCAGATAGCTACATCCTCTCTTCGGTTTAAAGTGTGCAGATCTGTTTTTACGGAGGGGATTTCCTTGTCGGGCTTTACCCGTTTGTCTTTTCCAAAAAAGAATTTTGACATAACCCCCAGCATACCTCCGTCAGATGTGATCTGCCGGGTTGGCAGTTCATTCTGAAACTTACCATTCCAGTAATGAGGTGAATTTTCGATCTTTGTTTTTCGTACTCCCTGCGGCAAATGCCCGAACTCAGGACGGTTTAAAAATAAAGCCAGACCTACGCCTGATATAACAATAACAATACATAGAATATACATGATTCTTTTTACCTTTTTACTTTTTATTCCTTTCATCGACTTTGTAATGAGTGGGTCTTTTCTGTATAACGCATAATGAATAGGAATATTGTGTAAATAGGAGGGTTTTTTACATATATTTTATTTCCAGCCATCTTTTATAGTCCTCCAGAAGTTCGGGAAGATCTTTCTGATAGATCCGGGTATAGGATTCCGGATCTTTTTGTATATCCTGCCGGTAGAACCTTTTAAAAGAGTCCAATCCGTAATTTTCTATCAGGAATTCTGTAAAGAGCCCTGATATGTAGTAATATTTATCCGGATCTTCCGGAATGAAAAAAGGATCTTTATCCTGTATAACATCTATAATATTTTCATCCTTGTATTGAAGGGCCATTTTTATTCCATCCTTTTTAGCGGGTGCATTTCCGGAAAATTCATACCATGTTTGAATTCCTTCTGCATAAAACACAGAAGCGGATTTGTTTAACTGATCAAAAATCATGTGGTTGCCTTCATGAATAATGGAAAGACTAACTTCTTTGTTATGGATTTCATAATCGTAAGCAAATCCACCAATATTACCTACATCAATAAAGTCAAAAAGACCGCATCCGTAACCTATCTCAGTATTGTCATTATGAATGTAACAGACCATTTTTTCGGCAGGTAACTCCATTTCTACAGCATCAGCAAAGATTTCTGCCTGTTTATCAAATCCGAATAGTTTTTCCTGTAAGCTATCTTTTTTATGCTTCTGCAAATAAGTTTTTGAAACATAGAACTTGAAATAATCAGTTTCCAACAGTTCATAATGTTTGCTTTTATAATCTCCGGCGGCAACAATGTGATTAGGATAATTGCCAAAGCAGGTAACCGCCTTATTTTTTTAGCTATAAAGTTGAATGAGTGCGAAATATTGAAAAAAGCAGAAGCATAATCCCTGAATGCCTCCTCCGAATTGCCGGAGAAGAGTATCCTGCCCGGGGTAGTGAGTGAATCGGTATAATATACATACGAATCTAATGGATCTGTTAAATAGATATCTCCCAGGGCCACTCCATTCTCTATAAGCTGAAAAGGTAGCTCATATTCCGGCCATCTTTTAAATTCATAGTAAGGCCCGATCAGGATCAATACAGAGTTAAGATCAGTTTCTGTAAGTTCAGGCTCTTTTTTAGTCACTACTTCCCGGGCATCTTTTCCTTCCGTCAAGGCTGTCGGAATATGCGCATATTCTATAGCCGTATCATCGGGTATCACTAAAATAACACTCCCTTCGGTTAATTTCCTTAACTGCATACTACCGGGGTTATATAC
>JAJQBG010000188.1 GCA_021203405.1 Bacteroides sp.
CTTAAATATAATAAACTCTTTGCTTATGCTCTCACAAAACTAACACATTACAAACATAAGGGCTAGAATCGGGCGCTGCTTTGCAGCTCAAAAGATTTTCCGAACCTGACTGGGTTGCAACCCCGGGCTAAGATCTTCCGCTGCTTTGCAGCTCAAAAGATCTTCCCAGCATAACTGGATTTCAATCCCGGGTGATAATAATCATTGGAGAAGAGTTTTGAAGGAACGGCTGGTGAGGTTAAAGGATAAATAGGGTTTACCTCAGGGGATTCTCCTGAGTATACCACCGATAGAAATTACGGATCCCTTCCCGGATGGATACGGAGGGCTTATACCCGTAATCTTTTTCGAGGGAGGTGGTATCGGCATAGGTGGTAAGTACATCTCCGGGCTGCATCTCCCGGAAGTTCTTCACAGCGGTTTTTCCGGTCACTTCTTCTATGGTACGGATAAAATCCATCAGTTGTACGGGGGAAGAGTGGCCGATGTTATAGACCCGGCAGGGAGGATCGCCCGCAGGAGGAGCGGCAAAGATCATCTTTTCGAGGCCGGCTACAATGTCGTCTATATAGGTAAAGTCGCGCTGCATGGCTCCATTGTTGAATACCTGGATGGGGTTCTCTTCCAGGATGGCTTTCATAAAGAGGAAGGGGGCCATATCGGGACGTCCCCAGGGACCGTATACGGTAAAGAAGCGTACTCCGGTGGCTGGTATCTTAAAGAGGTGGCTGTAGGCATGGCAGAGAAGTTCGTCTGCTTTTTTGGTGGCTGCATAGAGGCTGACAGGTGCGTCTGTCTGGTCGCTCTCTGCATAGGGGATCTTGGTATTTAATCCGTATACACTGCTGGAGCTGGCATAGAGAAGATGGGAAACGGGATAATGCCTGCAGGCTTCCAGGATATGGATAAACCCGGTGATGTTGGATTCTATATAGGCCTCGGGATTTTCCAGGGAGTAACGTACCCCGGCCTGGGCAGCGAGGTGGCAGATAACATCAAATTTCTCTTCGGCAAAGAGCCGGAACAGGGCTTCTTTATCGGCTATATCCATCCGGACAAAGCGGAAGGCGAGATAAAGGGAGCTTTTTACGGGCGAAGGGGCGATCCTCTCCTCTTCTATTCCCAACTGCGTGAGGCGGCCGTACTTGAGGGTTACATCGTAATAGGAATTGAGGTTATCTAATCCGACTACTTCTGCTCCTTTGGCAAGCAGGGCTTTGGCCAGGTGGTATCCAATAAATCCGGCGGCACCGGTTACTAATATTTTCATAAGGTGTTATCTGTTTAAATCAATGACCCAATGTTTACCGATACGGTATTTTTTCTCCTGTTTCTCTACAAATGCGCCCAGAGCCTCTTCCCGCCCTACATGTTTGGTGGTAAGGAAAAGAATGCCGGAGGTAAGGTTATTACCGGTTATCTCCTCCAGGGTGAGGGGAACGGGATCTTTTCCGAGGAAGACATCCATATTTTCGGCCCGGGTTACTTTGTAATAGTAATAATCAACTTCTTTATCGCCTGCGGCTAACTCCAATGCTTTTTTAGTGATCTCTCCGTATCCCAGGAAAGAGTTGAGTTGTTTTATATTGAAAGAGAAAAAGAAGATAAGCAATAGGAATCCCCAGGCCAGCAGGGAGATGCTTTTGCCTTGTCTCTTTTTATAGAGTGCAAAGATAGCTAAAACAGCGAAAAGAGAGAGGGAAAGGAGTGCCAGGTAGGTCCAGGGAGTACGGTATAATTCGTAGGCGGAGCCCTGGAGGATGAAACAACCGGCGGGTAAGACCAGGGCGAATACAACGGCCGGAATTCCAACGCCTGCATTGACTGCTTTCCTGTTGTTGAGTGGGGGAATAAGCATCCAGGTAAGATAGGCCAGGAAAGGAAATATGGGTAACAGGTAAATTTCTATTTTACTGCTGATAAGCGAAAGGGTAACGAGGGTGGCTGTGATAATGGTAAGAAAGAACTGTTCCAGGTCAGTACGGATCTTGCCTTGTCGGATGGCTGTACCGATAACGAGTACATACAATAGTGACCAGGGAGCTACCGAATACCAGTACCTTACCAGGTAGTAATAGAAGGGGTTTTTGTGGTGGTAGGAGTCAATAGCCCGGCTGACCGTCTGGTTGAAAAGCAGGTTATGCAGATACTCAGGGCCTCCCTCCAGAAAGACCCCACCGAACCAGAGGAGAGAAAGGGCAAGGAGTACGCCCCAGGTTCTCCACCCCCATACTACCCCGATGAGTCTCCAGTTGCGTTTTACGACCAGGAAAGCGAGGGTAGATACCAGGGGAATTAAGATACCCATGGGGCCTTTGGTAAAAAGGGCCATAAAGATAAGCAGGGGAAAGAGGTACAGGTTCCGTTTGGAAGGGTTCCCCTGGTAGATGCGGTAAAAGATATAGAGTGCGGCTACAATGAACATACACATAACAATATCCATACGCAGCATAATGGAGGTACCTGTATAAAAGAGGCTGGTTATGAGCATCAGCCCGGCAGGCCATACTGTACCGGGAACGGCTCTCTCCCGGGTTACCCACCGGTTTAGTATCCCAATGGTGGTCAGGGAGAAGAAGATGGAGAGTAACTCCAGGGCAAAAATAGAGTGTTTGCCCAGCAGGGTCTTACACAACATGATATACCAGAAATAGAGGGGTGGTTTGTCGGCATAGGGTATTCCCTGGTTGGTAAAACTAAAGAACTTGTGGAGTTCAAGGGCCTCGTCGGCAATACTGAGGTAGCGTAGTTCGTTGACGGGGTTAAAATCCCGCATCAGGAAGAGGGGGATCATCAGTAAGAATATACCGGCAAACGGCCCGTACCGGTTCACCATATCTTTGAAGCGATTATCCATTTGCCTTTATTTTTGCGTCTCTTCTGCCAATCATAATATTACGGAAATAGGCTACGAATCCTACGGATTGTCCCAGGATGAGAACGGGGTCGAGGTGGAATATACCGTAGGCTATAATAATGGAAGAACCTACCAGGCTGATGATCCAGAAGCCCATGGGTAAGATGGACTCTTTACGCCGGTACGAGTAGAACCACTGGTAGATAAAACGGAGGGTAAAAATAACCTGCCCCAGGGAACCGAAGATAACGAGCCACAAGGGTACCTGGTCGTTCCGGAAGAAGGTCTGGATAAATGCATTCCCGTTCCACAGCATATAGGTAAAGGCAGCTAAGGGAGTGAGCAGAAGTAGGGAACGGATGAGCCAGTGCACCCGGCTCCAGGCACCTTTTTCGTAGAGGTTCCAGATGTAAATATAGTAAGCGATGGATTGCCCGAGGATAATGGAAAAATCGTCCCGCAGCCAGCCATACATAAAAAGCAGGTAAGAGCCGAGCATACTGAGCACCCAGTAGATGGTGGGAGAGACAACTTTATGGGCTCGTTCGGAGAGTATCCACTGGAAAAGGATCCGGGCAGAGAAAAAGGCCTGTGCCAGGAAACCAACGACATAGATCATCATAAATTGCTCTCTCTGATACCGTAATTAATGTAGCGTTTCTTCATCCAGCGGTAGGCAAAGCAGTCCATAAAGGGAGAGACCAGCCGGTTCCACAGGTTGTATTTGGAGAGGCCTGCCACACGGGGGAAATGGCGTACGGGGATCTCTTTGATACGGCCGTTCTGCAACAGGATCAGTGCAGGCAGGAAACGGTGCATGCCTGTAAAAAAGGGTACCCGTTTGGCATACTCCGTATGCATGATCTTAAGGGGACAACCGGTATCGGTTACGCCGTCACCGGTCATCATACGGCGGAAACCGTTGGCTATTTTAGATTGCATCCGTTTAAAGGGGGTATCTTTACGGTTGGCACGGATACCCATGACGAGTTCGTGGTTCCGGATATGTTCCAGCAGGAGGTTGAAATCTTCGGGAGTGGTTTGCAGGTCGGCATCCATATAGCCTACGTAATCGGAAAAGGTGACATCAATACCTGCCTTCATGGCGGCGCTTAATCCGGAGTTTTCCTGAAGGTCGATGTAGTAAAAATCAGGGTTGCGGGCACAAATTTCTTCTATTTTTGATTTACTGGAGTCGTTGGATCCGTCATTTACGAACAGGGCACAGGTCTTTACTTGGGATTGGGGAAGAAATTTACCGATTGTCTCTTCCAGCCTGTACATATTATCTTCCTCGTTATAGACAGGAACAACAATTGTAAATTTATATTCGGAAGTTTTGTTCATCGTAGCGCTACTCATTGATTTTTCTGGGCGCAAAGTTAGGGCTTTTTATTTAAATATCTACCTTTGCAGGCTCAAAAGGTTAAGTATAATGAATAATCCCAGTAAAAATCAGGGGAAAACGCTATTGGGGATCTTAATAGCACTTAGTTTTTCCCACCTGTTCAACGATGCGCTTCAGTCGGTCATCTCTGCTTCTTACCCGGTCATTAAGGATAATTTATCGCTTAGTTTCGCACAGATCGGGCTGATCACTCTTATCTACCAGATCTCGGCATCGGTGTTCCAGCCGGTAGTGGGGCTTTACCTGGATAAACGGCCGAATCCGTGGTTCCTGCCCATCGGGATGTGTTTTACCTTCTCAGGCCTTGTATTGCTGGCTTTTGCGACTCATCTGTTTATGGTATTCCCGGCGGTTTGTATGGTGGGTATCGGCTCTTCGATCCTGCATCCGGAGGCTTCCCGCCTTACTTCGATGGCTTCGGGAGGGAAACGGGGTTTGGCCCAGTCGATCTTCCAGGTGGGAGGAAATTTCGGAGGGGCACTGGGGCCGTTGCTTGCGGCACTGGTGATCGCTCCTTACGGACAGCGTAATATTGCGTTGGTGGCTCTGATCGCTGTGATTGCCATTATCTGTATGATCCCTATCTGCCGTTGGTATAATTTTATGATAAAGAAGGCCCGGTTACGGAGCAGGAACAGGTCGGCTGTTTTTGTGGAGCAGCCTCCTTTACCGCGGGGAAAGACCATATTAGCACTAACGATCCTGCTGATCCTTATCTTCTCAAAATATGTGTATATGGCGAGCCTGACCAGTTATTATACTTTCTTTTTGATCGAAAAGTTTGGGGTAACGGTTCAGAATTCGCAGTTCTTTCTGTTCATATTCCTGATAGCTACTGCGCTGGGAACGATCCTGGGGGGACCATTGGGCGATATGATCGGAAGGAAGTATGTGATCTGGATCTCCATTCTGGGGGTGGCTCCGTTTGCTCTGGCAATGCCTCACCTGGGACTCGCCGGAACCAGTATTATGAGTTTTATTATCGGGCTGATCCTGGCTTCGGCATTTCCTGCCATTGTAGTCTATGCCCAGGAGTTGCTGCCCAATAAACTGGGGCTTATCTCCGGGCTCTTCTTCGGGCTGGCCTTTGGGATTGCAGGGATCGCCTCGGCTGTATTGGGAGGAGTAGCCGACCGTCATGATATTGAGTTCGTATACCAGATATGTGCTTATATGCCGCTACTGGGGCTGGTTACTCTGTTTTTGCCTAATATCCATAAGAAATAACCGGATCTCTCCGGATTTGTGTAAGGGTGTATCGAAACGGATGCACCCTTATTTTTTTGCTCCCTAATCCAAAAATATCCAAAAGCAGGGAGTTGCTTCTAAACAATTAAGCGACCTTATTGTCATAGTTACCTATAGAAGGTATGCCTCTTTATACAGAGGAACAAGGAGAATAAGGAACCTTCGTTAAGAAAGCAATCTCATGATCAAACGTATATATGGTTTCCTGGCAGGGCTGGGGATACTTTTTTTCTTATCTATAGTTGTATTGATAAAGGCTATGATCTGGATAACCTGAATAAGGAGGTGAATTTTCAGATCGGAAATGTTCCCCTGGGAAATGTAATCCCTATCTGTATCGACTCTATTTTATGTTCCCGTTCATCCAAAGAGTTTACTTACGATGAGGCCGGTACTATTTATCTGCAATATAGCGGCATAGTAGAAGCGGATCTGCCTTCGATCGGCCCTATGGAAATACCGGTATACAGCTCCGCTATTATAGCCTTTTCACTCCCACCCTCCTGGGAAGAAACGATCCATATAGCCCGCAATGAGTTAACTCCTTTTACACTGGTTCCCTCTTCAACGATCCGGAGCGGAAAACTTTTTTCCATGGAGGTGGATGCCATAGAATTTGAGAAGTGTGAACTGTTTATTGACCTGTTTTTTTACAGGTGTGGATTTTCCGGAGCATACAACTACTGAACTAGAACTAACGATCCGTTTCCCTGCTTCTCTGGAATTTGAAGCAGAAGAGAACTTAACTGACCGGACTTTGCAGTTGCGCCTGAATCCGTATGCAATAACCTCATCAGGGGATAACAGGTACCGCTATGGGCCTCTTTCTATCAAAAAAAGCAGACTCTTCGGCTACGCCTGTTGTCTGCTGGTCGGCTGCGCTTTCTCCCGGAAATGCTTCTCCCGGAGGCCATCCGGAGTTCCGCCTGGAGTTGGTCACTGAAACGTTCGAACCGCTCCAGGTATATGGACAGGCATCTTTTAACGGGGAGTTTTCCGGAACGATGGATGAAGTAGGGCTCAGCGATATATTTGACGAAAAAGATCATTATGTGTTTCAGAATCCGGGGTTGGTTATAGATATAGCTTCTAACATCAACCTGGATATGGAGTTTTTCCTGGATACGCTGGCCTCCCATAAGAACGGGGCTCTTACCGGTAAAATGGAGTCGCTCACCGGAAGCAGGGGCATGCCGCTTGCCGCCCGGGAGGAAGAAGCCAGTTACTACATTGCCCGGGAGAACAATCGGAGCAGGGTGTATGAAAGTAGTCATTTTTTCACGGAGGACCTGAATGGGATATTGGCTTCTACTCCGACACACATTACTTATAACCTGACAGCCCGGACACCTGGTGAGCAGCAAACGGGTTCAATCCCTTTTAAAGACCCGGAACTCCATATTGAGTACCGGTTTATCATTCCCTTCAGTTTTTTGGAACTGAGACTGGATGTAGAAAAGAGGCTGGAAGATGTCTTTACGGATGATTCGGCAGCTAAATTATTCCACGATGCGGGGGAGTTTATTATTATAGCCGACTCTGTAGATGTACAGGTGGGAGGTGTCGGGGAGAAAGGGGCTACCATCACCACTTTTATCCATGTCTATAACTCCTCGGGCGAGCTTATTGATATTCAGACAGATCCGGCCTTGCTCCACAACGGGAACAACGAACTGGCTATCCATCTCTATGTAGGGGAAAAGGATGTCAGTGCGATGCAAAAGGCCCGGCACCTGGAGTTCATTTTCCGGATCGAAGGAGAAGATATAGCCTTTATGCAGGATGATTACATCTCCATTAATAAACTTAAATTTAAAACCAGTAACGGACTGACCTGGGAATTTTAAACAGAGATCCCGGTTAACTTATATATCTTATGATAACAAAATCGATCTGCACCCTCTTGTTTCCGGTCTTGCTTTTTATCCTGCTGTGGTCGGCGCTGCCCCACCGGTTAAGCGGGCAAAACAGTGTTACCACTTACTTTATGAAAAGTATGGCTAACCGTACCTCTTTGAATCCGGCTCTGCAACCGGAGCATAGTTATCTGGCTATTCCGTTAGTATTGGGGAATGTACAGGCGGATTTAAAGACTAATACGCTGAACCTGGATCACCTGGCTTTCCGGCAAAACGGTGACCTGCTGAGTTTTATGCATAGAGAGATTACGGCAGACCGGTTTCTCTCGCAGATGTCTGCTCATAACTACGTGGGTGCAGAGGTTGATTATTCGCTCTTCTCAATGGGTTTTTATGGTAAAAAAGGGTACTGGAATATAGATCTGAACCTAAAGGCACAGGGAGATGCGGATCTTCCTTATGAGGCCTTCGAGCTTCTTAAAAAAGGGTTTGCGATGGATGAACCCTCTCTTTACCAGGTAAAGAACCTGCGTACCACACTCAATGGGTACCTGGAAGCGGGTGCTGCTTATTCCCGTGCCTTTCCGGATAAAGGGTTGGTGGCAGGTGTCCGGGCGAAGGTACTTCTGGGCCTGGTAAACTTTAATTTTCATATTAATGAGATGCAGGTAGATGCAGGTATGGAAGAATGGCGGATACGCTCCAAAGCTACTATGCAGGCGTCGGCTCCTAAGTTACGGCCTACCTACGATAAGGAGGGAAGATTCCACTCTTTTAAATGGGATAATCATTTTAATATATCCGGATATGGAATGGGGATTGATCTGGGAGCAGTCTGTTCCCTGAGTCACCCGGCAGAATCTTTTTCGGGAGGATGGAGCAACTTCCTGGATAAACTGACTCTTTCTGTAGCTATTACTGATATAGGATTTGTTTACTGGACAAAAAAGAGTAACTATTCGTTTTACTCGGGCCTGGAAGATGAAGTAGTAACCGGTAACCTGGTGATTGACCTGGATGAGAGTTCCTCTCTGAACGACGATATTGATGCAATACAGGATAAACTTAAAGAGATCATCAAATTCAGGGAAGATAACCGGTAGGGGAATGCTACCCGGTTAAGAAGTAACCTGAACATAGGTATAGAGTATGAGATTATCCCCGCCAGGCTGTCGGCCGGAGTGCTTTCAACAACCCGGTTCAATTACTCCAAACGGATGACAGAGGTTACTACAGTTCTTACTTATCGTCCCATAGAGTGGTTCGAAACGGCTATCAGTTACGCTTTCCTGCATACTAATTTCCGGACTTTCGGCCTGGCTATGAATTTTACTCTCCGAAAAGGGCCCCATTTCTTTCTGGCTAGTGATTGTATCATTCCTCATGTGAACAGTAGCTTTATACCTGTTACCGGCAGATCCCTGAATGTGAGCCTGGGAATATCTGTACCTTTGGGGTTCGGGCAGAAACAGTAGCGTTGTAAAAACGGGGAACCGCTTTTCTGCATATTCCCCGTTTATTTGCTTAATATCCGAATACTATACTGGCGCTGCTATTCTGTGCACCTGCCCAGTTAAGGGCAAAATCCCGTGCATATTCCGGGGTTTCATCCTTGTATCCGCTGTAATTTATAGCAGGATTCCAGGTTGTAACCAGTGAACTCTGGTTGGTAATGGCCGGATAGTTGTTTACATTGATAAAACTTCCGGTACCTTTGTCGTCCAGAATGCCTCCATATTGGGCTCCTTCACCGAAATAGTTGCCGCTGGCATATATTTTGGCATTTTGTGCAATGGTAAAGGCCAGACGGAAATTGTTTACATAGTTATTCTTCACATGGAAGTATCCGTAACGCATCAGTCCTGGTGCGCGTGTATAGACATTCTCAAAATAGTTATTAAAAATAGAGAGACGTGGATATCCGTCATATTCTGCTACATACTGTTCTCCGTCGTCCGGATAACCGAGTATAAGTCCGTACCGGTGATTCATAAACTTAGAGTTACTGATGGTAACATAGTCGGCTTTTACTCCGATATAGAGCAACTTATCGAGGTCTGAACCGTTGGGATCGTAGTCGTGCCCGGTAAATGTTACATGATCGATCCAGTAATTGGAACCGTAATTCAGGTAGAGCTGGATATCGTCGTTATCGTTAATATCAGCTCCATGGGATAAAACAAGGTTTTGGAAGATAATATTACCGGTAGCACTATTGGCAGCCAGGTAGATATTATGAAGTGTTTTAGCAGAGAAAGAGCCTATGATGCTTTTATTGGAACCCATATACACCCGGGTTTTGGAAGTGGCTGTAATATCTGCGGCAATAACCAGTATACGGGGAGTGGCGTCTGCGATATATTGCTCAAGTTCGCTCAACGAATAGATATAAACCACAGTGCCACCAGTGCCACCGGTAGTACGCTCTTTCAAAACACCGGTTTCACTATATGCCTGGGCAGCAAACCCCAGCATTCCGCTTAAACCGGTCTGCGGATAATCGACTGCTGCCGAGCGGGAAGTTACCTCTTCAGGCAGAAACTCTGCTTCTGAACTACAGGAAAACAAGAGGATAGCGGAGAGCAGGACTCCCCCAAGGGTGTAAAAACAATTTTTCATGGTCAAAATAATTAGTTATTAAATAGATATTTGTAGTACGT
>JAJQBG010000173.1 GCA_021203405.1 Bacteroides sp.
TATTATTATTTTATATGAACAATAAGATTTAAAACATGCATCATAATCCTGAGAACCGAACCTTTTTGGCCGGAGAATTATTATATTTGCACTTAATAAACTAAAACACATATTAAAATGTTTAACTCGTTCGGAAATATTTTAAGATTGACCAGTTTTGGCGAATCACACGGAAAAGCCATAGGAGGAGTGATCGACGGATTTCCCGCCGGTATATATATAGATACGGAATTTGTACAGCAGGAACTGAACCGTCGTCGTCCCGGACAAT
Source organism: Bacteroides sp. (assembly GCA_021203405.1). Taxonomy (GTDB): domain Bacteria; phylum Bacteroidota; class Bacteroidia; order Bacteroidales; family Bacteroidaceae; genus Bacteroides. The sequence goes on from JAJQBG010000173.1 coordinate 272, forward strand.
CGGACATTACGACCTCACGTAAAGAGGGGGATAAAGTAGAATTTCTTTCCGGAATTTTTGAAGGAAAAAGTACCGGATGCCCGATCGGCTTTGCCGTATGGAATGAGAATCAACACTCTTCGGATTACGATAATATGAAGGATCTTTACCGGCCTTCGCATGCTGATTATACTTACCGGACTAAATACGGTATCCGCGACCACCGTGGAGGCGGACGTTCCTCTGCCCGGGAAACCATTTCCAGGGCAGTGGCAGGAGCCCTGGCAAAGCTGGCCCTGAAACAGCTGGGAGTAAAGATTACAGCCTACACCTCACAGGTAGGCCCGATCAAAATAGAAGAAGATTACCGTCAGTACGATCTTGATCTCATTGAAACAAACCCGGTAAGATGTCCCGATCCGGAAAAGGCCCGGGAGATGGAGGATTATATCCTCGAAATAAAAAAAGAGGGAGACACGATCGGGGGAGTAATAACCTGCGTGATCCAGGGATGTCCGGTTGGATTGGGAGAACCTGTTTTTGGTAAATTACAGGCGGCACTGGCGAACGGTATGTTAAGCATCAATGCGGCCAAAGCATTTGAATACGGGGACGGTTTTAAAGGACTTAAGTCAAAAGGATCGGAGCAAAACGATGTTTTTTATAACGATCAGGGAAGAGTTCGTACCCGTAGTAACCACTCAGGAGGTATTCAGGGGGGGATCAGTAACGGTCAGGATATCTTTTTCCGGGTAGCCTTCAAACCGGTAGCCACCGTGCTGATGGAACAACACACGGTCAATGTGGACGGGATCGATACGACCCTCAAAGCCAAAGGGAGACACGACCCCTGTGTACTGCCCAGAGCAGTTCCTATTGTAGAGGCAATGGCAGCCTTAACCATTCTGGATTATTATCTACTGGATAAAACCACTCAACTCTAAATCTTACTTATAACCCATAATAACCATGGAAAAAACGATCCGGCACTATATCGCAGAACAGGAGGATACAATGATGGAAGAGTTATTCACCCTGTTACGGATTCCCAGTATCAGTGCCAAACCGGAGCATGCTCCGGATATGGAAAAATGTGCTCACCGCTGGCAGGAGATCCTGCTGGGATCCGGGGCCGATACGGCAACGATCCTGCAAACAACCGGAAATCCGGTAGTATATGCAGAAAAGATTATCGATCCTTCTCTCCGGACAGTATTGGTATATGCCCATTACGATGTGATGCCTGCTGAGCCGTTAGACAAATGGCTCTCTCCTCCTTTTGAACCAAAGATCCGGGAGGGCCATATCTGGGGAAGAGGAGCCGACGATGATAAAGGATAGGCGTTTATCCAGGTCAAAGCCTTTGAATATCTAGTAAAGAACAACCTTCTTACCGTGAATGTGAAATTTCTGTTTGAAGGAGAAGAAGAGATCGGTTCTCCCAGCCTGGAAGCTTTCTGCCGCGCTAACAAAGAACTGTTGAAAGCAGATGTGATACTGGTATCAGATACCAGTATGCTGGGAGCTGACCTTCCCTCCCTTACAACGGGGTTACGGGGATTAGCCTATTGGGAAATAGAAGTGACCGGTCCGAACCGGGATTTACACTCGGGCCATTTCGGAGGGGCAGTAGCCAATCCCATCAACGTACTTTGCCGGATCCTTGCACAAATAACCGATGAAAAAGGCAGGATAACGATCCCGGGATTTTACGACCAGGTAGAAGAGATATCCCCTAAAGAACGGGAAATGCTCTCTTCCATCCCTTTCCGGGAAGAGGAGTATAAAAAAGCGATCGGGGTTAAAGAGTTAACCGGAGAAGAAGGATATAGCACACTGGAACGAAACAGCTGCCGTCCCTCCTTTGATGTATGTGGTATCTGGGGAGGATATACCGGAGAAGGTTCTAAAACCGTGCTGCCCTCCAAAGCCTACGCCAAAGTATCCTGTAGATTGGTACCCCATCAGGATCATCACACTATATCACAGGCTTTTTGTGAATATATCCGACAACTTGCCCCGGGAACAGTCACCGTAAAAGTAACCCCGATGCATGGCGGATAGGGGTATGTATGCCCCGTAGACCATCCCGCCTACCTGGCTGCGGAACAAGGATTTGAAAAAGCCTTCGGTAAGAAACCACTGGCCGTAAGGCGGGGAGGCAGTATTCCCATTATATCCACGTTTGAAGAGATATGGGGAGTAAAATCTATTTTAATGGGATTTGGGCTGGAATCTGATGCCATCCACTCCCCCAATGAAAATTTTTCAATCGATCTGTTCAAAAAAGGAATAGAAGCTGTTGCGGAATTCTATCTGGAATACGGGAAAAGATAAGTAAACTGTACCGTAACAGAGAGTCACCGGTTCTCTTTTTGCCCGATTAATGGGTAAATATTGGAAATGTTTCGTATTTTTGCCCCGAATTTGAGTTAATATATAACGAAATGAACATTTTAGAACTAAGTGAACAGGAAATAATCAGACGTAACAGCCTGAACGAAATAAAAGCATTCGGTATCGATCCGTACCCTGCCGAAGAGTATGTAACGAATGCCTTTTCAACCGATATAAAAGAGGAGTTCAGGGAGGATGCAGAACCCCGCCAGGTATCTGTGGCCGGACGCATTATGAGCCGCCGCATTATGGGCAAAGCCTCTTTTATTGAACTTCAGGACTCAAAAGGACGCATTCAGATATATATTACCCGGGATGATATCTGTCCCGGAGAGAACAAAGACCTCTACAATGTCGTATTCAAAAAGTTTATGGATATCGGAGACTTCATCGGAATTGAAGGCTTCGTATTCCGTACCCAAATGGGAGAGATCAGTATACATACCCAAAAGCTGACCGTACTGGCTAAATCACTTCGCCCGCTGCCTATTATAAAATACAAAGATGGAGTAGCCTACGACTCATTCGACAACCCGGAACTTCGCTATCGCCAGCGTTATGTAGACCTGGTAGTCAATGAAGGGGTCAAGGATATATTTATCAAACGCAATAAAGTATATACTTCCATGCGTGAATATTTCAATGCACAAGGTTATATGGAAGTAGAAACCCCTATTTTGCAGGCAATTCCGGGAGGAGCCGCAGCGCGCCCCTTCATTACGCACCACAATGCACTGGATATGCCCTTATACCTGCGTATCGCGGGTGAGCTCTATCTGAAACGGCTTATTGTAGGGGGGTTCGAAGGCGTCTATGAGTTCTCCAAGAACTTCCGGAACGAAGGGATGGACAGAACCCACAATCCGGAATTTACCTGCATGGAAATTTACGTGGCCTACAAGGATTACAACTGGATGATGGAGTTTACCGAAAAGATGATCGAAAAGATCTGCCTGGATGTGAACGGAACCACTCAAGTAGAAGTAGGCGACCATACGATCGACTTCAAAGCACCTTTCAAACGGGTTACCATGCTGGGAGCCATTCAGGAACATACCGGATACGACCTTAACGGCATGAGCGAAGAAGAGATCCGTGAAGTATGCAAAAAGCTGAATATGGAGATCGACGAAACTATGGGTAAAGGCAAACTGATCGATGAAATATTCGGTGAATTCTGTGAAGGCAACTACATACAGCCAACCTTTATTACCGATTATCCGATCGAGATGTCCCCCCTTACCAAGAAGCATCGCAACAACCCGGAACTGACCGAACGCTTTGAGTTAATGGTGAACGGAAAAGAGCTGTGCAATGCCTATTCGGAGCTCAATGACCCCATCGATCAGCTGGAACGTTTCCAGGATCAGTTGCGCCTGAGTGAAAAGGGAGATGACGAGGCTATGTTCATTGATATGGACTTTGTACGCGCACTCGAGTACGGTATGCCCCCCACTTCGGGAATGGGTATCGGTATGGATCGCCTGGTAATGCTGATGACAGGACAGACTGCTATTCAAGAAGTACTTTTCTTCCCGCAGATGCGTCCCGAAAAAACAATTAAAAAAGATCCTGTATCCAGATATACTGAAATAGGAATTCCCCAGGAGTGGGTACCGGTCATTCACAAAGCCGGTTACAATCTTCTGGAAGAGCTGAAAGATATAAATCCGCAAAAAGTACACCAGGAAATCTGCGGAGTTAATAAAAAATATAAGCTCGAATTAACAGCTCCTTCGGTTAATGAAGTAGCTGAGTGGATCAGTAAAATTTAATATCATCCTGTTTTGCAGCAGAAGGGTTTTTCTAATCCATCCTGCTGCAAAATTTGTTATGATACAGATAGTAATTCATACTATTCATAATGAAATTACCTGGAAGAATAGCGATCATAGGAGGAGGAAGCTGGGCTACCGCCATTGCCAAAATGGTACTGGCACAGGAGGAGTCCATCAACTGGTATATGCGCCGGGACGACCGCATAGCCGATTTTAAAAGATTGGGCCATAATCCGGCTTATCTTACTTCGGTAAAATTTGATATAAAGCGTATCAACTTCAACTCCAATATCAATGAAATTGTAAAGGACTCGGATACTTTAATATTTGCAACCCCCTCTCCCTTTCTTAAAGCCCATCTTAAAAAGCTTAAGATCAAGATAAAAGATAAATTCATTATCACTGCCATCAAAGGAATTGTACCCGATGAGAACCTGATCATCTCAGACTATTTCAACAAAGTATACGGCGTACCTCCCGAGAACGTAGTAGTACTGGCAGGACCCTGCCATGCCGAAGAGGTGGCGCTGGAAAGATTGTCTTACCTGACAATCGCCTGTCCGGATATGGACAAAGCCCGCATGTTTGCCCGTAAAATGGCAGGAAGCTATATAAAGACCTCCGTAAGTGCCGATATTTCCGGTATTGAATACAGCTCGGTCCTTAAAAATGTCTATGCGATCGCCTCCGGTATTTGCAGTGGATTAAAATACGGGGATAATTTCCAGGCTGTACTGATGGCCAACGCTATACAAGAGATGAACCGGTTCCTGAAAACCGTTTATCCGGTAGACCGGAGCATAGATGATTCTGTTTATCTGGGAGATTTATTGGTAACGGCCTATTCCAATTTCAGCAGAAACCGTATCTTTGGTACCATGATCGGAAAAGGCTACTCCGTAAAGAGTGCCCAGATAGAGATGGAAATGATCGCAGAAGGCTACTACGGAACCAAGTGCATCAAAGAGATCAACAAACATTTCCATGTAAATATGCCGATTCTGGATGCGGTCTACAATATTTTGTACGAACGCATCTCCCCTACCATAGAGATTAAATTACTTACTGATTCATTTAGATAATATTTATGAAGATGAAAAGCATTAGTTTAAACATTGAAAAAGTGCTTGGATTTATCCCCCGGGAGACAATCGCAGGTTACGAAGCACGGGTTAAAGTTGCTATGGATGCATTGCACCATAAAACGGGTAAAGGAAACGATTTCTTAGGTTGGCTGCACCTTCCTTCGTCCATCACTCCGGAGCAACTGGCAGATATTAACAATACCGCTGCTACCCTGAGAGAGAACTGTGAAGTAGTGGTAATTGCCGGTATAGGCGGAAGTTACCTGGGTGCCAAAGCTGTGATCGAGGCGCTATCCAACAGTTTCACCTGGTTGCGACCCCGCAGTTCGGCTCCCTATATTGTATACGCCGGGCACAACATCGGAGAAGACTATCTGTATGAACTTACAGAATTCCTCAAAGATAAAAAATTCGGGGTGATCAATATCTCCAAATCAGGTACTACTACCGAAACAGCCCTTGCTTTCCGTTTGCTGAAAAAACAGTGTGAAGACCAGCGGGGAAAGGAGACGGCTAAAAAAGTGATCGTAGCCATTACCGATGCCCACAAAGGTGCTGCCCGCACCACAGCCGACCAGGAAGGTTATAAAACATTTGTTATTCCTGATGATGTAGGCGGACGTCTCTCTGTACTTACTCCGGTAGGATTATTGCCTATTGCAGTAGCAGGGTATGATATAACCAAACTGGTAGAAGGAGCCCAGGTGATGGAAGCAGCCTGCGGTCCGGATACTCCTTTTGCAGAGAACATTGCCGCCCAATATGCAGCGACACGCAATGCACTCTATGCAGCCGGAAAAAAGATCGAGATCCTGGTAAACTACAACCCTAAACTCCACTACGTGAGTGAATGGTGGAAACAGCTTTACGGAGAATCCGAAGGAAAAGAGCACAAAGGCATTTTCCCGGCATCCGTAGATTTTTCAACCGATCTCCACTCCATGGGACAATGGATCCAGGAAGGAGAGCGTTCTATTTTTGAAACCGTTATCTCTGTAGAGAAGACGCAGCACTCTTTAAAGGTACCTTCGGATGAAGCCAACTTAGATGACCTCAACTTCCTGGCAGGAAAAAGAGTAGATGAAGTAAACAAGATGGCAGAATTGGGAACACAGATCGCCCATGTGGACGGAGGTGTTCCAAACATGCGTATCGTGGTGCCGGAAGTCAATGAATATTATATCGGTGAATTACTTTACTTCTTTGAAAAAGCCTGCGGGATCAGCGGTTATATTCTGGGAGTGAATCCGTTTGACCAGCCGGGAGTAGAAGCTTACAAGAAAAATATGTTTGCCCTTCTGAATAAACCCGGTTACGAAGAAGAATCGAAAGCGATTCAGGCCCGCCTGTAATAAACAAGCGATCCATATACAGAAAAAGGATATCCGGTCGGATATCCTTTTTTTATTTAAAGTCCCTTTAGCCGGACAAAGCGTTCCTTTATTTAGCCCGGAAATTGCACTTTTTACCCACACTACCAGGCTATTTTTGTATTAGGAAGAGATACGATTCATAGTTCTCATTCTTTCTCTCTATAACTATATTTTCAGTTTACCGGAGAGAGATAGTTACTACAGATTTTGCCGGCAATTTCAATGTCAGCACATTATTTTTCAAACGAGCATTGCTGAAATCTTTCAATGTAATATTATCAGGAGACTCAAACGAGTTATAAGTGTGCACATCGTTGGAAGTTACGATTTTCGCTCCTGCAATATTTTTCAGGTTATCCCCTCTTAGCTGGCAGGTGATCTCTACATCGTTCTTTAAATCCACATTAACCAGAGAAACATGTACTGTTCCGTTACTATCTTTAGAGGCCGAAGCACTTACCTGGTCCAGGGTTATATGGTTATGAGTATATTTACCACACTCCAGCTCCAGCGGTAACAAGGTTGCTTCCTGATGCACTTTATACATATCAAATACATGGTAGGTAGGCGTCAGGATTATCTCTTCTCCCCGGGTCAGGAATAAAGCCTGAAGCACATTCACCAGCTGGGCAATATTAGCCATCTTGACTCTCTCTGCATATTTATGGAATACATTGAAAGTAACCCCCGCCAGAATAGCATCGCGCAGGGTATTTTGCTGATACAGGAATCCTGGATTGGTTCCCGGCTCTACCTGATACCAGGAGCCCCACTCGTCTACCACTAATGCTACTCTTTTCGCCGGATCGTATTTATCCATAATGTTCGTGTGTTTGGTGATCAGCTCATCCATGAACCAGGCCCTGTCAATGGTTTGGATATAGTCGTATTCATCAAACCTTACCGCATCCCCTTTGTTGTTCCAGCTGTTCGGATAGGAATAATGGTGTAAAGATACACCCCATTTCAGATTAGTAGGTATATCTTTCATCATCACCTCCATCCATCTGTAGTCATCAATATTCGGGCCACCTGCAATCCTCATCAGGCGGTTATCCCCGTAGTTGCGGCAGTATGTAGCATACTGACGGTAATACTGGGCATACATTTCAGGAGTCATGTGACCCCCACAGCCCCAGTTCTCGTTCCCGACTCCAAAGTATTGAACCTTCCAGGGTTTTTCACGTCCATTCTTCCGGCGAAGATTGGCCATCGGACTTTCACCGTCGAAAGTCATATACTCTATCCATTTGGACATCTCCTCCACAGTACCACTCCCCATGTTCCCGCAAATGTAGGGTTCAGTTCCTAATACCTCACACAGATCCAGGAATTCATGGGTACCAAAAGAGTTATCCTCTACTACACCTCCCCAATGGGTATTGATCATTTTAGGACGTTCATTGCGGGGTCCGATACCATCCATCCAGTGATACTCATCGGTAAAGCATCCGCCCGGCCAGCGAAGGTTGGGTACTTTTATTTGTTTAAGCGCATCTATAATATCATTACGCACCCCGTTCGTATTGGGTATAGAAGAGTTCTCTCCTACCCACAGACCATCATAGATACAACGTCCCAGATGTTCGGAAAAGTGTCCATAGATATGTTTACTGATAGTGGTCTGCCCCAGATCCGTGTTTACTACGATCCCGGCTTTGTCTTATGCCTGGACAGCTAAAGTGCCGGCCAGCATACATGTAACGATTAAATTTCTCATAGCAAATAATTTTATTTTTCAGAGTTGTTTTCATTCCTGTAGATTGTTCACTACCAATCCTTTCACATTTTGCTTCTCTATCGCTTTTCCAAAGGAGGGAAGCGTAGTGTCTCCCCAATGTACGGAAGAGTTGCGGATGGTAATGTCAGAGACATTTGTCAGATAGAATGCCGAAGTTTTAGCACGAATAAAGCCCTCTCCCTCACAGGGCCTGATATCATATCCTGTATTTTCATACAAAGAGCGTTTATAGATCAGGATATCTACCTGGTCAAAGAAAATATCCTTAACTTTCTCCGGTGTTTCGGCCCCTACAAAGATGCCATTTTCGCTTTCACATTTGATATTACTGAAAAAGATATTGCTCACCCTGCCTACCTCTCCCTCCATAGCTCCTTTGGGAAATCTCCATCCCGCATCTTTATGATCACCTTTGGCACGGCGGTAGGCAGTTACATAGATAGGTTCTGCTTTTCCCCACCACACATCCGAGTAATACTTACAATCCACGATCATGTTGGAAAAGACAATGTTACTGACCGTACCCTCATCCCGGTTCTGAATGCCGATCCCCCGGTTACTATCCCGTATCATACAATTATCAAAGGTCACATGGCTGATCCGGTCTACATTTTCCGATCCTATTTTAATGGCACAGGAACGTGAGGTCGTGGTACAATTGGTTACCACAATGTTTTCGCACGGGCCATACTCGTCATATTCCCTGCGGTTTTTCAGGCAGATACAATCATCCCCCGATTCAATATAGCAATCGCTGATCCGTACATTGCGGGAGTGATCAATATCAATACCATCGCCGTTACGTACCTTTAGATCATTCAACAGGGTTATCCCCCGGATCACTACATCGTTACAACCAATCAGGTGAATCGTCCAGTAGGCAGAATTCTTTATCTGTAGATCACAAATACGGATATTCTCACAACCGATCAGAGTAAGCAGGTGGGGGCGAGGATCAAACTCATGCACAGGTTTCAGTTCATACGAATCCCCCAGCTCTTCTCCCATAAAAGAGACCCCGTTCCCGTTGATCTCGCCCTGCCCGGAAATGGTTAATCCCCGAAGCTTTTCTCCACTGATCCACAACATTCCCTCTCCCTGGTTCTCTTTAAATGCACTCTTTGTATATACACTTTCGTCCGGATTGGCTATCAATACCGTATTGACCGCTACATGAAGATCGATCCGGGAGGCTAAAGAGAAAGGGCCGGCCATAAAAGTATAACCGGGAGGGAGAAGCACTCTCCCTCCTCCGGCCTTACTACATGCTTCGATCGCCGATTGTATGGCAACCGCATCATCGGTTATACCATCTCCTTTCGCTCCGTAATCCAGCACATTATAAACAGACATTGTGTGCGTGTGACCACAGGAGCAAAGAACAAACAATAAAACTACCCCGAAA
>JAJQBG010000313.1 GCA_021203405.1 Bacteroides sp.
AATTCATATTATGTAATCACAAACATAAAATCTTTTTTAGACTTTTTCGCAAAGAAGCCGTAGAGACCGATCAATTTAATAAGAGCCGGAAGTAAAAAACATATCTATTTAGTAAAGTAATTCATTGGAGAATCAATGGTAAATTAGGCTTATACAATCCCATAAAAGAAGAATAAAGAAAAATTTATATCCGCTAAAAATCGTACAGAACACTGTGCAGAAAAACAAAAAGGTTACACCTCTTTAGAAAGAGGGTTGCATCCGTTAAAAAAGGGTTGCAACTATTTTAAAAGATAGTTACAACCAAATTCAGATGGAAAACATGATAAACAGACCAAGAGTTAGCCCCGATTAAAAAAAATAGTGAATGGTAGAAAAAAAGTATAGAACAAAGTGTACTTTCCTAAAAACTTAGTTAATTATAGAGAGTGATCAGTACTTCACCGGTAGCGACCTAATACTCATTTATTCATAGAAGAGATTCACTCACCCCAGGTAATACACATCTCATGCAACATAGTAGCATTCCCACCGGCAGAACCGGTATGCTGAACACCCGTACCTTCCCATCCATTCTCTTCAACGGGTACTTCCAGTTCTACAGAAGCAACCACGGAAGGATTCTTTATTTCAGGGAGAGGCGTGGTAGTAAAGGCAGTCGCTTTTAAACGGTTATCCACTACTTCCAGTCTGATCCTGCAATCCGTACGGTAACAGACCGAAGTTACTGGTTCAGTAAGAGGAGTAACCACCCCATCCTTATAACGGACCAGGCTGAAATCTACCGCCCGGTCATTTTTGGGTGTGCGCTCAATCCGGAGGGCATAGCCGCTGAGTGTATAAGTATCAAATTTAATATAGATATCCATATACTGTCCGGTAGCACTCCCGAAACCCTGGCCGGCAGTCTTACAGGGATCCACCACCAACTCTACCGACATATTACCGGGACGGGAAGTAACAGGTGTATAGAGCAGGCGGGCACCTCGCTCCGTCTGCAGGAGTCCATACCCCACTGCACCATCTACCCCTTTTCCATAGAACCAGCTATCCGCTCCGGAGGGTTGCCACTCATAGGTCTGTACATCCAGCGGTTTGTAACCATCTACCGTCCAGAAGCCCGGGAGTATCTCCGGTTGATAAGCGGTGGGAAAATTCCGGAAATCCGTATACAGCCTATTCCGGTCCTGTACATCAGAAGCCTTCACAGGGACCGGGGTAATAACGGTTTCAGGTTCACCCGGTAAAGAGCGGAGATGCCTGGGCTCTACTTTCGCCATTATATAGGATCCGATATCCCCCTCTGTTAACACATAACTCTTTTCAGGCCGGTCCAGCCGGCTGACAGCTACCACGCGGGCATGATTCCCTTTTTCATCGGAACAACGATACCAGGTAATGATCGACTGATCCTCTCTTCCACGCCGGTCAATGGCATAGTTGACCTGCCATACTCCCGGGATCTCCCCGGAAATTTGCGGCTTCCGGATGAAAAGAGGGGCTTCTAGTAAAGGAGGATTGACTGTAATGGCAACACTTCCTTCCAGCCCATTGGTATCCACTGCTTTTGGATAGAGTGTATAGGATAGATCTTCTCCATTTACTCCGGAAACCTGCCAGGAACTTCCCAGAGGTTCCAGGCTCAGATAGGTTTGATCCCGCTCCGTCAGTTCCCAATGAACCGGATAATCCCGGGAAGGAGAACTGCCGCCCCGGAAAGAGGTTAACTCAAAAGCCGGGACAGATTCTCCGGCTGTAAACTCTATGTTTCCGGGATCTGCTTTCATAGAGACCGGAATATCGGAGTAAGAGGCTGCCTGTTTCTTCTCCAGCCGCCGGATCTCCTCCTTTATACCTGCCGGATCCCAATCGTTATCTCCCCGCAACAGATTATAAGTATTATAGATTACCTTTCCGTCATCCTCTATCCGATAGGCCTTCAACAGGGGCTTATCGGTAAGATCCACCGTTACTCCCGGATGATCCGGATCTACTCCTACCGGATGCTCATTCAGAGTCACATTATATTGATAACACCGCAATGTAAAAGGGGGGTGGTCCATCCATCCGATATAAAGAGAGTCGGAGGCATGGGTAAACCGGGTATCGATCAAAGCGACCTGCCCGCCGGCTTTGGTAAAATATTGCCGGGACCCCGTCAGTACCTCTATATCACAATTCAGGAATACGGCTCCCGTACCTTGCGTATGGTAAAACGGTTTGGAACTATAAAAAGTGAACCGGCAATCCAGATGCACCCCGGTACCGCAAAGAGCATCATCCGTACACTCAAAATAGCAGTTTTGAAAAAAAAGTTCTTTTTCTGCCCACCAGCGGACAGGTATTGAGCCGGCTGAGAAAGTGAGCGTTGCGGGCTGTGATCTTATCCCCTTTGCAGATAGCTAATTGTGCCTGTACAATAGCATCCGCTCGTTTTTTCCGGTTCAGTTCAGGCAGCAACGGATACTCCAGGTCAATGCTGCAATAGTTACCCAGCGTAACATTCTCTACAGCCGTACCCTCTCCTTCCAGGTAGAACATGGTAAAATTCCCCAGTGCTCCGTGAGTCTGTCCCCAGTTACTGGCCAGCACCACATTCCGGGGATCATCCGAAAGCCCGTAAAAAGTAAGCCAGTTGCAATAGATCTCCAGTCCGAAAGGTGGTCGTCCTGCCCGGGAAGTACGGATCGCCGGATCATCCGGATCATCGATCCAGTAGACATAGGGTGCCAGGTAGAGCACCATCGGATCCCCCTCCTGCCCATCCGTCAATTCAGCTACCGCCTTGTCCACAGAATTAAAAACATACGAATATTTCTCCATCACCTCGTCCGGAAAACGTCCGTCAATAAAAAAGGCCCGGGGACCCAACTCTATTTGCTCCCCTTTATAAACAATATGATCTCCCCTGAACAGTACCGGGTTCTGCGGATCCAGCGGTTCATACTCCAAAACCTCTATCCCCTGCATGCCTGCCGGAAAAAGCATCAGCAGAAGCAGTAAAAGTGTGTTTTTCATTCAGTCTCTTTTATAATAATTCCTAATAATGAAGCCAGCTGAACAGCTTGTAAGTTAGTGACTACTGCTCCCCGGAGATCAGCCACATTTAGCCGCATCCCCTCTATCTCGTTACTTCTCAGATCCACTCCCTTCAAAGAAGTATAAGAGAATTCACCTTCCCGTAAATTACACTTCTCAAAACGCCCCGGATCTAACCTGCAGGACTCCAGAAAAGCCTGTTGCAGATCGCTTTCCCGAAAAAGCGCACTGCGGAACCGGGAACCGGATAGATTGGCATACCGTAAATTATAGTTTTGCAACTTTACATGATTAAAGGCAGATTCGATGAGGTTCACTCCCAGCAGTTTGCACGATTCAAACTCAACCCGGTAAAACACAGCTTGCGGAAGAAGCATATTGGAAAGATCACAGTTCACAAACCGTACATCATTGAAATGAACCCCTTTCCAGCGGCAATCCTGAAAAACTACTCCATCGAAGATCACATTCTGCACGGTTGCATACTGCACCTCCGAACCGGCGATCACCTCCCTTTCACAGACCACCTCTTCCAGCCGTTCCTCCCTCCAGCTAAGCACCGGAGCCGTATGAATGCCGGAACGTACGGTAAGCGCGGGGGGAACTACCTTAAAAACAACCTCTTTCTTAACAGGGCTTTTTTTTATCCTTACTCTTCTATTTAGCCAACCACATTCCCGCCAGCGCAGCGATTATACCCAGGATCACACTTCCCACCGCATAGAGAAAAAATGAACTGTACGCCCCGCTTCGGAGCAACATCAGTCCATCGGCAGAAAAAGTAGAAAAGGTGGTGAAACCTCCGCAAAAGCCCACAGTCAATAACAGCCTTACCTCTTGAGAAAGAGAGAACTTTTCGGAAAGAACATAGAACATACCGATCAACAGACTCCCCAGGATATTAACGGTGAAAGTACTCCAGGGAAAATGACCGCTATAGGCTCTGGTTGTAAGTAACTGAACACTATAACGCAACAGGCTTCCTGCCCCGCCTCCCAGAAATACACAGATAAGTGCCTTCATACTGAATCTTCTTTACAAGGCCAAAGTTAATGAATAATTTCTGAATAAAGCTTTTCCCACCTCCCCGCTTTTTACTACTTTTGCGTCGATCTTGCAATAAAACGACAATATAATGGGAGGTTTTTTCGGGACAGTTTCAAGAATAGACTGCGTAACCGATCTGTTCTACGGTACTGACTACAACTCACACATGGGTACCCGCCGCGGCGGTTTAGCGACCTATTCTAAAGAAAAAGGGTTTTCACGCTCCATACACAACCTGGAAAGTGCATACTTCCGGAGTAAATTCGAACCGGTCCTATCCAAGTTTGACGGCAACATAGGTATCGGAGTGATCAGTGATACGGATGCCCAACCCATTGTGATCAACTCTCACTTAGGACGTTTTGCGATTGTAAGCGTCGCTAAGATCACCAATATAGCAGAACTGGAAGAGGAATTACTGGCTAAAATATGCACCTGGCAGAACTCAGCTCCGGAAATACCAATCAGACCGAACTTATTTCCCTGCTGATCATACAGGGAAAAGATTTTGTAGAAGGCATTGAAAACGTCTACAACAAAATAAAAGGATCCTGCTCTATGCTGATCATGACCGAGAACGGTATTATAGCCGCCCGCGACAAGCTGGGCCGTACCCCGGTTGTGATCGGTAAAAAAGAGGGAGCCTACGCCATCACCAGCGAGACCAACAGTTTTCCCAACTTAGATTACGAGATTGACAGGTATATAGGCCCGGGAGAAATTGTACAAATCACCGCCGATAGCGTAGAGCAGCTACGCAAGCCCAATGAACAAATGCAGATATGCTCCTTCCTATGGGTCTATTATGGTTTTCCCATTTCCAGTTATGAGGGCCGGAATGTGGAGGAAGTACGTTTTACCAGCGGTTTCAAGATGGGACAAAAAGATACGGACGAAGCCGATTGTGTCTGCGGTATACCCGATTCAGGGATCGGCCAGGCACTGGGATATGCAGAAGGAAAAGGGATCCCCTATCACCGGGCCATTGTAAAATATACACCGACCTGGCCCCGGAGCTTTACTCCTGCCAACCAGAACATGCGCAGCCTGGTAGCCAAAATGAAACTGATCCCTAACCGGGCCATGCTGGAAGGAAAAAAGATCATCTTCTGCGACGATTCGATCGTAAGAGGCACCCAGCTGAAAGACAATGTAAAAATACTGTTTGAGTACGGTGCCCGGGAGGTACACATGCGTATCGGATGTCCTCCGCTTATCTACAGCTGTCCCTTTATCGGTTTCACCGCTTCCAAATCCGACCTGAAACTCATTACCCGCCAGATCATTAAAGACCTCGAAGGAGATGAGAACAGGAACCTGGAAAAATATGCCCAAACCGGATCTCCCGAATATGATAAGATGGTCCGGATCATTGCAGAACAATTAGGACTTACTTCGCTTCAGTTCAACTCGCTGGAAACACTGGTAGAGGCCATCGGGCTTCCCAAATGCAAAGTATGTACCCACTGTTTTGACGGAACCAGCTATTTCTGATACAGAGCGTTAATAACCTATAACAGACAAAAGAGCCTTGAAATACTTTGTTTTTTCAAGGCTCTTTTTTAACTTTACAGGCAACAGCGGAAAGGAACGATTTCTTTCCCGGAAAGTTGAACCTTTCCCTGTGTGGAAAGTTCTGACTATATACTGAATATAAAGACTAAAACCTATGAATGTAACAGATCGTTTCCTGAACTATGTAACTTTCGATACAAAATCCGACGAGAACAGCGGAGTAACTCCCAGTACACCCGGGCAAATGACATTTGCACGCTACCTCAAAACAGAGCTTGAAACCCTGGGGCTGGAAGAGATCACCCTGGATGAGAACGGGTACCTGTTCGCTACACTGCCGGCCAATACCGACAAAGAGATCCCGGTGATCGGGTTTATTGCCCACCTGGATACCAGCCCTGATATGAGCGGCAAAGATGTATCACCCCGCCTGGTAAAAGCATACGACGGAAAGGATATCGTACTTTGCCGGGAAGAGAATATAGTATTATCTCCCGACCAATTCCCGGAGTTGCTGGACCATCAGGGAGAAGACCTCATTGTAACCGATGGAAAAACCCTGCTGGGAGCCGATGATAAAGCCGGAATAGCCGAGATAATTTCAGCCATCGAGTACCTGAAAGAGCATCCGGAAATTAAACACGGTAAGATCCGGATCGGTTTTAATCCCGATGAAGAGATAGGGGTCGGGGCCCATAAATTTGATGTAGAGAAATTCGGTTGCGACTGGGCCTACACCATGGATGGCGGAGAACTGGGGGAACTGGAATTTGAGAACTTCAATGCAGCCCATGCAAAAATCACCTTCAAAGGCAGGAATGTACACCCGGGATATGCCAAAAACAAAATGATCAACTCCATGCTGGCTGCCAACCGGTTGATCCGGATGTTACCGGAAAAGGAGACTCCGGAAGAGACAGAGGGATACGAAGGATTCTTCCATCTGATCAGTATGGAGGGAAATGTAGAGCAAACCACTATCAGTTACATCACCCGGGATCACGACCGGGAAAAATTTGAAAACCGGAAAAAGATCATCGAAGAAGCTGTGGAGAAGATCAACTACGAATACGACTCTCCCATCGCTTCGGCAGAGATACGGGATCAGTACTATAACATGCGGGAGAAGATCGAGCCGGTGATGCATGTGATCGATCTTGCCTTCCGGGCCATGGAAGAGGCCGGGGTAAAACCCCGGGTAAAACCCATACGCGGCGGAACCGACGGTGCGCAACTCTCTTTCAAAGGTTTACCCTGCCCCAACATCTTTGCCGGCGGCCTTAACTTCCACGGACGGTATGAATTTATTCCCGTACAGAATATGGAGAAGGCGATGCAGGTAATTATAAAAATAGCCGAACTATCAGCCCGATAACACAGTAAGATCCATCCTATGAAACAAACACCCTTCACAGACACGCATATAGCACTCGGAGCCCGTATGCATGAGTTCGCCGGTTACCTTATGTCGACCGAATATACAGGTATTATTGACGAACACCTCACCGTATGCAACGGAGTAGGCGTTTTTGATGTATCACACATGGGAGAGTTCTGGGTAAAAGGACCGAATGCACTGGCCTTCCTCCAGAAGATCACCTCCAACAATGTAGCCCTGCTGCACCCCGGGAAGGTACAATATACCTGTTTCCCCAACCGGGAAGGAGGGATCGTAGACGATCTGCTGATCTATCAGTATGAAACAGAGAAGTATATGCTGGTAGTAAATGCATCCAATATCGAAAAAAGACTGGCAGTGGTGTATAGCCAACAACAGTGAAGGAGCCGGGCTGGAGAATAGTTCCGACCGTATGGCCCAGCTGGCTATCCAGGGCCCGAAAGTACCCGATACCCTGCAAAAACTTACTTCCATTCCCTTAAAGGAAATTCCTTATTATACCTTCCGGGTAGGAGAACTGGCCGGAGAAAAAGAGATAATTATATCCAATACAGGCTACACCGGAGCTGGAGGATTTGAACTCTATTTTGACCCTGCTGCCGCCGGAAAGATCTGGCAGGCGATCTTTGAAGCGGGCCGGGAGTATGGGATTAAACCCATAGGACTGGGTGCCCGGGATACGCTGCGCCTGGAAATGGGGTTCTGCCTTTACGGAAATGAACTCACCGATACTACTTCCCCGATCGAAGCGGGCCTGGGATGGATCACTAAATTTACAGACGGTAAAGAGTTTATCAACCGGGCAGCCCTGGAGAAACAGAAGAGAGAAGGAGTATCCCGTAAACTGGTCGGTTTTGAAATAACAGACCGGGGCATCCCCCGGAAAGGCTACGAAATATTGAACGAAACCGGAGAAAAAATAGGGGAAGTTACCTCGGGTACCCTGTCTCCCCTGCGAAAAATTGGTATCGGTATGGGATACGTAAAGTCTGACTATGCCTCTCCGGGAAGTGAAATATGGATAAATGTACGCGGAAGGAAGCTGAAAGCCTTAGTGGTAAAGCCTCCGTTCCGAAAAAAAGAAGAAAAAACAAAATGAGATAATATTTCTACATCCGTCCGGAAAGAAAATACTATTTTTACAACCAATCCATTAAAATTTTAAAACTATGATGAGTGACCCGAAAGATTGTTTGTATTGTCAGAGCAACGAGACACTACACAATTTAATGATCGAATTTGCACAACTAAGTGTATCACGTGTATTCCTTTTCAAAGAACAGACTTACCGTGGCCGTTGCCTGGTAGCCTATAAAGATCATGTGAACGACCTGTATGAACTGAGCGACGAAGAACGGAATGCTTTTATGGAAGATGTGACCCGTGTGACCCGTGCCATGGCAAAAGCTTTCAATCCGGAAAAAATCAACTACGGCGCTTATTCGGATAAACTTTCCCACCTGCATTTCCACCTGGCTCCCAAGTATGTGGACGGACCGGATTACGGAGGTACCTTTACCATGAATCCGGGCAAAGTTTATTTGTCGGATGAAGAGTATCAGGAGCTTATCGATGCTGTAAAAGCGAATCTTTAAGTATATTCTATTTTTAATAGAAGAGAAGGAGTATGTCTTTTGGGAAGATATACTCTTTTTTTGTGGGGTGGGGTGGGGTATTTGTTCTTTTTTGCTTGATCAAAAAAGAACCAAAAAAAAATCAAGGACACAAGCCCTCCAGAGCTACTCCAGAGACCTGCGCAGTGGGGTCACTCGTCCCAGGGTGACATTCCGCTTTGCTCCATTGACCACTGGGCTATTATCTTTAGCCCCTTCAGGGCATTTAAAGGTATTTTTTATATATGCTTCCGCTTTATGCTCTTCCGGGATGGTCCGAATTTAATATATCGCCGCATTGCTTCGCTCGCGGTTTTTGGGTAATAAATCCTTCTTTACATATCCTGGCTTTTTAGAAGGAAATTAATTAGGCATACTCTTACTCTTATCATAAATCCTGTCACACACTCGCTAAGCGAAGAAGAGATTTTGGACTTCGCTCAGTATGACACAGAAAACAGCAGAGAACAGAAAAGAATGATGGTTTCATAGAGACGGCAATTATCATAAAACCGATAGCAACTCACCGGCTTCACAGTGGCTGTTGCACAACTAAAAAGCGTTCTTTGTTGTCGCCGGCTTCACAGCCGGTGACTTTTTATCTGGCGGCTTCATAGCCGCTCCTGTACCATGTGTGGGATGAGGCCCCTACAGAAACCCACCCACTATAAAGGCAGTGGTCACACAGTAAAACATGTTCTTTTGTTCTTCTGTCATAAAAACAATTATGTCACTGCAAGAACATAGTGTCTGCTCTTTATCCCCTGATCACGCTATAGAGGAAAAACAGATTAACGTATATAGGATAATTCATTTTTACTATCCCTGAAAGGGACCTATCAATAGCCCGGGGCTGAGCAGAGCGAATCCCCGGGTAGAATTCCATTCCCCCCTGAACATTGTAAATGTTCTACAGGAATCACTTCATGTATTGCCACCAGTTTAGCTGCGTTGACCGTTGGTTCATAACTGGGGGATCTTTACCCTGCGGCTTCATAGCCGCCCCTGTACCGTGTGGGGCTATGAAGCCGCAAAGTGAAAAGTCACCGGCTGTGAAGCCGGCGACAATAAGAGGAATTGATCGTGAGACCCTGCAACCCCAAAGTGGCATAGCCGTTAGGCTAAGACCGAAAGAATTCCTCTTTAACTATAGTTGGATGGGCTGAAGGCCCTACTGATCCTGGCAGTGATATTGATACTGTTATAATTGCCCCAGGCGGGGCATATGTACCTTAGCCCCCGGCATCGCCGGGGGTTCTGATAAACAAAGGATTGCGGGCTGTAGGCCCAGCATAATGGTGAAATAACAAAGCCTATATTTTATAATAAAGGCTATATTTTATATACTGCACCTACAGTGCGCAATCTTTGATAACCCTATAAACCCTGACGTTGCCAGGGCCTAAG
>JAJQBG010000345.1 GCA_021203405.1 Bacteroides sp.
GTGCATGATTACTTCGAGATGTGATTATTTCAGAGTAATTATATTATATATACTAAGTGTTAACCCAATTAAAAGGCAGAGTTATGAAATTAGGTGCAAAAAACAAAAAGCAGAGGATATAAAAAATCCGGCTTTGAATAACAGCTTTAATTCCTCTTACAGAAAAGACGAGAGTATCGGTGAGATAAATTTTATATCTGATAATACAAAACCTGAAGCCGATTTCTCTATTAGCTGGAGTTATGTAAATGACACCCATGTGGAAGAGGAAGAAGTTACCGTTGAAAAGAAGTATGAATTTATAACGGAGTGGAGTATTCCGCTTGATAGCGATGAGGATGCTTCTCTGAGCCGTTACAGCAGTGATTTTATTGTAGACTGGAGATAACCGTAAGAAAATAAATGTCAGCTCTATATTAGGAAGGTAGGGGGCCTGCAACAAGATTGAATATCTTATACGCAGTTCCCCTTACTTATTTTTAATAGAAAGATTATCTGAAACCAATAATCTCTCTTACCTCTTTAATTGTCTTCTGTGCACTCTCCCGCGCTTTTTCAGCACCCATCAGAGCAATTTTATCCAATAATCCCGTGTTGGAAGAGTACTCCCTGATTTTTTCACGGATCGGAGCATTGAAGTTAGTAATATCCTCTGCCAGTTGCTTTTTCAGATCTCCATACCGGATGGAACAATCGTTCCATTTTTCATTGTAATAATCGTACGCCTCCTTAGTGGATACAATATCCAGGAAAGTGAAAAGGTTCTGTATCACTTCCGGTTTTTCACTGTTGGGCTGGGTGGGTCCCGAATCGGTAACCGCTTTCATAACTTTCTTTTTGATGGTAGTCGCGTCATCATGCAGGTAAATACAATTTCCTTCTGATTTCCCCATTTTACCGCTTCCATCCAGTCCGGGTATCTTCACTGCTTTAGCGGCCAGTGAGAAAGAAGCCGGTTCAGGAAAGAACTCTACATCATACATGGAGTTAAAACGACGGGCAAATTTACGTGCCATCTCCATATTCTGTTCCTGGTCTTTTCCAACAGGCACTTTAGCTGCCTTATGGATCAGGATATCAGCAGCCATTAAAGTCGGATAAGTAAGGAGTCCTGCGTTTACATTATCCGGCTGGCTGCGTGCCTTCTCTTTAAAAGTTGTGGTTCTTTCCAACTCTCCCAGATAAGCATTCATATTGAGGAACAGGTAGAGTTCCAATATCTCTTTTACATCACTCTGTATGTAAATCGTTGCCTTTTCCGGATCAATACCGCAGGCCAGGTATTCGGCCAGGATCGTACAGGCACTGTTTATAATGTTCTCCGGTTTCGGACGGGTGGTCAGGGAGTGCCAGTCGGCAATAAAGAAAAAACAATTATATTCATTCTGCATCTGAATAAAGCTTTTTACCGCACCGAAGTAGTTACCCAGGTGCAGATTGCCGGTAGGACGTATACCACTTACAACTGTTTCCATGTTTTTATTTTTGCTTTTGTTCTCCGATTATAGGAGTAATCATATATATTAATAAATAATATATTTGATTACTTAATGGCCGCAAAGATAGAAAAAAACATCACTATTTCCGGCTTCCTTGCTGATAGATTTACCGGAGTTTATTTCCTTGCATAATTGATCTTTATTTATTTGGGTAAATACAAAAAATGTAGTTACTTTGCACAAATTTTGAAGACGAATGAACGGGCAAAAAATAAAAAGCAATGATCATCTCTCGGGTGTTTTGCACCGCGACAGGAGTGGTGGCTTTTTTCCCGGTGAAACAATATTTATCTACTTTTTTAGTAATGCGTTAATCCATTTTCGGGGATAACGCATTTTTTTTTGTGGAATACTTAAAATAACAACATATTGTAACAAGAGAAATGGAGAAGCAAATTAAGAAAGTCCTGGTCCTGGGATCAGGAGCATTAAAGATCGGGCAGGCCGGAGAGTTTGATTATTCCGGGTCACAGGCCCTGAAAGCCCTGCGCGAAGAAGATATCAGTTCCGTACTGGTAAATCCCAACATTGCTACGATCCAGACATCAGAAGGTATTGCAGATCAGGTCTATTTCCTGCCCGTAACTCCCTATTTTGTAGAAAAGATCATCAAGAAAGAAAAGCCCGATGGTATTTTGCTTGCTTTTGGCGGACAAACAGCGTTGAACTGTGGTACCGAACTCTATACAAACGGAATTCTTGATAAATATGGTGTTAAAGTACTCGGTACTTCCGTAGAGGCCGTTATGTATACCGAAGACCGCGATCTTTTCGTAAAGAAACTCGATGAGATTGAAATGAAAACCCCCGTCAGCCAGGCCGTAGAGACTATGGAAGATGCCCTGGCGGCTGCTGAAAAGATCGGGTTCCCCGTGATGGTACGCTCTGCCTATGCTCTTGGAGGATTGGGTAGTGGTATCTGTGCCAATAGAGAAGAGTTTATCAAACTCGCCGAAAGCTCGTTCATTTTCTCTAAACAGATCCTGGTAGAAGAGTCTCTCAAAGGTTGGAAAGAGATCGAGTTTGAAGTGATCCGTGATGCCAACGACCACTGTTTCACAGTAGCCAGCATGGAAAACTTTGACCCACTCGGTATTCATACCGGAGAGTCAATTGTAGTAGCACCTACCTGCTCACTGGATGAAAAAGAACTGAAAATGCTTCAGGAACTCTCTGTAAAATGTATCCGTCACCTGGGTATTGTAGGAGAGTGTAATATACAATATGCTTTTAACTCTGAAACCGATGACTATCGGGTTATTGAGGTGAATGCCCGTTTGAGTCGTTCTTCCGCGCTGGCTTCCAAAGCGACCGGTTATCCGTTGGCTTTTGTCGCTGCCAAGATCGCTTTGGGATATACACTGGATCAGATCGGTGAAATGGGTACTCCCAATTCTGCCTACGCGGCTCCAAGCCTGGATTATCTGATCTGTAAAATACCCCGGTGGGATTTGACTAAATTTGTCGGTGTATCCCGCGAGATCGGCTCCAGTATGAAGTCGGTAGGAGAGATCATGTCTATCGGTCGCTCCTTCGAGGAGATCATTCAGAAAGGACTCCGTATGATCGGACAGGGAATGCACGGTTTTGTAGGCAACGAAAAAGTAGCTTTTGACGACCTGGATACGGAACTGGCCAACCCTACCGACCTGCGTGTTTTTGCCATTGCCGAAGCATTGGAAAAAGGATATACCATTGACCGTATTCACGAACTGACTAAAATTGATCCCTGGTTTCTGGGTAAACTCAAAAATATTTGCGATTATAAAGACAAACTCTCCGCATACAAAACACTCGAAGAGATTCCTGCCGATGTACTGAGAGAGGCTAAGATTCTCGGATTCTCTGATTTCCAGATCGCCCGCATTATTCTCAATCCACAGGGAAATATGGAGAAAGAGAGTCTGCAGG
The DNA here is from genome assembly GCA_021203405.1 of Bacteroides sp. Taxonomy (GTDB): domain Bacteria; phylum Bacteroidota; class Bacteroidia; order Bacteroidales; family Bacteroidaceae; genus Bacteroides. The sequence continues at coordinate 3,411 of JAJQBG010000345.1, forward strand.
TTCGTGCCCGTCGTAAAGAACTGGGTATTCTGCCGGCAGTGAAACGCATCAATACCATTGCTTCCGAACATCCGGAACTCACTAATTACCTCTATATGACCTACGCGGTAGAGGGGTATGACGTAAACTATTATAAAAACGAAAAATCGGTTGTCGTACTCGGTTCCGGTGCTTACCGTATCGGTAGCTCCGTAGAGTTTGACTGGTGTTCGGTAAATGCCGTACAAACGGCTCGTAAACTGGGCTATAAATCCATTATGATCAACTATAACCCGGAAACCGTATCAACCGACTACGATATGTGCGACCGCCTCTACTTCGATGAGCTCTCTTTTGAAAGAGTACTCGATGTCATTGACCTGGAGCAACCCCGTGGAGTCATTGTTTCCGTAGGAGGGCAGATCCCTAATAATCTGGCTATGAAACTTCACCGTCAGGATGTGCCTATCCTGGGAACTTCACCGCTTTCCATTGACCGCGCGGAGAACCGTCATAAATTCTCCGCTATGCTCGACTCACTGGGCATTGACCAACCCGCCTGGCAGGAACTTACCAGCCTGGAGGATGTAAAAGGCTTTGTCGAAAAAGTAGGTTATCCCGTACTAGTCCGTCCTTCTTACGTTCTTTCCGGAGCTGCTATGAATGTTTGCTACGACGAAAAAGAACTGGAAGAGTTCCTGCAAATGGCTACCGAAGTCTCCAAAGAATATCCGGTAGTCATATCACAATTCCTGCAGGATGCCAAAGAGATAGAATTCGATGCGGTAGCCCAGAACGGGGAAGTCGTAGAATATGCTATCTCCGAACATGTAGAGTTTGCCGGTGTACATTCAGGAGATGCTACCCTGGTATTCCCGGCGCAGAAGATCTATTTTGAAACAGCCCGTCGTATTAAGAAGGTTAGCCGCCGCATTACGAAAGAACTTAATATTTCAGGCCCTTTCAATATCCAGTTCCTGGCTAAGAATAACGAAGTAAAGGTGATTGAATGTAACCTCCGTGCTTCCCATAGCTTCCCCTTCGTTTCTAAAATATTGAAGCGTAACTTTATTGAGACAGCTACCCGCATTATGCTGGATGCTCCCTACTCACAGCCTGAAAAATCAGCCTTTGATATAGAGTGGATCGGTGTAAAAGCATCCCAGTTCTCTTTCTCCAGGCTGCATAAAGCCGATCCGGTACTGGGTGTAGATATGTCCTCTACCGGTGAAGTAGGATGTATCGGAGACGACTTCTCTGAAGCAGTACTCAACTCGATGATCGCTACCGGTTTCCGGATCCCTGCTAAAGACAAAGGAGTTATGCTCTCTTCAGGAGCAACCAAGTCGAAAGTAGATCTGCTCGATTCAAGCCGTATGCTGGCCGAAAAAGGGTACAAGATCTATGCAACAGCCGGAACAGCCCGTTTCCTCCAGGATAACGGAGTCAATGCCGAAGCCGTTTACTGGCCCGATGAAAACGATCAGGCTGAAAACAATGTAATGAAGATGATCGCCGATCACCGCTTCGGCCTGATCGTCAATATTCCGAAGAATCATACCAAGCGCGAATTGACGAATGGTTACCGCATCCGCCGGGGTGCTATTGATCACAACATACCGCTGATCACCAATGCCCGTCTGGCGAGTGCTTTCATTGAATCGTTCTGCGAAATGGGAGTGGAAGATATCCAGATCAAAAGCTGGCAGGAGTATAAATAAACAGCTTCTTATTATACAAAAGAGAGTGTACCAAAAAATACACTCTCTTTTTTCATGCGGTAAAAACTACCTTTGTTTGACTCGTATCCTTAAATAATCTCTTTATTCTATTTCAACGTAAATTTCATCTTGCTACGAATGTCTGTTGAAGAAGCTCCGATCAACACCTCAAAATCTCCCGGTTCCGCTACCCAGTCATGTTTATCAGGATCAAAGAAACTCAACGCAGATCTATCTATAGAGAAAGTGACTGTTTTTTCCTCTCCCGGTTCCAGGGTAACCTTCTTAAACCCTTTCAGCTCTTTTACAGGGCGGGGTAAGGAGGATTTCAGATCACTGATATAAAGCTGTACGATCTCTGCTCCTCTCTGGTCCCCTGTATTTTTTACATCCATGGAAACAGTCAGAATCTCCTGCTCACTCATCTCTTTTTTGTCTGCTGTTACTTTACCATACTTAAAAGTGGTGTAACTCAGTCCATGACCAAAACTAAAAAGCGGAGCGATCTTCTCTTTATCCAGCCAACGATAGCCTACAAAAATACCTTCGTGGTAAGTTTCGTTAATCGTATCGGTGCGATTAACTGAATGTGCTAATTCCTCTTTGTTTCCCGGATATTCTCCTAAACTATGCGCTCCCAGATCGGTCAGCTTTGCAGGAAAGGAGAAAGGAAGCTTTCCGGAAGGATTGGTGTCTCCTACCAATACAGAGGCAAGCGCGTTCCCTGCTTCTGATCCCAGGTACCACGCCTGTACAATGGCCGGAACCTTTTTCACCCAAGGCATCGCTATCGCATTACCCGAAACATTCACTACCACCAGGTTTTTATTCACTTTTGCCAGTTCGCTGATCAATCGATCCTGGTTATAAGGAAGTTCAAGTCCGGCGCGGTCTGAGTCTTCACAATCCTGATGCTCACTTTTATTTAATCCACCGATGAAGATCACATAATCCGCACCTGCCGCCACTTCCACCGCTTCGCTGATCAACTCATCCTCTGAGCGGCTATCTGCCAGATCCTGGCCCGATATCACTCCATTGTATTCTCCCCTCGGATCACCTACATAGCCACGGGCATACACCACTTCTGCTGCCGGACCGATCCTGTTTCTGAGTCCATCCAGCGGAGACATCTCATACTTCACTTTCAGGGAAGAACTACCCCCACCCACTGTCATCATTTTGATGGCATTCTCGCCGATAACAGCAATTTTATTTACTTTATTCAGATCAACAGGCAAGGTGTTATTCTCATTTTTCAATAATACAATACCCTCCTCTGCTATCCGGCGCCCCGCAAGGCTGTGTTCCGGAGAACAGAGCGAACCAAAAGGCCTGTTCCTGTCCATCGTGGTCCGGAAAGCCAGGCGAAGGATCCGGCGTACCTTCTCATCCAGTTCTTTGGTTCCCACTTCACCGGAGCGGATCAGGTTCAGATAGGGCTGGGCGAGGTAGTAATTATCATACGCATTGCTGGCTCCATAGCTCAATCCGTTGGTCCATGAACCGAACTCCATATCCAGTCCGTTGAAAATAGCCTGATAGGTATCGTGTGTACCACCCCAATCCGATACAACTACTCCTTTGTATCCCCATTCCCCTCTCAGGATATCATTCAGCAGATATTCGTTGTGACAACCGTGCTGATTCTTATACAGGTTGTAAGATCCCATGATCGTCCATGAATCTCCCTCCTGCACGGCGGCTTTAAAAGCAGGCAGGTAAATCTCATACAGGGCCCGGTCGTCTACGATAACATTTGTCGTATGCCGATTATATTCCTGGTTATTAAGGGCAAAGTGTTTTACACAGGTAGCCACTCCGTTTTCCTGTACCCCCTTGATATAAGGAACTACCATTTTGGCCGCCAGAAAAGGATCTTTACCCATGTATTCAAAATTACGTCCGTTTTAAAGGAGTACGGTAAATATTCACTCCGGGTCCCAGTAATACATCTTTTCCCCGGTAACGGGCCTCTTCGCCTAACGACCGACCGTAGAGCAAAGACATCTCTTCGTTCCAGGTGGCTGCCAGGCAGGTCAGGGCCGGAAAAGCGAAACAGGAGTCATTGGTCCATCCCGCTTGTTCCCACTCGTCCCACAGTACTTCGGGACGGATACCATGCGGGCCATCTGTCATCCAGAACTCAGGAATACCCAACCGGGGCACCCCCGGAGAACTGAACTTTGAGTGTGCATGCAACATAGCCACTTTTTCCTCCGTAGTCATTCTGGCTAATACATCTTCAATGCGCTTTTCTACCGGTTGAGTGTCATCCAGGTAGATCGGCTGACTATTCTGAGCATGGCTGGTAAGTATACATACACAGAACAATACTATACAGGAATTAATTATTTTCATCATCATCGAATCTTGTTTTAACTGGTTTTTTCAAATTTCTATAGCTGTTATTGGAGAATAAATCTGGCTGAACTCACATCCCGGCTATTCCCACCGATCATCACCTCAAATTCTCCCGGCTCCCATACATATTCCAGATTGTAATTGTAGAATTTCAACATCTCCGGCTGAATGGTGAAGTTCACCACTTTGCTCTCTCCCGCCTTTAAGGAGATCTTTTCAAAACCTTTTAACTCTTTTAGAGGACGGGTGATGCTGCCTACCAGATCACGGATGTATAGCTGTACAACCTCTTTTCCATCATATTTCCCGTTGTTGGTTACAGTCACTGAGACAGTGATCTTACCGTTCCCGCTCAGCCGGGTTGAACTCAACTTAACATCGCTATAAGAGAACTGCGTATAACTAAGACCATACCCGAAGGGATATAAAGGTGCATTCTTCTCGTCCAGGTAATTGGAGCGGTATTTCTCAAATCCATTATCAGCAACCGGACGTCCCGTCATAAAATGGTTATAATAAAGAGGAATCTGTCCTACGCTACGGGGAAAAGTAGTAACCAGTTTTCCGCTCGGGTTAACCTTTCCAAACAGTACATCACCAATTGCGTGAGCCGCTTCACTCCCTCCGAACCATACATTCAGGATAGCAGGCACATTTTCATTTTCCCACACTAATGTCAGGGGACGTCCGGTGAAGAGTACCAGTACAACCGGCTTTCCGGTTTTCAGTAATTCTTTCAGTAACCGCTGTTGAACGTCCGGAATACTTATATCGGTACGGCTGCTCGATTCGCCACTCATCTCTGAAGATTCTCCGATGGCTGCCACAATAACATCGGCTCCGACCGCTATGGCAAGCGCTTCGTTCCTTAACTCCTCTTCCGAACGGTTGTCACGATGCAGGGAACGCCCGAATACGGTAGAATTCTCCTCCAATACCGGATCACTTGTCAGATTAGACCCTTTTGCATATAGAACCGTGCTCTTTTCTCCTGCTACCGCTTTGATACCCTCTACCACCGTAGCCGGAGCGTTCAGGTCTACAGCTACACTCCATGTTCCCGGCATATTCGAACGGGTATTTGCCAGCGGGCCTACTACCGCGATCGTTTTGTTCCCGGATAACGGCAGTATATTTCCCTCGTTCTTAAGGAGTACAAAACTTTCAGCAGCTGTTTTACAGGCAATAGCCCGATGCTCCGGTGTATAGATCTCTTTTTTCGCACGCGATGGGTCGCAATATTTATAAGGATCCTCAAATAATCCCAGTTTATATTTCGCTTCCAGAATGTAGCGGCACGCCCTGTCAATCTGATCTTCGGTCACTTTTCCCTCTTCCAGGGATTTTTGTAAGGTATTCAGATACCCTTCGCTTACCATATCCATATCCAATCCGGCATTCAATGCCAACGCAGATACTGTTTGCAAATCTCCTAAACCATGACTCATCATTTCACCGATACCCCCGTAATCGGTTACTGTAAATCCCCGGAAGTTCCACTGATCTCTCAATACATCTGTCAGTAACCATTTGTTCCCGTGCGCAGGAATACCATCTACTACATTGAACGAAGCCATCATGCTCCCAACCCCTGCCTCTACCGCAGCCTGATAAGGATAGAAATAATCGTTGTACATGCTCAGCCTGCTCATATCCACTGTATTGTAGTCACGACCCGCCTCTGAGGCTCCATACAGCGCAAAATGCTTGGCGCAGGACATGATCTGTTTGTTGGTGGCAAATAAATTATCCTCTCCCTGATAGCCCCGGATCATTGCTTTCGCTATTTGTCCACCCAGGAAAGGATCTTCCCCGTTCCCTTCCGAAATGCGTCCCCAGCGTGGGTCGCGGCAAATGTCAACCATGGGGCTGAATGTCCAGCAGATCCCGTCGGCACTTGCTTCCGTAGCCGCGATCTGTGCCGATTCCCGAATAGCTTCCATGTTCCAGGTACAGGCAAGCCCCAGGGGGATCGGGAAAACTGTTTCATAGCCGTGGATCACATCCATCCCAAAGAGTAAGGGGATTCCCAGCCGGCTCTCTTCTACAGCGATCCGTTGGATCTCCCGGATCTTTTCTACCCCTTTGATATTGAACATGCCACCTACGTAGCTTTGTTTGATTTTTCCGGTGATATTACTGTTATCACCCAATCCGGTGATAATATCTCCGTCACTCGGCAGGTTCATCTGACCTATTTTCTCTTCCAGGGTCATCTGGCTCATTAAATCTGTGATAAACCGATCCATTTCCGCCTGGTTATATCCGGCCGATAGTGGAAGTATTGCTATAATAGCAAAAAATAGAATAAGTAGCTTTTTCATGATATATAAATAAAATTTGAGTATTTCTTATTAGAGAATACAGAGTAGTGTGTTTTATCACTCTGCCGGAGAAAGAAGTTTATCATTTACTTCCCTGCTTTTACAAAGAAAATGAAACAAATGACTACTTTCTTTATTTAAATAAAAAATGTAGTGAATGAAAAATGTATTTTATTTATAAATAG